>CAZCMY010000218.1:0-1555 GCA_964500055.1 uncultured Acidaminococcales bacterium | reverse complement strand
TTGCTTTCTTCCGTCACGGCCAGAGCGGCAATCTTTTCTTTGAGCAACTCTATATGGTAACCGGTTTCCGCACTGACATAGATTTCACTTGCTCGGATTGTCTGCGGTTCTTTGATCAAATCAGTTTTGTTGTAGACTACAATGTAGTTTAGTTTTTTATCTTTAAATAATCTGATCAGATCTTCATCCTGCTCGGATTTACCTTCAGTGGCATCGATGATCAAGACTGCTACATCGGTCTTATTGAGGACTTGTCTGGTTTTTCGTACTCTTAGTTCGCCTAAGGCACCCTCGTCATCAAAACCCGGAGTATCGATAATCATCACAGGACCCATCGGCAAAAGCTCCATGGCTTTATAAACAGGGTCGGTAGTTGTTCCTTTGACAGCGGAAACAACAGCGAGGTCCTGACCGGTAACTGCGTTGACGACACTGGATTTACCAGCGTTTCTTTTACCAAAAAAACCTATATGCACACGATGTGAAGATGGCGTATCGTTTAAGCCCATGAATAGTCCCTCCTGAAATCTGAATAATAAGTCATATTACAACCAATTATAACACATGAAGAATGCCATTTATAGAAAATGTAACATAGGTGATGAGGGCAAAATTAAATAAAGGATTTTGTTCAAGTGCATAGAAATGATAGAAATGTTTGTAGTGATTATTTTAAGTTGGCTTACATTTATGAAAATAGGAAAAGCGCCATATAGATGGCAGAAGAGAGGCTTATAAAGATGGGAATAAAACCTCAGAGTATAGTATTAGGCTCGACTGGCATTATAACGTGCCAAAATGCCTTTGGAGCTCTACCGATACAAAGAGCAGCCGAAGATACCGCCGTAAAAATATTGCACAAAGCTTATGATGGAGGCATTCGTTTCTTTGATACCGCCAGAAACTATTCTGATAGTGAAGAAAAATTGGGAAAAGCCTTTGGAAAAATGCGGGACAAAATTTTTATTGCTACTAAAACAGCGGCAAAAACGCCGGAAGATTTTTGGGCTCACCTGGAAACTTCCTTGCGTAATTTACAAACAGATTATATAGATATTTATCAATTCCACAATACAGATATCTGCTATGCGCCAAATGACGGCACGAATATGTATGAATGTATGCTGGAAGCCAAAAAGCAGGGCAAGATCCGTCACATCGGTGCCACTTGCCATAAGATCGGCGTGGCTATGGAATGTGCAGAATCCGGATTGTATGAGACGATGCAATTTCCGTTCAGCTATCTTTCTTCTGACAAAGAGCTGGCTTTGGTGAAGAAATGCAAAGAAAACAATATGGGATTTATTGCGATGAAGGGCCTGGCAGGTGGACTAATTAATAATGCTCGGGCCGCCTATGCGTTTATGTCCCAATTCGACAATGTGCTTCCAATCTGGGGAATCCAGCGCGAAAGCGAACTGGATGAATGGCTGTCATTTATGGAAGATGCGCCACAGTTGACGGAAGAGCTACAGGAATTTATCCAAAAAGAAAAAGCGCAGCTAACAGGCGATTTTTGCAGGGGATGTGGTTATTGCATGCCGTGCCCGGCAGG
>CAZCMY010000217.1:0-1603 GCA_964500055.1 uncultured Acidaminococcales bacterium | reverse complement strand
GCCAGTGAAGCTTCTCCCACCATGATAGGTATTATCGGGGTTTCTCCCTCCACCAACGGAATGCCAGCCTCATGAAGAATTTTTCTCATCTTAATACTATTTGACCATAGTCTTTGCAAATAAGTTTCTTTGTTTTTTCTTAATAATTCAAGAGCCGCAACTGCTGCTGCCGCAGGCGCTGGCGCAAGTGCCGTCGAAAAAATGAAGGGGCGTGACTTATTCATAAGATAGTCTATGAAAATTTTCTTTCCCGCTATATAACCGCCCTCTGCCGCCAAAGCCTTGCTCATAGTTCCTACCTGCAAATCAACCTTTCCCTGCAGGCCGAAATGTGCCGCAGTACCGCTGCCATCTTCGCCGATAACTCCAACGGCATGAGCATCGTCAACAATCAGCGTCGCCTCATATTTTTCTGCCAGCTTAACTAAAGCCGGCAAAGGAGCAATATCACCATCCATGCTGAAAACGCCGTCGGTGATGATAAACCTGTTGCCCTCAGTTGCATCTTCTCTCAATAACCGTTCCAAATCAGCCATGTCAGCATGTTTATATACTTTAACCTTTGCTTTGCTGATTTTAGAGCCATCAATAATGCTCGCATGATTCAGTTCATCACTAAAAACAACATCTTTATGTTTGACCAGACCGTAAAGTACCCCAAGGTTGGTCATATAGCCCGTATTGAAAATCAAAGCTTTTTCGGTATGTTTGAAATCTGCCAGCTTTTTTTCCAAAATACTCGCTTCAAAATGCCCTCCGGTAGTTAGTCTAGCTCCACCGGAACCTGTTCCGTAATTATTTGCTTCTTTGGCTGCTTCAATCACTTCAGGCGCATGAGTCAAACCTAAGTAGTTATTACTGGAAAAAACCAAATACTCTTTGCCGGCTTCATCAATCGCTCTTACGGGATCAAGAAAACGCAGGTTCTTGATTTTTCTGGTCAGGCCACGTTCCTCTATCAGCGCTAATTCTGCTTTAAGTTCTTCTTCCAACTTAGACGTTCTCGTCACCTCCCAGACTGATCAAAACAGCTTGTTCCTGCAAATATGAGCACAACTCATTAAGGTCTGTTCCTTCTTTGACGAAAAAAATTCTGCCGCCGACCGGGCTGCCCATTTCTTTCATTACCGGTATTCTTTTATAGCCAAATTTGCTCGAAGCTACGTATCCTGTTACATAATCCGGGTCATCAGACCAGCATAACTCAGCAATAATATCATCTGCGCCTGCAACCTTAGATGCAAGTACAAGGGCTTCCCGTACATGTTCACCGCTAAGTCCGCGTCTCGCCAGATCAGCTTCGTAATCACCTGAATCCGCGCAATCCATTTTGCTTACGCGCACGCCGCGCTGGCCTAGACCATCCAGCCGCTTGCCTCTGACTGCATCGAATATCATTGCGCCGCGCAAACTATCAGGCAATGACAACAACGCTGAAATCCCCTTTTGAGCCGCCTCGCTTGTGACTCCGGCCTTTTCAAGCTCTGCAAGTGCTACCGCATGGCCCTCAGCGACATCAGCTGCCTCAAAACTTTGCATGGATAATAACGGCTTATAAACAATATCTTCGTTCTTTACTTCTTCTATGCGGATGCTGATGAAA
>CAZCMY010000216.1:0-1605 GCA_964500055.1 uncultured Acidaminococcales bacterium | reverse complement strand
CCGCTCAGATTGACAGCGAAATTCGTCAATTTATTGACGAGGCTTATCAGGGAACAGTCAAGTTGTTGCAGGATAACATCGACAAGCTGCATTTGATAGCCGAAGCTTTGATTGAACGCGAAACTTTGGAAGGTTATGAAGTTCAGCAATTGATGGAACATGGCAAGATCCTGCCAAAACAGGAAAAAACTGTGGAGCCACCAAAAGAAGAACCGGTACCTGTTGAACCCACGGCAGAAGATGAAAAGACAGAAGACATAAAAACTGCCAAAGATGTTTTGCAGCCAGCAACTGATAAGTCAGGCACTGATTTGGCTCATTCAGCAAATACCAAAGAATAACATCTGAATAAAAGAGATTTCCTTTGCAAAGAGGAAATCTCTTTTTTTATAGCTTGACAACAGGTTAACCTGTTGCTATTCTAAGGATAACAAAAAAGTGGAGTGTGATAAAATGCGTCAGCGTATATTGGAAGTTTTACGAAAACGAGCACCAGAGCCAGTGTCCGGTGAAGAATTATCTGCTTTGCTACAGGTATCCAGAACAGCAATCTGGAAACATATCCAGGTTTTGAAGAATAGCGGATATATTATTGATTCCGTTCCAAAAAAAGGTTACATACTGCAAAGTGCTCCTGACAGTTTGCGGCCGGAAGAGGTTGTTGCGCGTCTAGAGACAAAGTGGCTTGGCCACAGTATTAATTATGATGAGTCTGTCACGTCTACTAATGAAGTGGCTAAGAGACTTGCAAATGCCGGTTGCGAAGATGGACTGGTCTGTATTGCTGAAGAGCAGGTCGGCGGCAAAGGTCGTCTTGCGCGCGTTTGGTTTTCTCCTTATGCCCGCGGTATTTGGTTTTCAGTAGTATTGAAACCACCATTTATGCCATCGGAAGCTTCCAAATGTACACTGCTAGCGGCTGTGGCGGTAGTAAGAGCTATTAATGAATATACAGGTGTAAAAGCCGGCATTAAATGGCCTAACGATATTTTGATTGAGGGCAAAAAAATGGTTGGTATCCTGACAGAGATGAACGCCGAATTTGGTCACATCAATTACATTGTCATAGGCACCGGCATCAATATCAATGTTCCAAAGGAAAACTTGTCCGATGATCTCAAGGATATAGTTGCTTCTCTGGCTGATGTCACTACGAAAAAAATCAACAGGGCGGAGCTTTTAGCTTTGATTTTGAAAAATATGGAAGAATTTTACGAATTAGCACTTACCGAGGGCTTTGGGCCGATTCTTGATGAATGGCGCTGGTGGTCAACAACTCTTGGCAAAGAGGTTAAGGTAGTTGCACCTAATGAAACCTATATAGGCAAAGCACTGGATATTGATGAAGAGGGTTTGCTTATTGTGGAAAGAGGCGGCGAAAAAGTTAAAGTAATAGCTGGCGACGTTTCTATCAGATCAGCACAGGCTGAAGGAGGAAAATACTAAAAATGCAGTTGCGTAATATGATGCTGGCGGCCATTTTTGCTGCTTTTATGATTATAAGTTCTTATATTGTGCTTCCTATTGGACCGGTACCCCATACTTTACAACCGTTGGTTGTTTTGTTGAGTGGCGTTTTATTAGGCCATAAATGGGG
This sequence comes from uncultured Acidaminococcales bacterium, assembly GCA_964500055.1. Lineage (GTDB taxonomy): Bacteria > Bacillota > Negativicutes > Acidaminococcales > Acidaminococcaceae > RZYP01. The sequence goes on along the minus strand of CAZCMY010000216.1, from coordinate 8 downwards.
ACCTATCA
>CAZCMY010000215.1:0-1630 GCA_964500055.1 uncultured Acidaminococcales bacterium | reverse complement strand
CCGCGCAGCCTCGCTGACGTCGATGCCGCAGCTATCACTATGAACTATGTTATGAGTGCTGGTCTCGATGTTAAGAAGCAAGGTATCTTCCTCGAATCGAAGGATGAGCCTCTGGCAGTAATGGTACTGGCAGCTCGCAATAAAGATAAAGACGATCCAACTTACAAGAAGATTGCCGACATCTTCCGTTCCGAAGCCGTTAAACAGTTTATTGCCGACAAATATAAAGGAACCATTGTTCCGGCAGAATAAAACTTTAAAACATAGACTTAAACCATGTTATAATATATCAGTAAGCTAGATTAGCAATGGCGCTGGATGTCCTTCTAGGGATATCCAGCTTTTTTCTTATTCCAAAGGAGGACTGTCAATGTACCATTATTACCATCAAAAAAATTACAGCAAAGGCGGTACTCGTTGGCATGAATGAACAACTAACAATAAAATCAAAAGCCAAAACTGGTTATCAAGACAACTTGCGTGTTGCCGCTGTCAATTTCCAACCCATTTGGGGAAACAAAGAAGCAAACCTGGAGCAAATGATTTTGCAAGCCCGTACAGCCGCAGACAACGGTGCTCAGCTCATAGTATTTCCAGAAATGTGCCTTACAGGTTATGCTATAGAAAGCGACGATTCTCTGGAACGTTCTGCACGCATGCAAATCAGGTCAGCCGAAACTTTGGATGGTACAAGTGCTAAACTCATGGCAGCGATTGCCAAAGAAAAGAGCATTTATATAATTTACGGCTATCCTGAAAAAATCGGCAGCGACCAGCTAAATGTCTATAATTCTGCTGTAGCCATCAGTCCTCAAGGCAATATTTTAGGCTCATACCGCAAGATACATCCTTTCGACAGAGAAGTACTTTGGGCCAAAACAGGTTCAAAACCTTTTTTATTTGACTCTCCCTGGGGTCCAATCGGTATCAGCATCTGCTATGATACCTACAACTATCCTGAACTTGTACGTTATTATGCGGCAAAAGGTGCACGCCTCCTGCTTAATCCCACAGCCACCACTTGGGCATATTATTCTGCCAGCGAGCTTGTTGACGGACAACCCCAAAATGATGGCAAGCCATATAACGGCAATAACGCGGCCTGGCTCAATCGTTTTCAAGCCAGGATTGAAGCAATAACTATCCAGAACGGCGTTTTTCTTGTAAGTGCTGATTTAGTTGGTGCCGAGCGGAATGGAAAAGGCGCTTTCATGGGTACATGTTTTCCGGGAGGAACCTGCGTAGTTGGTCCGACTAATGACCAAAAAGGCACTCTGCACTACATCGACTACTGCGGTACGGATCCGGCACTTGCCACCGATGTTCAAATTGTATACAGTAATCTGAACCTGGCAAATGCCAAGCGCAACGCCTTTACCAATTACATTAAAACCGATATCCAGGAAGGCAACCTCTATGCACCGGCGCTTTACGCCAAATGGTATAAAGACCTTGAGAAATCTTATTTGCTGCCTGAATAAATTATCAAAAAGCGGTCAAAGGGGACAAACCCCTTTGGCCGCTTTTTTCGTTTGTTTTTTATTTGTTTGTCTTACGTTTTTCAAAGAATTGCAGGGCAACTTCCGGGAAAAGCACATAGCTGAGCACATCTTCCATCGGTAAATCTGGA
>CAZCMY010000214.1:0-1639 GCA_964500055.1 uncultured Acidaminococcales bacterium | reverse complement strand
CCGAGCGGCACACCAATCAACACAAAGAAGAAGCTGGCCATAGGGATGGAGAAACGCATGTAGACTTCCATCCAGTATTTGCTAGTCGGCAGATACTGTTTATCCAGTATCTTGATATATTGTTTCAGTTCGCCAAGCGTCATTTCATCTGGACCCTTCTGGTCGAGTGAAATCTCTTTTGGTGATGCCGAGACAGGCAGTACCTGCTCTGCAAAAGTCATGGTCTGCTGTACGCCTTCTTCACCAACGGAAAGAATCGTACCGTCTTGCATATACCAGGCACCGTTGCGCCAATCGGCAGTTTTGGCCTTTTGAATACGTTTCAATTCGCCTTTTTCAAATTCTTCTATCGTAATATCTTTCATGACACCTGTTTGTTCATCAAAAGTTCTGGCATAGGTCAAGCGTTCCAGATTAGCACCGCTAAGGCTTTTGATAACAACATGGTCCTGTGATTTAGGTTTAGTATCCTTTTTTATTTCGTAATTCAAAATACGTGTGTATTCTGCTTTCGAAGCCGGTACTACCTTTTCCGCCCAAATAACGGAAAAAAGACTCACTATGAAGCCCACAATCAAGACAGGCGCTGCCAAGCGGTAAAAGCTGATACCGCCTGATTTCATAGCTGTAATTTCGCTACTGCCGGACAAACGGCCAAAAGACAACAACGCAGCCAAAAGCATCGACATTGGGAACGTATAGTTAATGATTTCCGGCAGACCGCAAAGGAACAAGCGGAAAAGCATATCAGCCGAAGCACCATATTTCGTCATATACTCTGTCAAACGAAAGAGCAGTGAACTGGCAATAAAGATGCTCGAAAAAGATGCTACACCGAAGAAAAATGGTCCCATTAATTCTTTTAAGATATATTTATCAAGTATACGCATTTACTCATTCCTCACAGCGTGAATTTCTCACCCAAATAGAATTTACGGGCTTGTTCGTCGTTGGCAATCGTATCACTGTCGCCGGAAATTAAAATCTCTCCGTTATTAAGTATATAAGCTTTGTCGACAATACTCAAGGTTTCACGAACATTATGGTCAGTAATCAGTACACCTATGCCGCGCTTTGCCAAATGAGCAATCATGGCCTGAATATCAGCAACAGCTATCGGATCAATACCTGCAAAAGGTTCATCAAGCAGAATAAAAGAAGGGTCCGTGGCCAAAGCCCGGGCAATCTCCACACGTCGACGCTCGCCACCGGAGAGCTCTGAACCTTTGCGTTTGCGAATATGCTCCACGTGGAATTCAGAAATCAACGCATTCATCTTTTCCTTGCGTTTGTCAGCCGATAATTCGGTCGCCTCCAGAATAGCCATGATGTTATCTTCCACCGTAAGTTTGCGGAAGATCGAAGCTTCCTGCGGCAGATAGCCTATACCGGCAAGCGCCCGTTCGTGCATCGGCATATGGGTTATTTCCCGGCCGTCAATCAGCACTTCACCGGAATCAGGTTTTTCGATACCTACTATCATGTAAAAAGTCGTTGTTTTGCCGGCACCGTTAGGGCCAAGAAGACCCACGACAGTTCCCTGCTCTACATTGATGCTGACGTCGTTGACGACACGCCGTTCACCAAATGCTTTTACTAAATTATGCGTTTCTATATGCACAAAAATTCCTCCAAAAAA
>CAZCMY010000213.1:0-1665 GCA_964500055.1 uncultured Acidaminococcales bacterium | reverse complement strand
GAAAAAAGTTTTATAGTATTCCTACATAGGAACAACAAAGAAATCGGAGGCAATATGGACACTATTGAACGTTTGATGTATTTCAATCTGACGCGTCATGAAGCAACACTGTACATGGCACTCCTGGCCGAAAGCAGCCTGACCGGTTACGAAGCAGCTAAGCTCACGGGTATATCCCGCTCCAATACTTATACAGCTTTGGCGGGCTTAGTCGATAAAGGTGCCGCTCATGTTATCGAAGATACAGCAACCAGGTATACACCAGTTCCATTTGACGATTTTTGTGAAAATAAAATCCGTCAGATGCAGGAATATAAAGCTTACTTAGTAGAGAAAATGCCGGTAGTTAAGAATGAAGTAGAAGGCTATATCACTATTAAGGGCGCACAGGCAATTATGAACAAGTTAAAGAATATGATTGCCAAGGCTGAAGCCAGAATTTATGTTTCTGCAACTGGCTCACTTATTGAAACGCTGAAAGAACCTTTGGCGGAAGCAGCAAAACGTGGCTTGAAGATAGTAGTAATCACCGGTAAGCCGTTTATTTTGCCGGGAGCTATTATTTACTACGCAGAAAAGCCCAACAGCCAGATCAGGCTGATTGCAGATTCCGGGCGTGTTCTGACTGGTGACCTAAGTGATGGTGACAGTTCAACCTGTCTTTATTCAGGAAAACCTAACTTAGTAGATTTATTTAAAGATGCGTTAAAAAATGAAATTAAGCTTATAGAACTAACCAACAAATAATATTATGAGGGGTGTACAAATAGTGAAAAAACCTTTTATTAACAAAGAACAATTAGAGAAGATTGCTGATCAATACGCAACACCATTTTATCTGTATGATGAAAAAGGTATCCGTGAAAATGCTCGCAAAGTTATGCAAGCTTTTGCCTGGAATAAAGGCTTCAAAGAATATTTCGCCGTGAAAGCAACCCCAAATCCACGTTTGCTGCAAATTCTCCGCGAAGAAGGCTGCGGCGCTGACTGTTCATCTTATACCGAACTTTTGATGGCTGATGCTGTTGGCTTCAAAGAAAGCGAAATCATGTTCTCTTCTAATGTAACACCGGCAGAAGATTTCAGACTGGCGCGTAAACTGAATGTAACAATCAACCTTGATGATATTACCCATATTGATTTTCTCGAGAAGGTAGCAGATATCCCTACTACAGTCAGCTGCCGTTTTAATCCTGGCGGTCATTTCGCGATTGAAAACAATATTATGGATAATCCTGGCGATGCTAAATATGGTTTTACCCGCGAACAAATGGTGGAAGGCTATAAAAAGCTGATGACTAAAGGTGTGAAGCATTTCGGCATTCATGCTTTCCTTGCCAGCAATACCGTGACCAACGAATACTACCCAAGTCTGGCGAAAATTCTTTTCCAACTTGCTGTTGATCTGAAGAACGAAACCGGCGCCAGCATCGAATTCATTAATCTTTCCGGCGGCATTGGCATTCCTTACAGACCTAATCAAAAGGGCAATGACATACTTGTTATCGGCGAAGGTGTACGCGAGGCATTTGAAGAAGTGCTTGTGCCAGCAGGTATGGGCAATGTAGCGATTTTCGCGGAAATGGGCCGCTTCATGATGGGACCTTATGGTGCATTAGTTGCGACTGCCATTCATGAAAAACACACTTACAAAGAATATATTGG
>CAZCMY010000212.1:0-1672 GCA_964500055.1 uncultured Acidaminococcales bacterium | reverse complement strand
TACCATTTTTGTTACTTTCTCATCGTTGACCGTAAGCGGAAAATTGTTAATCTTCTCAAACACAGGATCCTGCGGTGCATTTGAAGCACGTGCCTCAGCAATGCATATCCTTTTAATTGCCTCCAGCACATGTTTACGCACTTCTTCATCAGTAGTTCTGACATTCAGTTTGATATATGCTTCGGCGGGAATGATGTTTTCTGCGGTACCGGCGTGGAATTCGCCAACAGTAACAACAACTTGCGCCTGTGGGGAAACTTCTCTTGAAACTATTGTTTGCAGACGCAAGACCGCAGCAGCTGCCATAACCAAAGGATCAACTCCTTGATGCGGCATTCCACCATGGGCTCCTTTGCCAAAAAAACGCACCAATAAGCTATCACCAGCGGTAAGCGTTTGACCTAAGCGATAAGCTACCTTACCAGCGCGGAACTGCAATAAATGCTGCCCCATGATGACGTCTGGTCTGGGAATAAGTTCGATCAATCCATCGTCTATCATCTTTTGTGATCCCTCGGCGGTTTCTTCTGCTGGCTGGAAGACAGTTACCAACGTTCCTTGCCAAAATTCACGCGCATTTGCTAATACCTTCGCTGCACCAATCAGCCACGCTGTATGCATATCATGGCCACAGGAATGGGCAACCGGCACAGTCTCACCTTTGGCATTAATGGCTTCCATAGTGCTTGCATAGGACAACCCGGTTGCCTCTTTCATCGGTAATGCATCCATGTCTGCGCGTAGCATTACTGTCGGACCGTCTCCATTTCTTAAGATGCCTACAACTCCAGTCCCACCTATTTTTTCCTTTACCTCGAAACCATACTCGCGTAATTGCCTTGCTGCAATTGCTGCCGTGCGTACCTCTTGCAATGGCAATTCCGGGTGCTGATGCAAATCCTTGTAGATGGCTTCCACCAAAGGCAAACCCTTTTCAATTTTTTCAGCAAGCTGAGCAACAAACTTCAACATGTTAATCCTCCCTTTATAAAATCTCCGAGCAATCTAAACTAAATTACTTTTCCAAATTTATTAATTTCAGTTATTAGTCATCTTCAGCAAAACATGCTAAATACCGCCTCCACATACTTTTTCTGAATAACTGGTGCAACAAAAATTTGTGTACAAAGTGTTTTTATTTTAGCAATATAAACGCAAGTATTTCTTAATTGCGATTATATTACATCTTTCAAATAAGAGCAAGAGAAATTTTAAATATTTTTAGCATAATAAAATAAAATTTTTACCTGCAAAATAAAAAGCTATCGACTGCCCCAAATAAGGGTTTTTAGTCGATAGCTTTATTAAAACTTGTAATGATCAAGCAAATTTGAGCAAGCATGCCTCCGCTTATATGCTTTGCTTGTTACACGCAATATTTTTTATATATTTAGTCTGTATAACTTGCCCGGTCTGCCGCGTGTGGCAGCAAATTCTTCACCGGCAATAACAACTAGTTCTACAGCATTAAGACTGCTGATGATACGCCGAATGTTTTGTTCCGTGACAGATAACTGGCTTGCCATCTGCGCTACCGTAAAAGTATCCCACTTCATTCTTTGTATCGTAGCTTCGATTTTGCGGAAGGTTTTAATACCAACCGCAGCTTTGTGTAGCTTTTCCAATAAAGATGCGTCATTGGAATAATAATCGTAACTTACTTCCTTTTCCT
>CAZCMY010000211.1:0-1701 GCA_964500055.1 uncultured Acidaminococcales bacterium | reverse complement strand
CTTGGGATAATTTTACTAATTTTCCCGAATGTCCAATGATCAGCACACTTTTAAACCCCTTGAACACTGCATAATCCAAAACTTCACCTACAAAATTACTGCAAGTAACAGCATCACCAATAGATAAATTGAGCACATCCTTTGCAAAATCCTGACCATAGTTGCCAAAGAACACCAGCAGATTTTCGTTGCCTTTACTTTTTTGAACATCCATTTCAACATAAATTGTTTCTACCAACGCTTTTTCACTCATTGGTTCCACTATCCCACTGGTGCCTAGAATGGACAATCCACCAACTATGCCTAAACGTGGATTAAAAGTTTTCTTAGCAATTTCAACCCCTTCAGGCACGGATATTGTTACTTTTAACCCACCATCGTAGCAGTTGCAGCTGGCGACACTTGCTACAGCATCAATTATCATCTTACGTGGAACAGGATTAATTGCAGGTCCGCCAACAGAGCAAGCCAAGCCAGGCTTAGTTACTTTGCCGACACCAACACCACCAAGCAAATTTACTCCCTCTTCACTACACTTATTAACTGTAGCGTAGATTAGGATACCATTAGTATCATCCGGGTCATCTCCAGCATCTTTGCGAATTGCACAAGAAATCATATCGTCATCAATAGATACATCTTTGACTTCCAGATTCAGAGTAATACCCTTAGGCGTATCAATCTTTATATAATCCACTCTTTGCTTTGTAAGAAGCATCTCCGTTGCGGCTTTGGCTGCGGCAGCAGCACAAGTGCCAGTCGTATAGCCATAGCGGAGTTTTTTCCCTTCAAAAACTCTATATTCTTCCACTTTTTCTCCTTACAGCTGTGACATAATTATTGCAATCTTACAAAAAAAAGAAACCTCTGCAGAATCGCAGAGGTTCGATAAACTGACCAAAGGTGCCAAAACACCCTATCAATGGCGCTATCTCCATCACTCGTGGATTCCAGCATACAAATTTAGGATGGTTCCTGACTTGAACGTTTCGCGTTCATTACAGTGGCGGGACCGTGTCGGATTTTCACCGTTCTTACCGTTTAAGCTTTCACAAGCACCTAAATATTATTAAATTACTTTGCAATTATAACATACGCAAGAATTAAAATCTACATTTGGCATTAAGAAAAAAGTTGCATGCAAAATGGTGAAAACACCGCTAATGCGCCTGAAAATCATATCATGCATCTAAAACTACTTTTACTAAACTAAGCAAATCAAGCCTTATTTTATGTTATACTAAAATAGTAGATTAAATTTTGTTTTATTTGTTCTTATATAAATGTACTTTAATAATAAAAAGAAAGGTGGAATTCAATGACACATTTACCAGTACTAATTTATGATTTGGCTATGATACTGCTTGTTGCCAGCATAACAACCTTAATTTTCAAAAAATTAAATCAGCCGCTTGTGCTCGGATATATTATAGCAGGCTTTTTGACAGGCCCTAACTTCAACCTTTTTCCTACCATTTCTGACATGAACAATATTAGTACATGGGCAGAGATAGGTGTGATTTTTTTGCTTTTCGCCCTTGGCCTTGAATTTAGCTTTTCTAAACTAAAGAGCGTCGGCAAAACAGCAATAATAGCCGCTTTAACGGAACTATCGGGGCTGATACTCTTTGGCTACCTTTGTGGAAGAATCTTAGGTTGGAGCTTGATGGACAGCATTTTTCTCGGTGGCATGATTTCCAT
>CAZCMY010000210.1:0-1738 GCA_964500055.1 uncultured Acidaminococcales bacterium | reverse complement strand
CATTTGCCAGTTCTGCGTTATAAATTAATTCGTCAACATTCTCTCTTGCTTTGTTCCTGGCCAAAGCACTTGCATCTAATTCTGCCTGAGATACCGCCCCTGCAGTAAATAGCTTGCTGGTACGCTCGTAATTCATCTGTGCATCAACCAGTTCCAGGTTTGCTTTGGCCAATGCTGCCTCAGTAGAGCTTACTTCCGTCTGTGCCCTTGTCAGTTCCGCCTGAAAATACTGTGAAACCATCGAAATGTCTTGATTTTCAAGCGCCATAATATTCTGGTTTTTGAGCACTTTTTGTCCTCTGACAACATCTAATTTGATAATTTTTCCGTCTTGCTCAGAATAAATTTCATAATCGTCAACGGCTTGTACGTAGCCGGTATCAGTCACAGTACGTTCTATGTTACCATTCTTCGCCTTAACGACCTCAACCACAGGAACGTTATAGTAAAAAGAATATATTAGTCCCGCTAGAATCAAAGCAATAACGCTTATGTAAATTATTATCTTTTTCATGATTCCAGACCTCCAAAATAAATTACCAATCAATCTTATCCGGAGAAAGAGGACTTGCGTTCTCTGTTATTTCCACAATCTCACCGCTGCGCATACGTGCTACTCGGTCACCCATGGCGCCGATTGCCGCGTTATGAGTTATTAAGACTATAGTGCACCCTGTTTCTTCATTGATTTTTTTCAGCAGTTCCAAAATCAGTTTCCCCGTTTGATAGTCCAAAGCTCCTGTTGGTTCATCACAAAACATAATTCGAGGATTTTTTACGACAGCCCTTGCTATTGAAATGCGCTGCTGTTCACCGCCGCTCATCTGGGAAGGGAAATGATCCATTCTTTCATACATGTTCATTTCTTTTAAAACTTCATCAATAGGTAGTGGCTTTGCCACAAGATTTGCGGCCAATTCGATATTTTCGCGAGCAGTCAGATCAGGAATCAAATTGTAAAACTGGAAGACAAATCCTGCATCATTACGTCTGTAATGCGTTAACACCGTTTCTCCGCCGCGGCTGATATCTTGCTTTTCAAAGAAAACATTACCACTTGTCGGTAAATCCATTCCGCCCATAATATTAAGCAGCGTACTTTTGCCGCTGCCGCTGGGCCCAAGAATAACCAGAATTTCTCCGGCATAAACATCTAGCGAGGTCTCTTTCAATGCCTCAACTTTGACTTCACCCATATCATATATTTTTGTAACTCGTTCCAGTTTCAAAATCACCTTATGTTCCATTGGTGTGCCCCCATCTGGAAATATTTTCAGCTAACATACTTTCTATTCAGGGCTCTTCAATACTTCAACCAAATCCATCTTCTTGATATCTTTTGTCGATAAATAATGGGCGATTAATATGAAAATAATGCCGCCCACTGCAGCGAAAACATAGGTGCGAGGATAAATTATTACAGGCAAGGTGTACAAATCATTTTCAACCGATTTCATATAAGCTGCGACAAGCTGTCTGCCGAATGGCAAGCCTAAAACTGTTCCGAAAATCAAATATATGATATTCTCCCTGAATAAAAGCCTTGAAATCTCATTGTTGCTAAAACCGATAGCACGCATATAACCGATTTCTCTCCGTCGGTCAGACATATTCATAACAGACGAATTGTAAATGATGGCAAGTCCCAAGAGTATTCCAAATAAAGAAATAATCCCTGTAGAAATATCAAGAGTTTGTAGAAGTTGTTCCCAGTTTGCAACTTCTTTCCTTTGTTGCA
>CAZCMY010000209.1:0-1813 GCA_964500055.1 uncultured Acidaminococcales bacterium | reverse complement strand
ACGTAGATCCGCGCATAGATATCATAACAACGCTCCTACCTGGAGCAAATTGCGGTGCCTGCGGTTATCCTGGCTGCCACGCTTTGGCGGAAGCAATAGTGGCTGGTGAGACAGGCATTGCCCCTTGCGTAGGCTGCACAACAGAAGTAAAGCAAAAAATAGCCGAGGCGCTGGGACTCACAAAAGAAATGCCGCTAAGCAAAGATTTACGTAAAGTTGGACGCTTGGCTTGTAACGGTTGTGAAGTCAATGCTCCCAAAACCTATGACTACAAAGGCGTTGCAGATTGTCATTTAGCCGCTAAAACTCAAGGTGGCCCCGGCAAATGTAACTTCGGTTGTCTTGGTTTCGGCTCCTGCGTCAAGAGCTGCCCTTTCCAGGCAATAACGATGAGCAGCAACGGTCTGCCAATCTTTGATTACACTAAATGTACCGGCTGCGGCGTCTGCGTTGCTCAATGCCCGCAAAAAGTCCTTTATCTGAGCGATGCGAATGCTAAAATCCACGTTAAATGCAATAACCGTGCGAAAGGCAAAGCAGCTATGACCAATTGCAGAGTTTCCTGCATCAGTTGCGGTCTCTGTGCCAAAAACTGTCCAACTAAAGCAATTACCATGGTAGAAGATAGTAACGGCAGCCTCCCCGTCATTGATCGGGAGAAATGCATCGAATGCGGCCTTTGTGTCAAAAGCTGTCCTCGTCACTGCATCCACTACATTGAACCGATTAAGAGTGAGATTGAAACAATTACTGAGCAAAAACCCTTAAATCCTGGCTGCGTAAACTGCGCCTCCCGAGAAAATTGCGGTATGCACTTATGAAAAAAGTTTTAGTTTTCTTGTTTATATTAAGCAGCCTGCTCAACGCAGGCTGCTTTTCACAACCAAAAACTCATAAAGATACCCGCTTCAGCATGGATACCACTATCAGTATAGAAGCAGCTGGTAAAAATAATGAGCAAATAAAAACTGCCGTCGATAACGCTTTCCGCGTTTTTCAGGAGATAGCAGATGAAACAGACCGTTATAAAGACAGCTCACCCAAAGGACTCTATCAGCTGAACGCCCATGCCGGCCAAGGGCCTTTCACTGTTGGTCCTCACTTATTAATGTTGGCCGACATGGCTCATAAGCAGAATTTCAGCGAATTCGATATCACACTGGCTCCTTTGATTGATGTCTGGCAAAAACACAGCACCGACAAAACTGTACCTGACAAGCAAGAAATTGATGCGGCCCTCGCCTTAACCGGCAAAGATAAATTCAGTGTTGCAACGGCAAAACAAACTATTACCTTAGCACCTGGTGCCGGTCTGGATTTGGGAGCTATCGCCAAGGGCTATGCCGTTGATGCAGCTGCCGCTGTCTTAGCTGAAGATAATAATGTTTCTTTTGCCCTGGTCAATGCCGGCGGTAACATCAAAACCGTTGGTAATAAAGCAGATGGCAAACCATGGCGCATTGCCCTGCAGGATCCTCGCAGCAGCGATGCCTACCTTGGTATCATTAATCTGAAGGCTGGCGAAGCAGTAGCTACTTCCGGCGATTATCAGCGCTACTATGAAGTTAACGGTGTCAGATACCACCACATTCTTGAACCACAAAACGGCATGCCTTCGCGCAATGCCATTTCAGTAACGATTGTTGCTGCTTCCGCTTTTATGACAGACTATTATTCAACTTTGCTTTTTGTTCTTCCACACGAAAAGGTTTTAGAAGTATTAGCCGCCCATCCCGAAATAGCTGCCATTATTGTTAAGGCCAATAAGGAAATCTATGTCTCACCTTCACTGCAGTCACGCTTCGAACTTACG
>CAZCMY010000208.1:0-1818 GCA_964500055.1 uncultured Acidaminococcales bacterium | reverse complement strand
TGGCCATTGAAGTGAACATAACGAGAGTCATCGTCAGCACCGTGCCCATGATGCCCGGCACCATATAGAAGGCGGACACAAAATCCTGATTGTACCAGGGCCTGATCCGTATATCATAAGGGAGTTCCGTTTCATGCCCGGAGTAACCCCGCAGTTTTTGCATCAGTATCTGTTGCGACTTTGTCTGCCCAACCAGCTGCGCCGCTCCTATTGCCGAAGAAGCCGCCAATGAATCAGAAGCATCAACTATTATCTGAACAGAGGCAGTGCGTCCATGCTTCAGGCTTTCCGAAAAATCAGGCGGTATGATGACGCCTACCTTTACTTTGCCTGAATCAACCGCATCATTAACTTCATTAAAATTCTTAGCTACGTAGTCAATGTTAAAATATTGGCTGCCTTCCAAAGAGTTCAAAAGGTCACGGCTATCCTGCCCAAGCGACTGATCGAAGACGATTGTTGGCAGGTGCTTGACTTCTGTATTAATGGCAAAGCCAAATAAAATGAGCTGAATAATCGGCAGACCTATCATCATGCCAAGGGTCAGACGATCCCGCCGCATCTGAATAAACTCTTTTACCAACAACGCCCAGAGACGCCTCATGATACCAGCTCCCTTCGGTAAGATTTGACCAGATAAACGAACACATCTTCCAGTGAAGGTGAAATTATTTCATAAGCATAACCAGACAAGGGCGAGGTGTTGTTTGATTTGAGAAGAACGTGCAGGCTGGCTCCCGCCGGATAGATATCAAGATATTCTACTGCGCTCTCTTCCAAGGTTTCCAAAAGCTCCATTGGGCTGGGTGTAGGTATTTCCACCAAGGTACCCGGAATAATTTTTTTCAGATTATCAGGCGTATCACTCGCAATCAAATTGCCCTCGGAAATGAAACCAATTTCGTCACAGTGCTCCGCTTCATCCATAAAATGCGTTGTTACCATCACCGTCGTTCCCTGCAAAGAAAGATCATAGATAATCTCCCAGAACATACGTCTGGAAACAGGATCAACACCACCTGTCGGTTCATCAAGAAATAAAATAGGCGGATTATGCAAGATGGAACACGCTAAAGCCAGACGCTGCTTCCAGCCGCCGGACAAATTAGCAACCAATTCCTGCTGTCTTTTTTCAAGTCCTGACAGCACCAGCATTTCATCAATGCGTTTTTTCATCTGTTCTGACGAAAGACTATAGAGGCCACCATAAAACCGTAAGTTTTCAATAACGGAAAGATCATCATATAGGCTGAATTTTTGGGACATATAGCCGATTTTTTGTTTCAAAGCTTCACTGTCTTTGGCAATATCAAGTCCCAGGACTTTGCCACTGCCTGAAGTTGGTTCCAACAAGCCGCACAACATCCTGATAGTGGTCGATTTTCCGGAACCGTTAGGGCCCAGGAAGCCATAAATAGCGCCTTGTTTTATTTGCAATGAAACATTATTGACAGCAACAAAATCACCAAAACGACGTGTAAGATTATTCAATTCCAAAGCAGGCAATCAGGCCACCTCCTTTGACAGCAGCACAAAGACATCTTCCAGATTAGGCTGGATTTGTTTCAAAGATATGATTGGTATATCCGCTTTGCCTAATGCAGCTCTGACCCCGGCAACGGCAGTTTCAAAATCTTCTACGACTAAGTGATATTTAGTGCCAAAAGCATTTATATCCAAGATCGGTAAAGAAGCCAATACCTTCTTAATGTCTTTTGATGGCGTGGCTAGTTCAATGATTTTATAAGGATATTTTTTGCGCAACGCCTGTGGCGAATCACAAGTCGTAATGACGCCATTGTGCATGAAAGCTACCCG
>CAZCMY010000207.1:0-1840 GCA_964500055.1 uncultured Acidaminococcales bacterium | reverse complement strand
TTCAAAGCAGCCTGAGGATTATCAGAATTGCTGCTGCGTGCATAAATGACACCTATAATAGATGCGATTATACCAGCAATGGTAAGCATGAAAACGAACTCAATGCCCTCACCGTGCTTGAAGATAACTGCGCCCAAAGTCAGAGCTGAAATAATAGCACCGACATAGGACTCAAAAAGGTCAGCGCCCATGCCAGCTACGTCACCAACGTTATCACCGACATTATCGGCAATAACAGCAGGGTTACGAGGATCATCTTCCGGAATGCCTGCTTCAACCTTACCAACAAGGTCAGCGCCTACGTCAGCAGCTTTGGTATAAATACCGCCGCCAACACGAGCGAACAAAGCTATAGAACTTGCTCCCAAACCAAAGCCGGTAACAATATCAATATTTTGATCAAATATAAAATAACAAGCGGAGAGGCCGAGAACTCCGAGGCCTACGACACCAAGACCCATGACTGCACCGCCGGAAAAAGCGATCTTTAATGCAGGAGCTATACCGCCGCGAGCGGCTTCAGCTGTACGCACATTAGCCTTAGTAGCTGCAATCATACCAAAGTAACCAGTAAGAATTGAGAAAATAGCACCTGCAACAAAACAAATGGCTGTAGAAACATGTAAGAATGCGGAAATCAGAACTGCTACAACAACAATAAAGACAGCAAGATACTTATACTCCCTGTACAAAAAAGCCATTGCCCCTTCATGAATATACCCAGCTATTTCCTGCATGCGAGCGTTACCCGCACTGGATTTTGCAATACCGGCAGTCAGCATATAAGCAACTGCTAAAGCAAGCAACCCCGTAATCATAGACAACATCAGATAATTACTCAAGACCTATACCCCTTTCAAAATATGTTTTTATATTTTATCGGTACAAAGGACTCTTTCACCTAATGATGACGCATTCATTAGGAAATTTTAGCAATGAGCAAAGTCAAAACGCCAAAAAGAATGCCTAAAAAAATCGTGACTTTTGCGAGCATTGCATCCATGTCATTGCTCTTACCGCCGAAGAAGCTTTCTCCACCGCCGCCGATAGAACCTGACAAGCCAGCACTTTTGCCTGATTGCATGAGAACTGCAGCAATCAAAGCCAGGCTGACGAGAACCTCTAGTACCATTAAAATCGTTTCGTACACAATTATACCTCCTCTACAGTTCGTACCATGATATTTTACCACAAACTAAAATCAGGTACAATTAAAAGCTTATTTTGAATACCATCACTAATCTTTATTTTACCACATTAAAAACAGAGCTGACCATAGCCAGCTCTGTTTTTGCAAAATATTATTTCAAGTTTTTAAGATTATAGAATACTTTTTTGCCATTATATTCTGCGGCACTAGCCAAATCTTCTTCAATACGCAGCAATTGATTGTATTTAGCAACGCGATCTGTACGTGCAGGAGCACCGGTTTTAATTTGTCCAGCATTAACAGCTACCGCAATATCAGCCAGAGTAGTGTCTTCGGTTTCTCCGCTGCGGTGAGAAATTACACAGGTATAGCCAGCACGTTTAGCCATTTCAATTGTACTGAAAGTTTCTGTCAAAGTGCCAATCTGGTTTACTTTAATCAGAATGGAGTTGGCAACACCCTCGTTAATACCACGACTCAGACGTTCAGAATTGGTTACAAATAAATCGTCACCAACTAATTGAACTTTACCGCCAAGCTTTTTAGTTAAGAGGGCCCAGCCTTTCCAGTCATCTTCATCAAGACCATCTTCAATGGAAACAATTGGATATTTTTCGCAAAGATCCGCATAATAGTCAACCATTTGAGCAGATGTCTTAACAACGCCCTCACCGGCTAAATTATATTTGC
>CAZCMY010000206.1:0-1878 GCA_964500055.1 uncultured Acidaminococcales bacterium | reverse complement strand
TTGTTCTCATGACTGATGTGAGCCAAAAAAACCTCCTGCGGCATTTTCTGCATATTGGCTAAAAACCAGCCTGCGGCCGTATTAGATAAATGTCCGCGTGTACCAAGGATACGTTCTTTCAGCATCCTGGGGTAAGGGCCTGTTTTCAGCATATCCTCATCATGATTAGCTTCCAGAATCAACACATCGCTGTTAAGAGACGCTAATTTTATTTCTTCATTAACAAAGCCACTATCTGTCAGATAGGTGCATTTCTCCTCTTTGAAGAGAAACGAATAACCAACAGGGCTCGCGGCATCATGTGATATGGCAAAAGAAGAAACTGTCATACCGCCGAAGGAAAGCTGCCCTGGCAGTAGTCTGTGGCAGGAACGTTCTATCTCATTACGAAGTTCCATTGCTTGCCAGGTTTTCTCATTGGCAAAGATCGGCAGTTTGTATTTTCTGCTTAAAACCGGCAGGCCGCTTACGTGGTCGGTATGTTCATGCGTTATCAATACGCCTGACAAATCAAGCGGATGCAGACCGCATTCTTTCAAACCGTTGGTGATTCTGCGGCAGCTAATGCCCGCATCAACGAGAAAAGCTGTATCGCCCGCCTTAATAATGGTAGAATTGCCTTTACTGCCGCTCGCAATTACTGCAACTTCGAATTCTTTACTCATATATCCTCCGCCACAATAAGATTTCCTACACTTGTACCTATACGCGTCGCACCAGCTTCCAACATTGCTCTGGCTGTTGCCGCATCGCGAATGCCGCCGGCTGCCTTAATGCCCAGTGCTGCATTGCCGATTTCTTCTTTTAGTAAACGTACATCGCTTACGGTTGCTCCGCTCTTGGCAAAGCCTGTGCTTGTTTTCACAAATTGTGCCCCACCGGCAATTACTAATTGACAGGCCTTGCGTTTTTCCTCATCGGTTAAAAGCGCAGTTTCGATGATAACTTTAACCAGAGACGGAGTTGCTGCCGCAACTACCATTTTAATCTCGTTTTCAACTGCCTGATAGTCACCTGTTTTGAAAGCGGATATATTCATAACCATGTCAATTTCATCAGCATGATTGTCTGCTGCCATTTTTGCTTCCAGCTCTTTAACTTCCGGATAAGTGGCGCCCAGCGGGAAGCCAATAACTGTTATGACCTTTACTCCCGTTCCTGACAATAAATGCCTTGCCAAAGCGACATAACAAGGGTTGATGCAGACTCCTCCGAGCTGATATTTTTTGGCTTCTTCGCATAGCTGTATTATATCTGCAACCGTTGCTTCCGGCTTCAGAAGGGTGTGTTCCAAATACTGGGCAAGCTCTGTCATTATGGGTCCCCCTTATAACTTACAAATACTCTTTGCCTTATATTATAGCAAATCCGGTAAAGCAAATTGTGAAAAAAAAAAAAAAAGCCAGCTTTTCAGCTGGCTAACTATTTTTAAGCTTTGTTTTTACAAGCTGGGCAAATACCGTAAAAATAAAATTTCTGTCCCTGGACTTCATAACCGGTATCAGTCGTTACTTCTTCATCCAACTTAGCAACTGAAAGCGGTCCGATATCATCGACACGCCCGCAGACACTGCACTGAATATGTGAATGTTCAGTGACATCAGCATCGTACCTTGAACTGCCTTCGCCTGTGTTTAAAACGGTAATCAAACCTAATTCGTTTAAAATCTCAACAGTCTTATAAACTGTGGCAAAACTCATAGATGGATATTTCGGTCTCAACTCATTGTATAGAAGTTCTGCATTGGGATGGGCTTTTGTGTTGGCTAAGGCTTCATAAACAGCTAACCGCTGCGGTGTAACCTTAAATCCGCTATTTCTTAAAACACCTGCCAGACTTTGACTTGTAAGCATATATTTCCCTCCCTTAACAGTAAA
>CAZCMY010000205.1:0-1883 GCA_964500055.1 uncultured Acidaminococcales bacterium | reverse complement strand
GAAATACCATGCTGCCAAAATGGAAAATATAAACAGTTTTATTTTCCGTGTTATTTAGAATACCCTTAAGATTTTCGGATTGTAGTTTCAGGGCCTCTTTCCATTTGAATTTGTGCGCAATGCCAAAGTGCTCGCCAATTTTATCGATATTTAATTCGTTGCATATGGAAATAGCCTTAAATTCTGTATTCATTTTAAGATCATCCCTTTACTAATAAAAACTTTATTAAATGCATCAGATTATCTATACTAGAAATGACTTAAATTGCCACGTGTCATCTTCTGTTAGCGTGAAGTCATTAAAGCCCTTGAACAAATCAACCTTGTTTAATATTGGTGTCCAATTTACTTCTGTTGATATGAATGAACCAAGATAATTTACCGCTAAGGATAAAATTTCTTCAATCGGTAAATCTTCTGGAAGGCAGATACCCTTATTGGGGTTTGCAATCATCCATTTTATTGCAGCAACAACTGAGCAGGCAACCTGAAGAGTTGTTGCATTTTGATGTGGAACAAGCTTCCTTGACTCGTCTATATCAAGAATGCTGCCAACCCACCAGGCATTAAAATCATGACCCATTAAAAGAACTCCAAGTTCATCCTTTCCGCTGATTATTTCATCAGTTAAGATTCGCTGTTTATCCTGAAGACGATATTGTCTCATTTCAAGTTCATGAAGTGAATTTATTGCAGGATCACTGGGGCAATAAGCATAGTGAACGGTAGGTCTGTAGACAGGTTTGCCGTCTTCCCAAACGGTCAGATAATCGGAGATAGTGAAAGCTTCACCATGCCTTATGACCATACCCGTAATTTCGCCACTTGGAACCCATGACCTTACCCATGTCTTCATACCCATTTTTGCGAGACATATCTGATTGCAGGGACCATAGTTGTGAAAAAGGGCATTTGGAGGGAGGACTCTTTCATGAGTGCCCCAGCCCATTTCAGCTGGAGCAATACTTTCTTCATAGAATCCATCTACACTCCAGGTATTAACAAATTCGTTGACCTTTTTTGGTTTATTTGTGATTTGTGAATCACGTTCGCTTATATGGATTACTTTTACGCCTGTAAGTTGTGCTAATTTGGAATAGTCACTGTTTTCAATAGCAGTTTTCAATAAATTTATTCGGCTATCAGTTTTTTTAGTGCTAATAATTTTTTGGGCAATGGACTTTAGACCAACCTTTGTAAAATACGAAACGAGGCCTGGATTTGCCCCATGTTCTAAGACTGCCGTTGGCCCAATTTTATTTGACCACTTGGAACACATCTCTCTGACAGCCATATGTCTGGCATATAGAGTTTTGGCGGAGGGTGAGCTGCCGTTTTCGTTAGCAAAAGGATCCCAAACTTCTATAGAGGCATTAATATACAATACATTGTTGAAGTGACACCATTCAAGAAGCTCAATAGAATTAATGTTGCATGACAAGTCGATCAGCATATCGCCGGCTGATAAATATTCGGAAAGCTTGCTGCTCAAATTATCTTTAGTAATTCTATCAATTCTATAATTTACGCCGCTTTTTAAGGCTTCGGCAATGCTTTCTCTTTCGTCTTTCATATCTATAACTGTAATAGACTTTGGTGATACGTCTATATGTTTCAGCAGAAGTGGAATGGTACAGCGTGCGACAAAACCACATCCAAGGACTAATATATTGTTGCTGAATTTCACAATACATCACTACCTTTCCATCTATGACCACCAATTATTACAGAACAATCAACTTTTAGAAAGAGTTCGGCATTTTTTCAGCATATCCTTTATATTTAATAATGATTATGTAAAAATATAATTTTAGGAAAGCAACATGCTATGTAGAAATTTTTTAGTATTGGTAAAATAATTTGACGAAAATAGTATATTAATT
>CAZCMY010000204.1:0-1883 GCA_964500055.1 uncultured Acidaminococcales bacterium | reverse complement strand
ATGAAGTAAAATTATATATCAGATAAAATTTAAGGAGAGATGTTAGTGAGCACGAATTTAGAAGTAGGGATTGTTGGTTTGCCGAATGTTGGCAAGAGCACGCTGTTTAATGCTATTACCAAAGCCGGCGCGGAAGCTGCCAATTATCCATTTTGTACTATAGAGCCGAATGTCGGCGTTGTTGATGTTCCCGATCAACGTTTAAAAGTTTTGAGCGATATGGTTAAAGCGAAAAAGATAGTACCGGCAGCAATGCGTTTTGTCGATATTGCAGGGTTAGTCAAAGGCGCTTCTACCGGTGAAGGACTTGGCAATAAATTTTTGGCACATATCCGCGAAGTTGACGCCATTGCTCAGGTAGTGCGCTGTTTTGAGGATGGCAATATTACCCACGTGGAAGGCACGATCGATCCTTTGCGTGACATTGAAATAATTAATACCGAGCTTTGCCTGGCTGACCTGGAAAGCGTTGAGAAACGCATTGAACGCCTTGGCAAACTGCTGAAAACCGGCGATAAGAAAGTGCCGCTGGAAAAAGCAGCTTTGGAAAAAGTATTGGCAGGCTTGGGTGAAGCAATTCCTGCCCGTCGTCTTGATTTGACAGATGATGAAAAGGAATTTGTCAGCGATTTGCATCTTCTGACAATGAAGCCTATCCTCTATATTACGAACGTAGCTGAAGACGAAGTAGCACATGCCGAGAAAAATCCTTTTGTGCAGGCTGTGCAAAAATACGCCGCTGAAGAAGGCGCAGAGTCAATTGCTGTTTCCGCCAAAATGGAAGCCGAAATCGCCGAATTGCCGGATGATGAGGCACAAGAATTTTTGGCGATGGCAGGACTGGAAGAACCGGGCCTGAACAGAATTATCAAAGCAGGTTTCAAACTACTTGGTCTGATGACTTACATAACGGCTGGCGAAATCGAAGTGCGTGCCTGGACCATCGTGCGTGGCACGAAAGCTCCGCAGGCTGCCGGTAAGATCCATACCGATTTTGAACGCGGTTTTATCAGAGCAGAAATTGTTTCTTACAAAGATCTGGTTGCTTGCGGCACCAAAGCTGCAGCTCGTGAAAAAGGCCTTGTGCGTCTCGAAGGCAAGGACTATGTCATGCAGGACGGCGATGTCGTCGAATTCCGTTTCAACGTTTAACACACAAGGTAGTGGGGCTTTTGCCGCGCTGCCTTTTTTTATTTAAATTGCGTGCAATTTCAAATAAATTTGTTATAATAAGGTATCGTTAGCAAGGGAGAAATGAACATGCTTTTTGATTCGCACATGCATTGTGATTATTCGACAGATTCATCCATGAATATCAGTGAAGCCATACGGGCGGCACGCAAAGCCAACGTCGGTATGATCGTGACTGAGCACTGGGATTATGACTATCCCACGAACCCTTATGCCTTCTTATTTGATGTTGACGACTACTTCAAGCAATTTAATGTATATAGGTCAGAGAGCATTCTTTTAGGTATCGAAATCGGGATGCAGAAGCATATTGTCACTAAAGATGAAGCCCTGATCAAGGCGCATCCTTTTGACTGCGTCATTGCCTCCATGCACTGCGTGAACGGCAGAGACCTTTACGAACCTAATTCCTATAAAGGCCTGACCAAAGCCGAAGCCTTGCAAGAATTCCTGGAAGATTCCATTGCCAACGTCCGGTTGTATAGAGACTTTGATATTTTCGGACACATCGACTATATCAGCCGTTATATGCCGTATGAAGACCAGGAGTTGTACTATGAAGAGTTTCCCGCTTTGTGGGATGAACTTTTTAAGCTTCTGATTGACGGCGGCAAAGTTCTCGAAATCAATACCAGAAGGCTTGACTCGCTGAAAGCGATTGAGACGCTTGAGGTTCTTTACCAGCGTTATCA
>CAZCMY010000203.1:0-1900 GCA_964500055.1 uncultured Acidaminococcales bacterium | reverse complement strand
CAGCGGTATAAGGATCCTTCGCTTCAACTGATGCAGCAAGCGCATCAACT
This sequence comes from uncultured Acidaminococcales bacterium, assembly GCA_964500055.1. Lineage (GTDB taxonomy): Bacteria > Bacillota > Negativicutes > Acidaminococcales > Acidaminococcaceae > RZYP01. The sequence continues at coordinate 1,850 of CAZCMY010000203.1, read as the reverse complement.
ATCTCCAACAACAGGTCATCCTTTTGCTGCAAGCTGTGTGCCAATTTTTCCGCAGTCTTTGCTCGGGCAATGGTGCTGCGCAAGTATTTAATGCCAAAAACCAAGTCGTCAGCAGTTTCTTTAAGAAGATTAACTTCCTCATCATCAAAAACCTCTTCTTCACCGGAGTATATAACCAATACTGCCCGATTCGGTTCACCGCCTAAATGCATTGGTATCACAACGTATGCTTTATAGCCGCGTTTCATGGCGGCGGCTTTCCATGGCGGGAAATCTGAATTGTTTTCTATATTGCGGCAAACAGAAGGGCGTCCTGTTTGTACCGGAACGAAATAGCCGTCATTGTCACTCGTCTGTGTGCATTTAATCTTCATCAACTTAAGATAGCCATCTTCAATACCAGCATGGGCAACTGGAACGACTTTTTGATTAGCGTCCTTACTTATATAACCAATCCAAGCAAAGCGATAGCCGCCTATATCTACTAATTTTTGACAGACATCTTCTAATAAAGCCTGCTCATCTACAGCATGCAGCTGAGCGGTATTGATAGCCGTAGTTACTTTCATGGCCCGGCCTATGCGATTGTACTGCGTAATATCCGAAAGTGTCACAACCGAATTTTTTGTTCCCGGGATTATCGCCACAGTTACCAAACAATCACGCACACGTCCAGATTTATCAATAACGTGCGAAGTATACTTCTGCGGCACGCCCTCTAGCTCATCGCGGCGCCCATAATGATAGCGTTGAAGTTTCGCCAGTTCCTCTGCGGGCAGATATTCCATCCACCTATTATTTTCCAATTCACTTCTGGTATAGCCGAATACTCCATCCCAGTTCATGCTGGACTGCAGAACATCCATATTGTCGCCAATAATAAATGATGGTGAGCCTGTATTCTCGAAAACAGCGTGATAGTAGCTTGCCAGCTTTTCTACTTCTAAAACCTTTTCTTTACGTTTGTAGGCACCACCAAAAATATCAGCCAAAATTGATAAAACGGAAATTATCTCATCAGACCACTCGCGTTCCGCGAACATCGCATCAAAACCGAAACAGCCAAGCAATGAGCCCTGATAAGTAATTGGGACTACCGCAAGAGATTTAACACCTGCATCATAAAAGACGGCCCTATCTGAAGCTGCTTCCAAAGGTAATTCACTAAGCTTGTCCACCTTAATAACTTCAAGGCTGCGTATTTTTTGCATACTCCAAGGCAAAATATTGTCATCAACATAATCATTGACATAAAATCGACAGTCTACATCCTTACGCAACCAAGTATTTGTACGAACCATTCTTTGACCATCTGCTGTAAGCCAGCAAATATTGCATCGATCTATACCACAAAGTTCGCCAATCCCTTTAAGGGTCAAATTTATTAAATCATCAATCATTTCAGGAGTTATCGTTGTAAAATTGTAAAATATATTCAACAATAGCTGCTGGGTTTGCGCATCTATATTGGTCAAAATTTTTATTTTGCTATTACTGAAAGGATATTGAAACCACCCTTCACTTAACTCTGGTTGCTGTTTGTAATTACAAAAAACTTTCTGATTATATTCGCCATTATTTTCCAAATTTAAAGCCCCCCATTTGTATCGCTTATCATCTGATAAGTCCGAGTGCTGCTAACTACGATTAACACTTTTTCTTCAAATGCCGCAACACAAAACTTTTCCGTAACTAAATTCGCCGCAATATAAGTAAATCCTTCATCTTTTGCAAATTTGCCTTCAATAAACGAGAAGGATATTTGTATGCCAAAGAAGAACTACTCCCTTAGAGCAACCCGGATGCCTCTGGCTTAAAGGATTAAAGGAGGTTGAGTGTATTATGAAGGT
>CAZCMY010000202.1:0-1915 GCA_964500055.1 uncultured Acidaminococcales bacterium | reverse complement strand
ATTTTGCGCCAATTAGTAAGCGATATGCCCTTTTGCGCAAGAAAATTGCGGATGCTGCAAGGCTTAGCATCCGTACTGAGAATAAAGGTATCCATATCAGTGTTCAACCGTTGGACTATCAACGATTTCGATGTTGTCCAAGTGAGTTTTAACCTGGCACCTTATTATTGAAAGGTATTCCTTATACAGTTCTTTCTGTTCTGCCAGTTCTTCTGAGGAAAGGCCAACTGTTCTTTTCTTTTTGGCCAATATGTTAATGCGTGCAATAAGTTCAGAAATCTCCATAATATCTCCTTTCTTTCACCATAAGGATTATAACAAATAGATTTTATTTCGACAATGGCAGTGGAGTATGATAGACCATATTATAACTCATAAGCAATTTTGTCTCAAAAATAATGTATAGATTAGGAAAATATCGAAAGAAATATTCAATAGTTTATATGACAATGGTTAAAGAGTTCCTCTGGCCGCTTCCACACGCGACAATTCGCCTGCAGGCAGTCGGTCGCTGATGTGCAGCAGGCCCGTCGCTTCTTTAGCCATTGGCATTTTTGGTATGTTTTAAAAGTGCCGGTTCCAAAGTTTTAATACTTGGCTTTTTAAGAGATAACTTATAGTGTGATTGATCTGGTGGCGGAGAACGATAGACCATAGTGAATGTTTGAGAAGGCTTGGGTTGACGAAATATTAAACATATGTTAACCTAAACAAGTAATTTAAGAGTATCGGTATGGTGCCTTTAGAGGCTTAATAGGGAAGCCGGTTGAATTCCGGCGCGGTCCCGCCACTGTGTGAATGCTTTTGCATTCGAGCCAGACGACTGCCAACCGAATCGACCTAAGTACCTGCGAGAGATGGGGAGGTCTGGATAACGCACTTAATAGTGCTGACTTTCTGCGTTTCTTGCCTTCAGTTTGAGAACTGAAGGCTTTTGCTTTTATATGCCACAATCAGGGAGTTGTTTTGAATGAAAAAAATCTTCATGGTTTTATTGCTATTGTTACAGATAATGACCCTAAGCGCCTGCGGAAGCCAAAATACCAAAGAAACAACCGTAGACAGCAATACCTTTTTGACAATCACCGATGATGCTGGTCGTAAGGTTGTTTTGAAGAATAAGCCCGAAAGAGTCGTCAGCTTGTCTCCTTCTTTCTTAGGCATGATTGATGCCGTTGATGGTAAGGTTATCGGCAGAGCAACTTCAAAAGTTGGTACTATACCTGAGAGCATGAAAGATGCCCAGGAGGTAGGTTTTACCTATAATATTGATGTGGAGAGAGTAGTTGCTTTGAAACCTGATTGCGTATTGGCTCTTAAGGGGCAGCATGATAAATTTATTTCTTTGTTGGAATCAAATAATATACCGGTTATAGAGATTGATGTAAGAACTTACAAAGAGGTTCAGAATGCCTTAAAGCTGATCGGCAAAGTTTATGGAGTGCAGCAAAAAGGTGAACAGGCAGCAGAAAAGCTAGATAATGAAATAAGCAAGATAAGTGAAAAAATCCCTAAAGACGAAAAGAAAATAGTCATTTTGCATGCGAGTGCCAAAAATGTGACCGTGGAGCTTGATGGTACTATTGCTGGTTCTGCAGCCAAGTTACTAGGGTTTAAGAACGTTGCAGCAGGAAGCACTCCTTTAAGTGGTGATCCGGATAAAACACCATATAGTCTGGAAGAATTAGTGAAAAACGATCCCGAACTTATCTTCATTACCTCTATGGGTACTGATGCAGCAATTGAGAATCGTCTGCGGTCAGATGTTCAAAGTAATCCTGCCTGGAATTCTTTGAAGGCTGTACGTGAGAACAGGATTATCTTTTTGCCGGAACAGTTATTTTTGATAAATCCGGGTTTGCAATACCCAAAAGCGGTAGAATATATGGCGAAAACTGTTTATCCTGAGGTTTTT
>CAZCMY010000201.1:0-1923 GCA_964500055.1 uncultured Acidaminococcales bacterium | reverse complement strand
TTGGCATTAATACTGATAGTAAAAATGGCACCAGCAGCGTCAAAGCCAAGCCGTTGACAAAGCCTAAAATCCCCGTATGTAGGTCAGTATATTTGATGATGACAGGCAATGTAGAATCCATGGTACTGGCACCACCAATACCAATGCTCATAATTTTATTGTATCTTGCTATCAGAGGAATCAGAGCAAAAGACAGCGTTTCCCGCAATACATTGGTCAGAAAGGAAATAGTACCAATTTCCACGCTGTACATGGTACTTATGACTACTGATGATAAGCTGTACCAGCCTAGACCTGCGCTGACAAGCACAGCATCTTCAACTTTCATACCGGTAAGCGTTCCCGCGATGCCGCCGCCGACAATGCTGCCGATGACCACTGCCGTGGGAATAGCCACCATCAGTGCCAATCCTTTCGGATTGCATATCTTTTTTATTATATGTCTGTTCCCGCCGATTTCTATGCCTGCAACAAAAACCATGAAAGACAAAGCTGTCAGCAATACTTCATCCAGCATCGGTATAGCTGCTGTTGACAGCCATAAATAGCCACAGCCCATGCCTAAGAGAATAGCAGCTATAATACCATAAATCATGCTTTACCCTCCTGTTCTTCCTGGCTGATATCATGGGCAAACAATCTGGTAACAAGCCACAACAGTAATAAACTGCCAGCTATTATACCAAATGCCATAATTATCGCCCGAAAACCCAGGAGACCAAGATTACGCAGAAGTTCTTCATCACAGCCAATTTTGGCGCCAAGACACCAGAGCATGATGAGCAAAGCTACCGTTGAAAGACGGTTCAGTAATTTTTTCTTACTATAGTTGAAAACATCGAGCCAGCCAAATAAAATGCCTGCCGCGATACTGATAAAAATACTTTCCACGTGTCTGCCCCCATAAAAAGAATAAGCCCCGCACGGGACTTATCCTCATGATTTCTTATTCAATAACCATCAGTAACGGATAAAGAGGTTGCCCGCCATCAAATAGTTCAATTTCCCAATCACCATTTATTCTTTTCAGCTCATCAACCAGTTCTTCAGCCTGCTCAACCGGCATATCCTTACCGTAATAAATACTGATCAGTTCTGCTCCATCAGCAGCAAGACGCAGTGTTTCTGCTGCAACTTCTAAAAGTTGGTCACCGGCACAAACTATTTTCTCTTCTACCAGGCCAATGTACTGACCTTTTTTTACCTTAACACCGTTAACCACGCTGTCTCTGACAGCTATGCTGCAAGCAGCACTTCGTGCCGCCTTTGCCTGTTCTCTCATGGCCATGACATTCTCTACCATAGATTTTTCTTTGTCAAAAGCTACAAGAGCAGCCAAACCCTGAGCAAGATTATTTGTCGGTATAAAATCTATCTGCATAGTTCCTAAAAGCTTTTTGACCTGCTGAACTGCCAATACAATGTTTTTGTTATTCGGCAAAATAATATATTGTTCAGCTCTGCCTTCCTCAATACAGCGAACAAAATCTTCAACCGGCGGGTTCATACTTTGGCCGCCGTATATTATCTCTTCAGCCCCAATGCTTTTCATTATCCTTGCGATACCTTCACCGGCAGCCACAGTCAATACTGCCAAACCTGCTTTAGTAACTGCAGGCTGCTTAGCGAAAAGTTTTTCCCGATGCTGATCTTTCATATTGTCTATCTTGATGTCATGCAAACTGCCCCATTGCATAGCCTTTTGCAGAACTGCTCCCGGGTTTTTGGAATGTATGTGTACCTTCACTATGTCAAAAACAACGCCGACAATTAATGAATTTCCCATGCTTTCCAGCGCTTGCATAACTTCTTTTTCTTCTATATGTGAATCGCGGACGACAAATTCTGTACAATAAGGATATTCGATATCAAATTCTTCCGTAAGGTCAAGTTTTACTTGCGGTGCTTCAGCCGGCACGAAAA
>CAZCMY010000200.1:0-1970 GCA_964500055.1 uncultured Acidaminococcales bacterium | reverse complement strand
CTTTCATGTTTTGCAGCATTTTATCTGCCTGGTCTTGGGACATTTTGCCATCGGCTACTGCTTTATCAAGATGTCCTTTGGCTAATTCAAGGTGTTTGGCCATGAATTGATCATAAACGCCGGCATCTTTAGCCATTTCACGGATAGGTTTATGGTTGGTGCGTGCATCTTCTTTAATGCTTTCAACATCACGGCCAGTTAAATCTGCGAGTATTTTAGCATTTTCTTCACGCATCATGCCAGGACCTTGTCCCATGTGCTTACCGCCAGGGCCTTTGTGCATTTGACCTTGTTTGTGGCAGTCACCCATACCAGGTCCTTGACCAGGATATTGAATTTTGCCTGTGCTGTCATTGCCTGCATTTCTTTCTTGGATTGACTGCTGAACTAAATTGCGCATTTTGTGGGGGTTTTGATCATAATCACTTGTGCTGGTTGAAGTTGCTGCGAAAACGGTAGAAGCGCCAAGAGCTGCAATCAGGGAACCAATAATTAGAGCTGATTTCATTTTTTTCATATAAATCTCTCCTTTATTTTTGACTTATTAGTCTTTTGTTAGCTGTATGTTTAGCTTTGAGTTCAGTATAGAGTTGATTTATGGCAAAATAATGTTTTTTCCCGAAAATTTTTTTGATATTTTTTTGTGAAATAGCCATAAAAAAGACATAAAACTCAGTATAATTAAAGGAGAGAAAGGCGGTGGCCAGAGTGGGAAAAATTCTGATTGCTGATGATAATGAACAAATTACCTCTATCTTATCGAATTACGCTCAAAAAGAGGGTTTTGAGCCCATAGTAGCGTTAGACGGTGAGGATGCTATAGCAAAATTCAATAAATATAGTGCGGAAATACAAATCATCTTACTGGATGTTATGATGCCGAAAAAAGATGGTTTTGAAGTCTGCAGGGAGATACGCCAAAATTCCATGGTGCCGATCATCATGGTTACTGCCCGCGGCGAAGATTTTGAAAAAATAATGGGACTCGACATCGGCGCTGACGACTACATCGTAAAGCCCTTTTCCGCAGGTGAAGTAATGGCAAGGGTAAGGGCTACTTTGAGGCGCATGAAGATGGAAAAACAAACCAAAAACAACTTTACCATTGATAATCTTGTTATTGATTTAGATGAATACAACGTTGCCATAGACGGGCAGAAAATGAACCTGACCAAGAAGGAGGTAGAACTCCTTTGGACTTTGGCCAAAAATAAGAATAAAGTATTTACAAGGGAAAATTTACTTGATAGTATCTGGGGTTATGACTATTTTGGTGATAGCCGCACTGTGGATTCCCATATCAAAAGGCTGCGCGCGAAATTGGAAATAGTACCGCATGAAAAATGGGATATCAAGACTATCTGGGGCGTAGGCTACCGCTTTGAGGAGAATTGAAATGAAGAACAAGATTGCATTAAAGCTGACCCTTTATTTTGCGGCGGCGCTTTTAATCTTTGCGCTTGTTGTCGGCAGTAGCTTTCGTTTTCTTTTTTGGCAGCATACAGAGGCCTTAAAGCGGGCAGAACTTGAGCAACGTGCGATAAAAATTGCCCAGGCCATGGTGGATACACGAGAACAAGTGATGGCTTGGCAGGAAAAGATGATGCAAAAGCAGGCTGAGGAGGGAGAAAAGGAAGGTAAAAAGATGGAACCACGTCCCGGAGGCCAGTTCGGCGGTTGGGGATATGCTTCCATGCTACGATTCTTGAGCAGTTCAGCTGCCGATGATGTCTGGATAGTTGACCGTGAAAATAATTTGGAAGTCAGCGATCACAAAGGCATGCAGTCACGCATAATAATGTATAAGGATCTGCCGCCGGATGCTGACAAGGTTGTCAAAGAAGCTTTCGAAGGCAGAACAGTTTTTGGGCAAGGCTTTAGCCAGCTCTTGCAGGTGCCAACTTTGACTGTTGCGACGCCGATACAGGATAGGAATGGGCAAATAGTCGGTGTTGTATTATTGCATTCGC
>CAZCMY010000199.1:0-1979 GCA_964500055.1 uncultured Acidaminococcales bacterium | reverse complement strand
CTGTAAAGGTTGTTAAGGATCGCACGGATGTGGTCATATCGAAAGAGGGCAGAATTGTAAAAGATTCTGCCCTCGCTTTGTTTTTGTGTAAATTATATTTTATAGGGTGTGTCGTTGATGGGGCAATTTAATAATATTAATTTGTTAAGAAATGCCAGTAGTTGTATAATGAAGGCAAAATGTTAACAAAGGGAGCATAGATTAATGGCAAAGAATTTTTTGGTAACAGATTTTGAATTTACTGTTTATACAAAGCCGGTGGGGAAACCGCGTGGGTTCTTCTCGGAGATATTGGAAATAGGTGCGACAAAACTTGCTGGCGATAATTTCGAGTGTGTTGGCAACATCCAGAGCTTTGTTAAGCCACAATTTTATCCTAAACAGGCTGAAGAATCACTCAATTTTTCCATGATTACAATGGCTGATCTCAAAAAGGGAATCCTATTTCCGGAAATGATTGAGAGAATGAAAGAACACTATGCTCCGGGCGAAACATATTTTGTCGCCTGGGGTGATGCAGATTTTAAAGTTATTGATACCGCTTGCAAACGCTACAAGATTGAAAACCCGGTTTTATTTTCGGACTATCTTGATTTGGCGGCAGGCTATAAGCAGTTATTTGAAAAAGAGAAAACGCCGTCTTTGAAGTCTGCGGTAGAGGAACAGAAGGTTGTGATGGAAGGCACCTGGCACACTGCATTAGATGATGCTATTAATACTTCTAAACTGCTGGTAAAGCTGGTTGAAAATGGCTGGGATGTAGAAGCTTTCATGGCAACGCAGGATAAAGAACCTTATCATAGATAAAACTGATCTTAGTTATCTTAAATAGCTTGCACAGCAGGGCTCTTTTTGTTACAATAGGTTGGTGATTTTATTGTAAAGGGGATCCTACTGTGGAGATAAAGAAAGTTGCTACGCCACAAGAGCTTGAAGAAGCTTTTAGTGTTCGTATCAATGTTTTTGTGAAAGAGCAGGGCGTGCCTGAAGATTGTGAAATTGATCAAAACGAGAATGCGGCAGAACATGTAATCCTGTGCGACGGCAGCAAAGTTGTCGGTACAGGCCGTGTGCGTTATTTTGGTTGTTTAGCCAAACTTGAACGCATTTGCATCTTGCAGGAGTACCGCAAATTAGATGCAGGCCGAATGATTGTTGAAGGTTTGGAAAAATTAGCGCGCGCTAAAGGCATGACCAAGGCTAAGCTGCATGGGCAGACCCAAGCTGAAGGGTTTTATCATAAGCAAGGCTATAGGACATCTTCAGAAGTATTTATGGAGGATGGCATACCACACATATTGTTATTAAAGGTTTTATAAAATAAAAAAATCGTCTGAGATTTATTCTCAGACGATTTTTGCTTTTCCTGACTTATTTTGCTCCAGGCATATTTTCCATTAAGTGAAGCTCGCTGCCGTCAGTGAAATTGACGCGTATGATGTTTGCTTTGATGGTTAAATCAGAATCAGAGGTATTAATTAATTCTTTTTCACTAGGAACAAAAGGATTCAGCGGCCAGCTGAAATGGAACTCTTGTTTGCTATTAACAGGGAAGGGACCAGCATTCACAAACTTCTGGGAGAAGACTCTATCTTTGTTCTTGTTGTAAACATCGACTTGACCGATGAATTCAGCTACTTGCTTGCCTTGCTTGAATTCAACAGTAGGTGTGTAGGAGAACGCATAAGAGGCTCCATAACGATTGTTTTTCTGGTGTTCGAATTTTTCGGAAGATATAGCTATTTGTTCCTGAATTTTCTTTGACAGTGGTTTGTTCAAAACTGCTAACTTTTCTGCTTTCATTTTGGAAATTTCTGTAAGGAATTCATGAATGTTGTTAATTCCTACAATAGACCAGGTTTCATCCTGCAGTTTACGCATCTTTAACTGTAGCGTGAAGTCTTCGTCAATTTGGTTCTGGTGAATGATGACATCCACGTAGGCAATATTGCCTTCAACCTTGGTTTCTTTAACGCTCT
>CAZCMY010000198.1:0-1983 GCA_964500055.1 uncultured Acidaminococcales bacterium | reverse complement strand
CAAGATAGCCGCCACGTGGCAAAAGTTTCATTGCCTTCAGGTTTATTTCCTTATAACCGCGAAGAGCATTAGCTACAGTGCTGCTTGATTTAGTAAAGGCAGGCGGATCAAGTATGATAAAATCATAATCGTGTGATTTTTTATCATCCAGTTCGGTCAGCAAATCAAAGACATTAGCCTCCAAAGCCTTCACTTTATTTTCTAAGCCATTGAGCTTGGCGTTAGCCGCAGTCATTGCTACAGCGTCCGCTGAAATATCGACAGCAGTTACAGAGGCAGCACCGCCGCGAGCGGCATTTAGAGCAAAGGCTCCTGTATGGGTAAAGCAGTCCAGCACTTTTTTACCTTTACTGATGCGTGCTACCGCTTGTCTGTTATATTTTTGGTCGAGGAAAAAGCCCGTTTTCTGTCCTTTGGCAATATCAACATGATATTTGATGCCATTTTCCGTTATGATAGTTTCTGTTGGGCAAGAGCCTTCGACAAAACCCTCCAGAGGATAAAAACCTGTATATTCCTCCATGCCTTCAAGAAGACGTATCTTGACATCATTACGTTCATAGAGGCCTTTTATTTCTTCGCCACATTCGCGCAGTATTTTGCAGAGCAGTTCGAAAATCATTTTTTTCCGCAGTTCTATGCCAAGTGATAATACCTGGGCAACGAGAATGTCGCCAAAACGATCAATTGTCAAACCTGGGAAGAAGTCAGCCTCACCGAAAATCAGACGGCAGCAATTAAAATCTTCGCCCATTACCGTGCGTCTGTAATCAACTGCATAACGCAGACGTCTTTCGAAAAATGCCTCGTCAAACTTGTCATTGGCATTCATGGAAATAATGCGTATGCGAATTTTGGAATTATCGTTAATAAAACCGGTGCCGATATACTTGCCCTTGCCGTTCAGCACATCAACAAGGTCACCGTTTTCATATTTACCATCAATTTTCACTACTTCATCTGCAAACACCCAAGGGTGCCCATTTCTTGCACTGCGTTCTGCCTTTGGTGTAACAAAACATTTTGTATATGTCCTCATTATCTAAAATACCTCATCTCTGTTTTAAAAACTTCTTTTAATGCACAATGAGTATATCACAAGAAGCTCTCATCTTAAAATATATAAGCGAAAAAAGATGCCAGTCTGGTTAAAATACCTGTACTGGCATCAAAAATATCAAGAAAGTCTGTTTTTAAAATCTTCGTAACCAAAAGTTTTGACAACTTCTACTTCACCGTTTGTTTTGGCAATTGCAATTGAGGGAAGTTTCATACCATTAAAAGTATTATTTTTCACCATTGAGTAAATTGCCATATCGCAAAAGACCAACTTATCTCCAACGCAGAGAGGTTCATCAAAAGAATAATCGTCGATAACATCACCGGCCAGGCAGGTCGCGCTCCCCAAACGGTAAGTGTAAGATTTTTCTTCCGGCAAGCCAGCGCCTAAAATTCTCGGTCTATACGGCATTTCCAGAACATCCGGCATATGACATGCTGCTGATGCATCCAAAATAGCAATCTTGATGCCGTTATCAACTATGTCCATAACGGTGCTAACCAAAAACCCTGTGTTAAGCGCTACAGCTTCACCAGGTTCCAGATAAACCTTTACGTCATACTTTTCCTTGAAACCCTTAATTGCGCCAATCAAAGCCTCCACATCATAATCTTCTCTGGTAATGTGGTGACCGCCGCCGAAATTAACCCATTCCATCTGTTTCAGATAAGGGCCAAATTTCTCCTCAACTACAGACAATGTTTCAATCAGGGCGTCAGCATTTTGTTCGCAGAGAGTGTGAAAGTGCAAACCGCTGATGCCATCCAAAAGCTCTGGTCTGAAATTAGCCAGGGTTATGCCAAGGCGTGAGCCCGGCGAACAAGGATCGTAAATGGCATGGTCCTGAGTAGAATGCTCTGGATTAATACGCAAGCCAAATTTTTTCTTTGATTTTAGAGCCTTATCTTTGAACTTCTCCCACT
>CAZCMY010000197.1:0-1983 GCA_964500055.1 uncultured Acidaminococcales bacterium | reverse complement strand
ATGCATTGATTCCTTTATCTACAACCGCTGCCTGAACATAAAATTGTCCCCAAGGGGTAACTGTTGTACCGATGACACCGATGGCCATCAATAAAAAGTCAGCATCCCAGATAAAGGTTGGTGTAACCGATGCCACCAATACATCCTGCCAGGAAGGAGCAACAAGAAATCCTGAAATAATATAACTCATAAAAGTTAGGCACAAAACAAAAAAAATCTTTTCTATCTTTCCATAACTTCCTTTTAGTACTAATCTCCAGACAGCAAAAGCCACTAATGGAACAGAAATATACCGGCTGACGCCAAAAATTTCAAAGCTCGTGGCAATACCAGAAAACTCAGAAGCCGTCGTTCCGACATTGGCAATGACCAAAATTGACATAGCAAACAACGTCCACTTAACACCATAACGCTCACGTATAAGATCGGACAAACCTTTACCTGTTACCGCACCTGTTCTCGCAGACATCTCCTGCGCTATGGCCAAACACACTGTGCTGAGCAGCATGGTAAATAAAAGCGCAAGGCCGTACTTTGCCCCTGCTGCCGCGTAAGTAGCGATGCCGCCGGCATCATTGTCTGCAAAAGCTGTTACAATGCCGGGGCCCATTATGGATAAAAAAACAACTAGTTTATTGCGCAAAACATTAAAAGTCTTCATCATGTCACTTCCGTCTCAGGCCACGCTTATTCAAATATCTTGACATTGAAGCCTTGAGAGTCCTATCAACCATAAATAAATCAAGTACATCATCAACTGTAACTATACCATGCAAAAATCCTTCGGCATCTAAAACTGGTACAGCAAGCAATCCGTATTTATGAATAATGTCAGCAGCCTTTTTGCTACTGTCATTAACATGTACGGCGATTACTTTGGAATGCATCAAACTGCCCAGAGTAACTTCCGGTTCCGTCAAGATAAGTTCACGCAAGGAAAATACACCCAAAAGTTTTTCATCAACGTCAGTAACGTACAAATAATTTATCATTTCGGCGTCCTGGGCAAATCTCCGCAAATGTTCAACCGCTTGTCCGGCAGTAAATGTTATTGGCAAACGAATAAACTCCGTTGTCATTAAACTGCCTGCCGTATCATTTTTGTAATGTAACAGCCATTTCAATTCTTTAGCCTTATCCTTCTTAACCATTTGAAGTAATTCGGCTGCTTTTTCTTTAGGCATCTCTCTCAATATACTGGCTGCTTCATCAGCATGCAAATCTTCCAGTAACTGTGCTGCTTGTTCTTTATCCATACGTGTAACAATTTCAACCTGAGTATTTTCTTTAAGTTTTCCTATTGCTTCCGCTGCTTGTTCAGCTCCGAGAGCCTTGAAAAATGCGCTGCGGCTTTCATAATCCATATCTTCAAGCAAATCAGCAATATCAACTGGATGAAGTTTTTTAAAATGGTCTTTATCAAGTTTTAATTTAAGGCTTCCCGTTCTTTTCTCGAGAGGAGTTATATGTTGCCAGGAAATATATTTTTTCTCCAGGCTGCTGCCTAAAAACTCCAATCCAATACGCCGCAAAAGTCCCCTTATGCCAATGTCAGCGGCTATAATTGACAACCTCTGTTTCCCGTCCTGCTCATCGCAAGATAGCAGAATATCGTTCACACGAACAATTTTATAACCTTTTAAATCTATAACCTGATTGTCCAAAAGCCATTTTCCTACAAAAAGTTCTTGATGACTTATTTGAGTTGTTTTAATATTTTCTGAAGGTTCGGCAAGAATTATTTGCTTGCAATCCCAATTTAGGACTATACTAGCCGGAATCAATTTGTCAGGCTCTTCACTATAAAGAATACCCGTAATAATTGGAAGACTGCCACTCCACAAAGTGACGATATCTTTAACTTTGCCGACAGTATGCCCTTTGCTGTCGCATATTTCTCTTCCTTTAAGCTGACTGAAATAAATTTCAGCTATATGCTTTTGCATGGCTGCCTCCTTGAGTAATCAGAGTCACAAAATACAA
>CAZCMY010000196.1:0-1989 GCA_964500055.1 uncultured Acidaminococcales bacterium | reverse complement strand
TGACGAAATAAAAAATAAAGTGCTTCAGGACATCGTATTTTTGCGCTGTGCAGGTCTGAGACCGGTTGTAGTTCATGGCGGCGGGCCAGAAATTACAGCTATGCTGCAAAAGGCTGGTAAAAAGACACAATTTGTCAGCGGCCTCAGAGTTACCGATGCTGAAAGCGTAGAGCTTGCTGAAATGGTACTGGTCGGCAAAATCAACACGGATCTGGTAGTACGCCTTAATCTTTTAGGCGGACGCGCAGTTGGTCTGAACGGCAAGGATGCTAATCTTGTGCAAGCAAAAAAACATTTGGCCGATGTTTATGAGAATGGCGAAGTAAATCTCGTTGACATTGGTTTTGTTGGTAATGTAGAAAAAATTAATACCGAATTGATCAATATTTTATTGGATAATGACTTTATTCCTGTTATTGCTCCTACCGGTGTAGGCGTTAACGGTGAAACTTATAACATCAATGCTGACAGTGTTGCGGGTGAAATTGCCGGTGCGTTGAAAGCGGAAAAACTACTTGTGTTGACCGATGTCCGAGGAATTTATTCTGATTACAGGGATGAAAGTAGTTTCATTTCTACTTTAACCTTCGAAAAAGCGCAGGAACTTATCATTCGTGGCAATATCGACGGCGGCATGATCCCAAAAGTAAAGGCTTGTATTACGGCTCTATCCGGTGGCGCGCATAAAACGCACATCATTGATGGCCGTGAGCCGCACACCATTCTTATGGAGATCTTCAGTGATTCAGGCGTAGGTACGGAAGTAGTCAAAGAATAATAAATATAATTGTTAGAGGGGATAAGGGATGAATCAAGAAACAGTTATCGCAGATACTGAAAAATATTATTTGCCGGTTTTCAGCAGAAATCAGATCGTACTTGATCATGGCAAAGGCAGCAAGCTTTATGATATGGATGGTAATGAATACCTTGATTTTTTGGCAGGTATTGCGGTTAATGCTCTGGGACACGCACATCCGGTATTGGTTAATGCCATTGCAGATCAAGCTGGTAAGCTTATTCATTGCTCTAACCTGTACTATACCAAGGTACAGGCGGACTTAGTCAAAACGCTTGCGGAGGTAAGCGGTTTTGATCGCTCTTTCCTTTGCAACAGCGGAGCTGAGGCTAATGAAGGCGCTTTGAAACTGGCACGTAAATACGGTCACCAGAAAGCGGAAGGCAAACAAAGAATAATTTCTGCCATGCATTCTTTTCATGGCCGTACGTTAGCAACTTTGACTGCTACAGGACAACCTAAATATCAAAAAGGTTATGAACCTCTGCCGTCTGGTTTCGAATACGCGGAATACGGCGACATCAAATCACTTGAGTATTTAATGGACGAAAATGTTTGCGCTGTTATTCTTGAGCCTATCCAAGGCGAAGGCGGGGTACATGTTCCGTCAGATGAATACTTGCAGCAAGTTCGTGCTTTATGCGATAAATACGATGCACTCCTTGTCTTTGATGAAATTCAGACTGGCCTTTGCCGCAGCGGCAAATGGTTTGCCTGGGAATATAGCGGAGCTAAACCGGATATTATAACCTTGGCTAAAGCTCTGGGCGGTGGTTTTCCGGTAGCCGCTTTTCTGACAACAGAGCGTCTGGCTCATGTCTTTGCTGCCGGCGACCATGGTTCGACTTTTGGCGGCAATCCTTTGGCCTGTGCTGCTGCTAATGCTTCTTTAAAGGTAATGCTTGAAGAAGATCTTGCCGCTAAAGCTGCTGAAATCGGTACTTATTTTAAAAATCAGCTAGAAGCTTTGCAGAAAAAGTTCCCGGATAAAATAACTGAAGTACGTGGCCGTGGCCTTCTATTGGGCATGGAGCTGTCAAAACCTGGTAAACCGATAGTTGATGCCTGCCTGCAAAAGGGCATGATCATCAACTGCACTGCCGGCAATGTCATTCGTCTTGTACCGCCGCTGATTATTACCAAAGCGGAAATTGACGCTCTGATGGCTGTTTTTGCCGAAGTATTTCCGG
>CAZCMY010000195.1:0-2002 GCA_964500055.1 uncultured Acidaminococcales bacterium | reverse complement strand
TTGTCCAGCCTGGAGTTACAGAGCCTTTGAAATGATCGGCGATAAATTTAGCATTTTCTTCAGATTGATAAGCTTTGATGAAAGTCTGTACTCTTGGATCAGCTTTCATTTTTTCTTTGGTAACAAGAATGTTAACGAATGGAGATTCTGGTGATTCAATAAAGATGGAATCTTTAACAGGGTTCATGTTGGAAGCAATTGCATAATTGGTATTAATGACGGCAACATCAAGGTCGGAAAGGCTGCGGGGGATGATAGCGGCATCAAGTTCTTTGAACTGGAAGTTATGTGGATTAGCAGTAATATCTTCCAAAGTAGCTCTCACGCCAATGCCATCTTTTAAGGTAATCAGTTTTTGAGCGGCTAATAAAAGAAGGGCACGGCCGCCATTAGTCGGATCATTTGGAATGCCGATGGTAGCTCCGTCAGGGATAGCTTCACCTTTTTTGATTTTTTGGGAGTAAGCAGCCATTGGGAAGTTTACTGATTTAGCTACTTCTACAAGATCATATTTACGGTCTTTGACGGTATTGTCAAGATAAGGACGATGCTGCATGCTGTTCAGGTCAAGTTCACCTTGGAACAGGGCAACGTTTGGCTGAATATAATCGTTAAACTCTACAACTTCAACCTTTAAACCTTGTTTAGCAGCGATTTTTTTGACATTGTCCAGAATTTCAGCATGAGGACCGGCGGTAACGCCGACTTTCAGAGTTTGTTCGGGTTTCTTTTCTGCGGCTTTCTTGTCACTGCCACCGCAGCCGGCAACGGCAAATGCTGCCAAAAGCAGGCCTGTAGCAAGAATAGAGATACCTTTTTTCATGAATAAATCCCCTCCTATAATTTGTTTTTATTTAATTTTTTAGATATATAATTACCACAAGATTGGACAATTTGTACTTGGGCAATCAAAACAACAACAGTTGCTATCATGATGTCAACGCGGAAACGCTGATAGCCATAACGGATTGCCAGGTCACCAAGACCGCCGCCGCCGAGCGCACCGGCCATTGCGGAGTAACCAATCAGACTGATGATAGCGAGCGTGATACCTAAAACTATAGAGTGCAGAGCTTCAGGCAGCAGAACTTTATTTACAATCTGCAGTGGGCTTGCACCCATTGCCTGTGCTGCTTCAATTACACCGTGGTCAATTTCGAGCAGCGAAGATTCAATGATGCGGGCGATAAACGGTGCTGCGGAGATTGTAAGAGGAACGATGGCAGCGGTAGTGCCGATGGAAGAACCGACAATGATGCGCGTCAGCGGAATGATAGCAACCATCAGGATGATGAAAGGTGTAGAACGGGTTGCGTTAACTATCGCACCCAGCACTGCATTAACAGGCGCATTCTCCAGAATGTGTCCTTTGCGGGTTACGGTCAGGATAACGCCGAGCGGCAGACCAATCAAGGTGGAGATGATGGTGGAAGCGGCAACCATGTAACAGGTTTCGCCAAAAGACTTGATTAAAAGATTAATGATTTCAGGAGACATAGCCCATTACCTCCATTCTGAGATTTCTTGCATGCAGATAGGTCAGCGCATCCTTGATAGAACTGCGGACACCGGAAATTTCGACAAGCAACGTGCCATAAGGTGTATCTTTGATGCTGTCGATATTGCCATAAAGTATGTTGACATCGACATCAAATTTTTTGACCAGGCTGGAAATCAGCGGATCGCCGGCTGAAGAACCAATGAAGGAAAGACGAAGCAGTAACTTGCCGCCTTCAATATATTCTTTGCTGAGCGGCACGTCTTTCAGAATTGCCGGCAGCTCAACATTGTTGATGCTCTTGATGAAATCTTTGGTAGTAGGCGTTTTCGGATTGGTGAAGAGCTCGAACATGGTACCCTCTTCGATAATGTCGCCATTTTCAATTACAGCTACTCGGTCGCAGATTTCTTTGACTACCTGCATCTGGTGCGTAATCATGACGATGGTCAGATTCATGCGCTTATTGATATCCTTCAGCAAATCCAGAATGGATTTGGTTGT
>CAZCMY010000194.1:0-2007 GCA_964500055.1 uncultured Acidaminococcales bacterium | reverse complement strand
CTATCGGCTGTCCCTGCAGCCAAATAATAAAGCTGGCCAGTTCAAGGGTTATATCTTTCAATGAAAGTTCCTGCTTCATGCGCTGCGCTTCAGTGTTACGAGCCTGCCACAGAAGCTCCGCCAGCTTTTCAGGATACATTTCTTCATTATTTGCTAATGGTGCCTTAATTTTTTCGATGGCCATCAAAGCGACATCAAGTTCCCGCAGATAAGCTAACTGATCTCCCTGCCTGCGCAAGTTATTTTGCCAAAGCAAAGCTTCCTCCTGTCGCAAAGCTGGCTTAAAAAAAGTTAAACAGGAACGCAAACGTCTCACTTTGACCCTTAGTTGTCTGAGCGTTATCCTCTCTAATGGTTTATGCAAAAAGTCCGTCCACCCTTGGTTGACCAAAAAAATCTGCCAAAACAAATGGCTGCCAAGTCCGGATTGGAAATTTCTTTCTTTGTACCGGTCAGGCAAAGCAGGGTTAAAAGAGCCCTGGTTTTGTCTCAGTCTGTCATAGACATCTGGTTCCACCAAAACTAAAACTGTATCCTCTAATACCAACTTCAGCAAAAGTTTAAGTTGCTCCTTGCTTTTTTCCGTATAGACAAAATAAATATCATTTTGCCTCATGATGCAGTCATTGGTTACAACTGCTCCCTCTTCAAAACGGATGGAAAGCTTCAGATCACTTTTCTTGCCTTTTAGCTCCAGACGTTGGAAGCGTCTCTTGACACTTTGTTCTTCGCCATGCAATATGATGCTTTTTTCTTCTTCCAGTTCTTCTACCGGCTGAACTACGAAAATCCCTCTGCTATTTATTTTCTTGATCAAATCATTGCGGTTAAGAGCTGCTACACTCTGCAGACATAACTCGCGTTTCATAATATTGCCTCAGTAATGTCTCTCATTTTTCGAAGACCTCTGCCGGCATCGGCTTGCCTTCCAAAGCAGCCAGAATATTCCTGGCAGTCAGAAGTGCCATCGCATCCCTTGTTTCGACCGTTGAAGTTCCTATATGAGGAGTGATTGTTATATTAGGCAAAGTCAGCAGAGGATGGTCACCCGGCAAAGGTTCGGGGTCAACAACATCCAAGGCGGCAGCAGCAATCTTACCTTCTTTTAAAGCATTATAAAGAGCCATAGTATCCACAACTTTACCTCGTGAAGTATTAATCAGGCGTGTGGTTGGCTTCATCAGGGCAAATTCAGCGTCTCCCAGAAGTCCCTTGGTTTTTTCTGTCAAAGGTACCATTACCATAATAAAATCAGCGGTAGACAAAAGCGTGGCAAAATCCACATATTGAACACCGAGTTCTGCTTCATCAGGCCGTCTATGCGTATTATGATAAACAACCTTCATTTTGCTGGCTTGCGCGCGTGGCACAACCGCGCTGCCAATAGCGCCTAAACCAATAATACCTAAAGTTTTGCCAGCCAGATCTACACCAAAGCCAAGGCCTTTGTGTTCGCCCCAGGCACCGCTTTTCACATGTTCGTGTCCGCGGACAATCATTCTGGCACTGTCCAGAAGCAGTCCATAAGCAAGATCAGCTACAGCGTCGACTAACACACCTGGTGTATTACCGATACGCACGCCATGTGCCTGGCAAGCCTTGACATCGATATTGTCATAACCTACTGAAGCCTGTGCCACCACCTTTAATTTTGGTGCTTTGGCAAGCAAAGCTTCATCAATTTTAATGTTTCCTGCCGAAAAAAGTCCATCTGCCTCTGCCAGCAACTCATCAAAGGCTTCCTGAGGCATTTTGCCACCTTTCTGCCAAGGATACAAAGTTGTCTCCGCATCAAGTAAAGCAAAGGCCGGCTCTCTCATTCTGCCGCTGGCAACAACCTTCATTGTTTTCAGCATAATTTTCCCCTCCCCGTCCGGTTAACTGTCCATCTTATTTTTTAGCCGGTACTATCTCTAACCAGTAATTGTCAGGATCATTAATAAAATAAATTCCCATAGCTGGATTTTCATAACAAATGCAGCCCATTTTTGCATGTTTAGCATGGGC
>CAZCMY010000193.1:0-2018 GCA_964500055.1 uncultured Acidaminococcales bacterium | reverse complement strand
ACTCTGGCTGCGGCCTTTTTGCATGATGTTATTGAGGATACAGATATCAAGCTTGAGAAAGTAGCTGAAATATTTGGGCAAAAGGTGGCAGACCTTGTTGATGGTGTAACAAAATTAAGCAAGATAGAATATATTTCCAAAGAAGAACAGCAGGTAGAGAACTATCGGAAAATGTTCCTTGCTATGGCTAAAGACATTCGTGTTGTATTGATTAAACTTGCCGATAGACTTCATAATATGAGAACCATGAAATATATGCCGGCACATAAGCAACAGTCCATTTCGCGTGAGACATTGGAAATTTATGCGCCTTTAGCCCATAGATTAGGTATTTACGCAATCAAATGGGAACTTGAAGACTTGTCCTTCCGTTATATGGAACCGGATTGTTATTATGATTTGGTTGAGCAGGTTCAAGCGAAGCGGCAGGAACGCGAGGCTATGATACAAGAGGCAATTGCCGAAATAAAAGAACACCTTGATGCTGTAAACATTCATTGCGAAATACAAGGAAGGCCAAAGAATTTTTATAGTATTCATAAAAAGATGCTGCGCGATCATAAGGATATAAGTGAGATTTATGACTTATTAGCTGTTCGTGTTTTAGTTGATACAGTAAAAGATTGCTATGGTGCATTAGGCGTAGTTCATAGCCTTTGGCGACCTATACCGGGACGTTTTAAAGACTATGTTGCAGTGCCAAAATCTAATATGTATCAGTCTCTGCATACTACAGTACTATCAAAAAGTGGTCAGCCATTAGAAATACAGATACGCACTTTTGAGATGCATCGTATTTCAGAGTTTGGTATTGCTGCGCATTGGCGTTATAAAGAAGCCGGTAATTCGCAAAAGTCCGGAGACAAAACTTATGATGCAAAGCTTTCCTGGCTAAGACAGCTTTTGGAATGGCATCAGGACATGAGAGATCCTCATGAATTTGTTAATACGGTTAAGATGGATGTTTTTGCTGACGAAGTATTTGTTTTCACTCCGCGTGGCGACGTAATTGATTTGCCAGTGGGATCTGTTCCGATAGATTTTGCCTATAGAATTCATACTGATGTTGGTAATCGTTGTGTTGGCGCAAAGGTTAACGGCAGGATAGTTCCGTTGGAGTATAAATTAAATAATGGTGACATTGTTGAAGTTATAACTTCTAAACAAGCCAATGGGCCAAGTCGTGACTGGCTGAATATTGTTGGCTCTTCGGAAAGCCGCAACAAGATCAAACAATGGTTCAAAAAGGAACGCCGTGAGGAAAATATCAGCAAAGGCCGTGAGATGCTTGAAAAAGAGTGCAAGCGTCTAGGCTATGACCCAAAAATTTTGCTGAAAATAGACAATCTTAGAGATGTAGCCTCCAAACTGCATATAGATGTCGATGATAATTTGCTTGCTGCCCTCGGATATGGCGGCGTTGCTCTGAATACAGTCATTTTAAAATTAGTTGACTTATATAAAAAAGAGCAAAAACAAAGTACCACTAAAGATCTTTCTCAGCTATTGGCAAATATGAAACCGCGTACTTCGAAAGCCCAGAATAGTCATGGCATTTTGGTTAAGGGCGAAGATGGTATTTTGGTTAAGTTAGCAAAGTGCTGTAATCCTATTCCGGGCGATCAGATTATTGGTTATATTACAAGGGGTAGGGGAATTTCTGTACATAGGGCGGATTGCCCAAACGTTCTGACTAATACTGATGAAGCAAACAGAATGATTGAAGTTGCATGGGATATAGCTACTGACTCTGTTTATCGCGTTTCACTTCAAATTTCTGCAGTCGATCAACCGGGTATATTGGCTAATGTAATGATGGTTGCTTCAGAATCCAAGCTTAACATCAATGCGCTTAATTGCCATATTGATAAACGTAAAACTGCTTTTATCAGTATGGGTGTTGATATTCGTAACGCTGAACAGCTTGAATATATCATAGCTAAGATTAAATCAATCAAAGGCGTATACAATGTTGAACGTATTATTTCAACTTCAATAGGGGGTTAAGTATTTGCGAG
>CAZCMY010000192.1:0-2053 GCA_964500055.1 uncultured Acidaminococcales bacterium | reverse complement strand
TAAAAATATACAATTAAAAATATTTGTTTAATAATCTCATGGCTAAATCATGAGATTATTTGGGTTTATAAATCAAAGATTTGCCTCAAAAATACAATTAAAAGGAAGGTGATTAAATGCAGCATAAACTATTATCTATGTTTTTTTCTTGTTTTTGTATAGTTGCTCTATTCTGTTTTACAGATCTGGTGTCAACGTGCTCCGCTTCTGCTGCGAAACAAACATCTGCTGAAGCTGCTCCATCAGCACCTCACATCACCTCAGACGTGGCCGCCATGTCCTTCAATCAACGTCAAGCCCTGAAATTACTTAATAACGACCGTAAAGAAAAAGGTCTTGCGCCACTCCAGTTCAATCCTCATCTATCTAAGCTGGCAGAAAACTATGCAAAAGACATGATCAAACGTGATTTCTTCTCCCATGTTAACCCAGAAGGTCAATCCCCTTTTGAACGTATGCAGGAACAGAAGATAGTTTATAATTATGCTGGTGAAAATCTCGCTTTTAACGAAAGTGTGTACGCTGCGCAACAAGCTTTCATGCATAGTCCGGAACACAAAGCCAATATCTTAAATGCAAATTATACTCAAGTAGGCCTTGGCATCGTGGAAGCTTCCAGAGGAAGAGTTTTTGTAGTTCAGGAATTTATTGATGGTTAATGTACTCATATTTTTATTATCTTAAAAAATACAGGCCATGACAGATTTGAAAATCCGTCATGGCCTGTATTTTTTTATAAAGAAAACTAATCTTCAGCTTCTGTATTTGTCTAAGCGAGCAATAAGATAATCTAGATCAGATTTTTGATTATCGTTAGGACGCTGCTGCGGATGAGGTATAGTTTTATTGGTAAAGGCCGCACTCTCCTTAAATAAGATAACTGAACCAGTTCCTGCCCAATTATAGGAAGTTTCTTGCGGATGCTCATCAATTTGAGGTGCGCCAAGTTTGCCGGCAAGCTGTTCAGTCAGCGCTGGTTTTCCGGGGAGAGTCCCCGAAGAATTAAGAACAATAATATTTCTGCCTGACTTTAAATGTTTGGTCATCCCTTTTATTTCCCCCTCAGAAAGCGCATAACCATCATGAGCAAAAATTATTAGTTCAGCGTCCCCCATCAGGTTATTTGACGCGAAAGTCCAGTATTCCCTTCCCAAGGCAACAAAAAGATTGAAAAAGCCTTCATCGTCACAATTACCCCAGGCAGCCTTTTGATAATTCTCGTATAAAACAATATGTGGTTTTTTCCATTTTTCATACTGCTCAGGATCAGCAAGCTGCTTTTCGCCCGTCAGCCAAGCCACAGAATTCAGCCATAATTTATAATTGTCGGCATAATTGGAAAAGGCATCACCCCACATATTCTGGTCACCCACAACAAAAATTCTGCCACGACCAAAATTTTTCGCCAAGATGACAGACATTTTACCGGTTCTTTCCCCTTTATCTAAAGTCCAGTTACCATAGAATCCCGGCGTATCGCCTTCACCATAGGGATGCACTATCCATTGGTCTCCCCAAGCTGCGTCAGAGGTAAAGCCAATACCATAGCGGTCATCAACTGTCCCACCGGTCATCATTGCAATTGCCTCAAGATTTTTAGTAATTTCATGTGGTTGGAAACGATTGATAACTATCCAGCCATTGCCATTTGCTAAAGTCTGTGGTGCCTTGTCACAAGCAGTTTCAGTCGTAAGTTCCATACCTAGTTCCTCAAATAATTGCGTGAGTTTATAAGCATGATAGTAACAATTCGAATGGTCAGTAACTACAAGCAAACCACCACCGCTTTCTACATATTGTTTTATTGCTTTGATTTCCGACATTCGAAACGGTGGCATATCCATACTGGTTAAATTTATAAAAAGCATACCTGTATCAGCAAGTTTGTTCTTATCAATTGGTCCCGTTGTTATTTCGTCGACGGTAACCCCCTGGCTTTCCAGATAGCGGAATAAATGACGAAAGCCATACAGATGATGATAATCGTAAAGGTTCGCATCCGGCGGCAGATTAATAAAATTATGCGAATGATAAGAATCGACAACAATCTTAA
>CAZCMY010000191.1:0-2082 GCA_964500055.1 uncultured Acidaminococcales bacterium | reverse complement strand
TATCAGCTACATGCGTGTGCCAACGTCCGTCTTGTTTGGCCAAAAAGTAAGCAACACCTGTTGCCAGAAAAATACTCATGCAAAGTACAAGCCCATACATGCGGACAGGGAAGTCTCCAATATGAAAAAGATATTGATGCATAGTGCCTCCTGAATTTTATTATTTTAAAAAAGAAATAATCTGTTTTACGGTTTTTTGAATGTGTTCTTTTTCTTCGGCAGATTTTGCCTCACTGCAGAGACAATCTTTGGCATTATTTTCCAAAAGATAAATGCCGATTTTTTGGATAGCTGAGCGAGTGGCTGATATTTGCACCAATATGTCAGCACAATTTTCTTTATTTTGAACCATGCGTTCTATGCCCGCAATATGGCCTTTAACAGTTCTTAGTCTCGTCAGAATAGCTTTTTCAGCTTCTGTATTAAGCATTTCGCTTCCTCCTCTGCCCACCCCCGCCGGATGGGTCTTGAAATATTATACTATATTGGTTAAGGCATTTCCAGTATGAAAATAACTTAAACAGGGCATATTATCTAGACTAATCCTAAGCGATATTGTATACTTTGAGTAACAACCGAGAGGAGGAATAGTTTTATATGCTGAGAATTGAAAATTTATCCATTGCTATTAATGATAAAATCATTCTTCATGATATTAACTTACATATACCAAAAGGTGAAGTACATGTACTGTATGGCCCCAATGGAACCGGAAAATCCACTTTAATTGGAACTATTATGGGCTTTGAACGCTATAAGGTAACGCAGGGAAAGATTTATTTTAAAGGTCAGGATATTACCGAGATGCCACTACATGAAAGAGCAAAGCTTGGTATTGGCGTTATGATTCAGAGGCCGCCAACGATCCGAGGCTTGAGCTTGCGCCAAATGGTGGAGATTTGTGGAGCAACTCCTGAGGAAGCAGAAATTATGGCTGAGTGGATGGGCCTGAGCGAGCATCTTGACCGTTCAGTTAATGATGGGTTTTCCGGCGGTGAGATTAAAAGGTCGGAATTGTTACAGTTGATGGCTCAAAAACCAGAGTTATTGCTGCTGGATGAGCCTGAATCAGGCGTCGATGTAGAAAATATAGCATTAGTTGGCCGTGCCGCAAAATATATCTTATCTGGCAAGGCTTGCCAATGTGAAAAAGGCTGCTGTCCGCATTTCGGGGGCAATCTGCCTGGCAAGGCAAATCCGCTGGAAGAAAGCCAAAACTCCGGTTTAATTATTACACATCTTGGACATATTTTGAAATATATTCCAGCTACCAAAGCACACATACTTTTTGATGGGACATTATCCTGCAGCGGAGATCCGATGGAGATGTTTTCCTGTATCTGTCAAAAAGGCTATGAGCACTGCATCAATAAAGGCTGCGGAGGTGGATTATAATGGCTGACAAGAAAAAGCTGGAAGCAGCACTGGAGAAAAAAGCCCTTTATGGTGAAGATATTGATTTAAGCAAATATGATGATAATGACGAAGCCAGAACCAAAAGTACCGAAGATCTGACAGCAGGCGGTAAATCAAAACTTGCTAAAGTAGGTATAGAACTTGACGGAGAAGGTCGTAGTGCTACTTTCATCCAGGTTGATAATACGCCTGTACAAGTTGAAGTAGACAAAGAGACTCCTCTGGAGCTCATGAATACCGGCGATGCAGCAAAAAAACATCCAGAGCTTGTTGAAAAATATTGGTGGAAAGCAGTTGCACCGGATACTGATAAATATACTGCGAAAACAGCAACGGAAAGAGAGCAGGGTTATTTCATCAGGGTACGTGCAGGTCACAAAATAAGTGCTCCTTTGCAAGCCTGCATTTTTATCGGGCATGAAGACCAACTGCAAAGAGTGCATAACGTGGTTATTATAGAAGAAGGAGCAGAACTCAATATAATTTCCGGCTGTGCCAGCGATCCTTCTGTTGAGAATGGCGTGCATATTGGTATCAGCGAGTTCTTTGTGGAAAAAGGCGCTAAACTATCCTTTACCATGATCCATAACTGGGGTGAAAATGTAGCAGTTCGCCCGCGTACAGTTGCTATTGTCGGTGAAGATGCCCAGTACACTTCTAACTATG
>CAZCMY010000190.1:0-2120 GCA_964500055.1 uncultured Acidaminococcales bacterium | reverse complement strand
AACTTCGTGAAATTGGTGTAGATTATATATCAAGCGGAGCATTAACCTACTCCGCGGCAGTATTAGATTTGTCTTTAAAAAATTTAGAAAGGACATAATAATATGAATGGTGATAAAAGAAGAGAAACCATTTTACAGCAGCTTGCGGAAAGCGCATTGCCGATTTCCGGGTTACAATTAGCAAAGTTATTAAATGTCAGCCGTCAGATAATAGTCCAGGACATAGCGCTTCTTCGTGCAGAAAAACATGAAATTTTGTCTACTAATACAGGCTATATAATAAAAAAGGCTGCTAAGCCGCAAAGATTATTTTGTGTTGCACATAGTGATGATAGTATCTTAGATGAACTTTACACAGTTGTAGATCTTGGCGGGCGTGTGCTTGATGTGCAGGTTAAGCATAATGCCTATGGAGAGTTTTCTGCACAACTTAACATTAAATCACGTAAAGATGCCAATGCGCTGGTTGAGAAAATATCTTTACGTGAAAGCATTCCACTGAAGAATTTAACGCAAAATGTTCATTTTCATCTTGTGGAAGCTGATACAGAGGAAGAACTCGATTGTATAAAAGATGCGCTTAGCAGGAAGGGATATCTGTGGGAACCCTAGTAAATTTTTTTCTATTAATTTCAGCTAGATATAAAAAAATGTACCTCTTTAAACTAAAGAGGTACATTTTTTTGTTCTTTCAAGTAATCGTTTTTTAAATAGTTTAGAAAACACCTAGCAGCATTATTTTTTTCTGCAGATTTTGAAAGATACAGCCAAGTTTCTCGTTTTAAAATTTTTCCATTAAGTTCCAGCTTTATTGAATAGAGATGAGGTTTATCATGTAAACGCGAGGAAGTTAATATGGAGTAGCCTAAACCATTTTCAACCATTTCCGCGCCAACGTTCAAGGAACCAACGTTCATGGAAACAATCGGGTCACAATCGAAAGTATTAACCCACCAATTGTCAACTTCATTTTTGAATTGCTTTTCTGCCGAGAAAAATATACCTGGCATAGTGGGGAGCGAATCTAAAGTAAAAGGTGAAGCATTCACAACACAGTATGGATCATCATAAAGAAAAACCTTTATACCATCCCAAGGATAATTCCCACGTATAAGTGCTATATGAATTTTTGATGATAACAAATCTTTGTATATGTTGTCATTAAAAACAGAAATGACATTCAAATCAATTTTAGGATACAGAGCTTTGAAATTTTTGAAAATCTTAGGCAAAAAAAGTTCGCCTATTGAGTTTGAACAACCAATTTTCAATGTGCCGCTCAATTCACCGGATGAATTATTTAAATCATCTTTCAATTTTTCCAGATTTTTAAGCGCATCAATAGCATAGGAAGTCACGGTTTCACCCATTTCGGTAAAAGTGATTCCCGTTCTGTGTCTCTCGATAATTTTGCATCCCAGTTCTTTTTCTATCAACTTGATTCTTGCGCTTAGCGCAGGTTGAGAAAAGTAAAGCTGTCTTGCAACCTTACTGATATTTAGTTCTTCTTTAAGCAGAGCTAAAAGTTTCCAGTCTTTTTCATTCATAATTAACACCCTAAATAAATTTTTATTCTTATTATACAATATATTAAGTTATGATATAAAAAATTTTTATTACAAAAGATAAAAAAAGGTTGAATTGACTTATGGCTGAAATGCTTTAAAATGATAAATGTTTGAAGAACATTTGTAAGAAGCAGTGAACTCATATTATTTAGAGACATGTTTAGTTATTTTAACAAGGCAACAACATTTTTATTATAAATATATTTCTGGAGGCGTTATTTATGAAAGCTTTAGAAAATCTAGTTGTACTTGATTTAACACGCGTTTTGGCTGGACCGTATTCAGCAATGATGATGGGTGACTTTGGCGCCAATATCATCAAGATTGAACAACCTGGCGTAGGTGACGATTCACGCGCTTTTGGTCCTTTTGTTGGCAAAGAAAGTGCTTATTACATGAGCCTTAACCGCAACAAACGTTCAATGACTTTAAACTTCAAAGAACAAGGCGCAAGAGACCTTTTCAAAGAAATGGTTAAAAAGGCTGATGTTGTTCTTGAGAACTACCGCCCAGGAACAATGGAGAAGTTTGGTCTTGGTTACGATGTTCTGA
>CAZCMY010000189.1:0-2125 GCA_964500055.1 uncultured Acidaminococcales bacterium | reverse complement strand
TCCTCAGCCAACAGGAAACACCGGGGTTAGGTTCGAAATGCACAGAACCAGCCTTCCTTGATCAATTCTTGAACAAAGATTTACATAACTCTTTGAATGTCAGCAAAAACGCAAAACAATCATCTGAAATTCAAGCCATCACTTCTTCCACGATTACCTCTAAAGCCGTAGTCAGCGGCATTAATCTGGTCAGCACGCACCTTCGCGAACACTATCTTGATCAATAACCAAAACAAATATTTTGGTTACCTTCGAAAGGAGTTTTACCATGTTTTCCGAATTGCAAAAAGGAATCTTAAAAGAAAATCCGTTGTTCGTTCAGGTTCTTGGTGTTTGTCCTGCCTTAGCAACTACAACCTCCCTGACAAATGCGCTAGGTATGGGTGCTGCCTTTTCGCTAGTCTTAATTTTTTCCAACCTTTTGATTTCCGCTTTGAAATCTTTCATACCTGACCAAATACGCATACCTTGCTACATAGTCGTCATAGCCTCTTTGGTAACGATAACAGAGATGTTGATGAATGCCCTGGTTCCCGATATTTACGCTGCTCTCGGCATCTTCATTCCTTTAATTGTTGTTAACTGCATTATTCTCGGCCGCGCCGAAGCTTTTGCCAGCAAAAATGGATTGTGGACTTCTTTTCAGGATGCGATTGGCATGGGTCTCGGTTATACTTTGGCTCTCTCCTTTGTAGGTTCTGTACGTGAGATTTTGGGAGCCGGAACGCTATTGGGTCTTCCTGTTCTCAGTGCTTCCTACCAGCCTATCCTGCTGATGTTGATGCCGCCTGGAGCCTTCATTACAATGGGTTTCCTTTTTGCCGGCGTCAATTATTTGAAGCAAAGAAAAGAGGTGCGTCATGGATAGTACATTCGGTATTGTTTTCAGCGCGCTCTTCGTTTCCAATATAGTTCTTTCCCAGTTTTTAGGTCTCTGCTCTTTTCTTGGCGTTTCCAAAAACTTAGGTAATGCACTAGGCATGAGTGCAGCAGTCGCCTTCGTTATGATACTAGCCTCCACCATTTCCTGGTTCCTTTACGAATTATTTTTGGTTCCTTATAATCTCGGTTATTTGAAAATCATCGTCTTTATTTTGGCAATTGCGGCCCTGGTACAGCTTTTGGAAATGTTCATGAAAAAGGAAATGCCTTCCCTGCACAAAGCAATGGGTGTATTTCTACCGCTCATTACGACAAATTGCACCATACTTGGCATAGCACTTATCAACGTGCAAAAAGAATATAATTTCTTCAATGCCACCGTCAATTCCATCAGTACTGCTGCCGGCTATACGCTCGCTCTTGTAATATTTTCCTGTATCCGCGAAAGGTTGGAGGAAGCAGAACTCCCGGCTTGCATGGAAAATCTGCCTATTGCCCTGATTACTGCCAGCTGTATGGCTATTTCCCTGATGGGTCTTGCCGGTACACACTGATTAATTTTAGGAGTTGAAAATCATGTTGGAAGCCGTTATACTAGTTGCCGTTCTCGGCGCACTCTTTGGTTTAGTTCTAGCTTTTGCCGACAAAAAATTTGCAGTTGACGTAGATCCGCGCATAGATATCATAACAACGCTCCTACCTGGAGCAAATTGCGGCGCCTGCGGTTATCCGGGCTGTCATGCCCTGGCTGAAGCAATAGTGGCAGGTGAGACAGGCATTGCCCCTTGCGTAGGCTGTACAACAGAAGTAAAGCAAAAAATAGCCGAAGCATTGGGTCTCACAAAAGAAATGCCGCTAAGCAAAGATTTACGTAAAGTTGCACGCCTGGCTTGTAACGGTTGTGACGTTAATGCTTACAAAACCTATAACTACAAAGGCGTCGAAGATTGTCATTTAGCTGCCAAAACTCAAGGCGGCCCTGGCAAATGTAACTTTGGTTGTCTTGGTTTCGGCTCCTGCGTCAAGAGCTGCCCTTTTCAGGCAATTACTATGAGCAGCAACGGTCTGCCCGTTTTTGATTACACTAAATGTACCGGCTGCGGTGTCTGCGTTGCTCAATGCCCGCAAAAAGTTCTTTATCTGAGCGATGCCAATGCTAAAATCCACGTTAAATGCAATAACCGTGCCAAAGGCAAAGCAGCTATGACCAATTGCAGAGTTTCCTGCATCAGTTGCGGTCTCT
>CAZCMY010000188.1:0-2133 GCA_964500055.1 uncultured Acidaminococcales bacterium | reverse complement strand
TTGCTTTTGTGTATAATTATGCTAGGTCAAAGGGGACCTTTCTTTTGTTGTGCCTGTGCATATGATGGAAAGGTTCCTTTCGTTTTTTATAACCCCAAAAGATTCATAATTGATTGAGGAGGAAATTAAATGAAAAAATCAGATTTACTTTACGTGATTCCGCCTGCCCAACATAACAAAGAGGATTTAATTTCTTTGTTGGAACTTCATCCGGAAATAAAATTTGTTTCGTTTGTCGGTATTGATTTTGCCGGTAACGACACTGATGAAAAGATTCCTATCTCTCTGTTTATTGAGGATATGGACGTCTTTCTGAATGAGCATGGCCCACAAACAGACGGTTCTTCTGTTGTTATGCCTGGTATTGCTTCCCTTAATAATGCTCGTGTTGATATGATCACCGACAATGATACCAACTGGTTTGTTGACTACAATTGCGAGCATTTTGACGCAGAGACTGGAAAGATGGTTGGTACTTTACGTATTCCAAGTTTCTTGATCCATAATGATGTCTTTGTAGATTCTCGTTCTATTTTAAAGAACAGCTTAGAGCATGTGCGCGGTGAATTGCTTGCTTTATGTAAAAAGCATCCAAAAATTTATGGACTGGAGCATATCGACGCCAGTGAAATAAATGATATTATTTTTACTTGCGCTACAGAATTAGAATTCTGGGTTAAGTCTCCACGCGAAGACGCTCCTGTTGAAGCTCTTTCTTCTTCACAAATGATGCAGGAACAATATTGGCAAAGAACTCGCGGCAACGTTCGTACGGCTATGGAACAAGCTGTACAGGCTCTTGAACTCTATGGTTTGGGACCAGAGATGGGACATAAAGAGGTTGGCGGTGTAAAAGGCCAAATGGATGAAGCTGGTCATATGACCCATGTTATGGAGCAGCTCGAAATTGACTGGAAATACAGCTTTGGTTTGCAAACAGCTGATAATGAACTTTTGGCACGTATTGTTGTCAAAGAAATTTTCCGTATGAATGGTTTGGAAGTTTCTTTCCAGGCTAAGCCGATACCAGGAGTTGCCGGCAGCGGTGAACATACTCATGTTGGCCTTGCAGCTAAATTAAATAACGGCAAAGTTGTAAATCTCATGTCGCCAACTGATTTGAAGAAAGAATTCCTCTCAGCAATCGGTTATGGCGCTATTATGGGCTTGCTTAAAAACTATGAAGTTATAAATCCTTTTGTTTCTTCGACAAACGATTCACTTAATCGTCTGAAACCTGGCTTCGAAGCACCAGTATGTATTGTTACCTCTCTGGGGCATACTCCGGATGTACCATCACGCAACAGAACAATTTTAGCTGGTTTGGTTCGTGATATCGATAACCCAATGGCAACTCGTTTCGAAATGCGTTCACCGAATCCTTATACTAACACTTACTTAGCTCTGGCTGTATTTTATCTTTCCATGATGGATGGCATAAAAGCAGCTTTGGAATCAGGAAAAGATCTTGATGGATTGTGCGCTGAGCTTTCTAAGAAACACGGTACAGAAGGTTTCTATCTTGAAAAAGACAGAGAATACCGTACGGAAGAGGATGTTTTTGAAGACTTCTCTGAAGAACAACGTAATAAACTGTTCGGTAAACCACCTGCAACTGTATGGGAAAATATGTGTGCATTTAAGGAACATCCAGAAAAAACCGCAGTCCTTACAAAGAACAATATAATCAAACCTGTGTTTGTAGATTCATTTGTACAAGGTGCCTTAATTCGTTGGAAAACAGAACTTGTTAACCGGATTTTGCCTGATAATCTTGCTGAAGTATTGGAAATGTACTGCATGCACGAAACAGGGGAATCAGCTTGGGATGATGAACTGTGGAACAAAATTGATGAACTCAGACACTACCTGTTTAAAAATGGCGGAGATGAACTTTGTCTGGCTACGAGAATTCGCAAGGCAGTTGCTGAAGAAGATTTTGCGAAAGTGTCTGATTTGCAATTGGAAATGGCTGCGAAGATGGCAGAACTCAGAGCATTGTATCATGATTATAGATTGAATATTATTGATTAATGCTGGTAATATTAAACAGGCGGCTCAGCCGCCTGTTTTTTTTGAAAAATATTGAGGCTTAAACATAAATATGCTAAAATGGACAGTGTGTTTGTAAAA
>CAZCMY010000187.1:0-2134 GCA_964500055.1 uncultured Acidaminococcales bacterium | reverse complement strand
CGCCGATACCCCAAAGAGCATCTATACGGCCTTCGCCCAAAGCCCCGAGAGATGTGCCTGGGCAATAACCGAGAAGACCCCAGCCAAGTCCGAATATCAAACCGCCAAGTACCACGCCGCCAACGATCATGGGTTTTAACGAGAGCTTCACTATTCCCATATCATACAGGAAGTAAACACCAACCATTGCTACGGCTATATGTGAAAGCATGAATTTTACAATTGTCATATCCTTAAAAAGCAAGGCTCCGACTTGTTTGTCGTACCTTAAGACACGACCCTTTTGCAGAAAGAAACCAAACAAGATACCCGTAATCAAACCATATATAAGCGTCATCATTTTTTGTCACCGCCTTTGTAAAGCAAATTAGCTGAAATCAACCCGCCAATAAAGAAGCAGGCTAACGCAACATAGCCGCTTACCGCGAGCTGCAATCCACCGCTGAGTCCATGCCCGCTGGGGCAGCCATCCGCAAGACGTGCGCCGAACATCGCGATAATGCCGCCGACAAAAGCAACCATAGCTCTGGGAGCTACCGCAGAACCAAAGCGGCTTTCCCACAGATCAGGTACTGCCTGCAATTTGAAACTGTCAGAAGTAACAGCAGCCACAAATGCGCCAATGGCAATTCCTATAACAACCATCCACTGCCAGTCGATGGCCGGAGTTTCCTTAATAAAGTAGGGCATTTTGGCTACCCGTTCAGGCGAAAAAATTTTCTCCAACATGCCGGTAGTTTTAACAAATGTCGTTGATGCGCCCAGATATTTACCTACAAACCAAACAGAACCGATTGATACTAACCCGCTTAAACCACCCGCTACATAGGGGCTCCAACCTACGTCCTTATTCATACAAAAAACCTCCTTTAATTTATAAAATTACGTGTTCTTTATATATTCCTTATATCTGTATATTACGTTTTAACGTTATTAATGTCAATACTAAAATAGGCTGATAACAATATTTTATTAAGAAAATAATTGCGCTTGACATCAGTCCTGACCACATTTATTATTAAATCACGATATATAGATATGGCAATGAAAGGATGTCACAAATGGACATGGATATGAATAAATACAATGAAATTTCAGAAGTTCTGAAGGCCTTGGCGCATCCTGTACGTCTTTGCATCGTCCGAGGACTGCTTGAAAAAGGCGGCTGCAACGTTTGTCACATGCAAGAATGCCTGGGTATGCCGCAATCCACCACCTCCCAACACTTGCAAAAGCTCCGTTCTGCCGGCATCATTTCCGGCCAGCGTAAAGGACTGGAAGTAACTTATCAGGTCTGCGACCAACGCGTCGTCGAATTAATTAAACTTCTGTTTCCTGAAGATAAATAAGGCTAAAAAAGGCACCATCCGTTGTTTTATGGCGGAAGGGTGCCTTTTTTATTGCAAGACTACCTACTCAATATCTTTTTTAATCTGCTCAAACTCTTCTTTACTTATTTCACCCTTCGCATAACGTTCTTTCAAAACATCAAGAGCAGTTTTAGATACAGTAGGCACTTGATCATCGCGACTTTCCCGCCATAGCTTACGCACTAACAAAATACCAATCACTATAATGAGAATCCAAAACAACATCATCGGCAACATCATAAATGGTCCGAAGCCCTCCCAACGACTGCCCCAAAATGGGCCCATAATAGCTCACCTCCACTTTTATTATCTCCATCAAACATAACCAATATGCAAATAGAATCAAACTAACAACAAGCATTGTTTGATTACCATTCAGAGGTTGTGTTACTTGGCTATATTCCTTAGCAAGAGCACCTTAACAAAGTCGTTAATTACAAGAGAGAAAATGAATGCGTAGCCAATAATCGCCGCAACAGCCTGCCAGTTCAGGCTCACCAGCCCAGGAACTCCGAAGAGACTCAGACCCAGGGCGGCAACTACATCCGCAGCCAGCGCTGCGCTTAGTATTTCGCTAGGGCGCGACTGCCAGAAATGTCCTTCTTCTCTGACTGATAACAGTGAGAAGATGGCGAAGAAGAACAGTATAACAAACGAGTAGGTCTTAATCGCTTCCCCGCCTGCTGATATTCCCAACCGGCTTATACCGTAATAAATCAGGGCGCCGGCTTCGGCAACCATGATTGTGCCAAGAACCCCTGCCA
>CAZCMY010000186.1:0-2154 GCA_964500055.1 uncultured Acidaminococcales bacterium | reverse complement strand
TGGACGATGCAGTATGTATCAGCAGGTTGTTTCGACTTAACCGGTTATCATCAGGAAAGCCTTTTGTACAATAGAGATATATCCTATAATGACTTGATATCACCTGGCTATAGGGATACTCTCTGGGAAGAATGGAAACACATCCTTGCCAAGCGGTTGCCATTCAGACAAGAATATGAGATTACAACTGCTAACGGCGAGAAAAAATGGGTTCTCGAAATGGGACAGGGGATTTTTGACGAACAAGGGCAAGTAATAGCACTAGAAGGAATTGTATTCGATATATCAAAAAGGAAAAAATCCGAAAACTTACTTGTATATAATAACGAGCACGACAGATTGACCGGTTTATTTAATCGCTACTATTTGGAAAATTTGTTTGCTAGCGATAATAAGCAGGATATTGCTGGTAAAAGGGCTTTTGTTGGTATCAATATGAGCCATGCCCAGGTATTAACGAAAGTCTATGGTTTTCAGTATACGCAGACTTTGATTAAAAAAACGGCTGAGATGCTTAACCTATATTGCACAGAAAAGCACTTGTTATTTCATACTTTCATAGATCGTTTTGTTTTTTATTTGGGGGACTACGAAGATAAAAACGAACTATATCAATTTTGTAAAACCATAGAACATATTTTAGAGCCATTGCTTAGGTCAGAAAGAGTGAATGCAGGGATTGGGGTTATCGAAATTGAGCCGGGTAATAAGCTGGATGCTGATCTGCTTTTGAAAAAACTCCTGATTGCTTCTGAAAAAGCCTTCGATATGTCTGATAAACACTCCGGTATTTGCTTTTATGACGTAGACATGGAGGCGAAGATAATACGTGAGGAAGAAATCAAACGCGAACTTGTTAAAATAGCCGACGACGAAAGTAGTAAAGCAATGTTTTTGCTGTATCAGCCAATTCTGGAACTCAAATCCAATAAGATCTGTGCTTTTGAGGCTTTAGCCAGATTAAAAAGTGAAAAGTATGGTATGGTCTCGCCATTAGAGTTTATACCCATAGCAGAAAAAACAAAACTGATCATTCCGCTTGGACAACGGATCATTATTGAGGCCTTACAATTTCTTAATACACTAAAAAGGAACGGATTCGGTTCACTTAATATTTCTATCAACGTTTCTGCTATTCAATTGTTAGAGGCAGATTTCGTTGACAATTTGCTTAAATCAATTCATGAAATGGGGGTTCCGCCTGAGAGAGTAGGCCTGGAGCTGACGGAATCAATTTTCTCTTCTAATTATGAAGAAATCAATAAAATCATCGGTAGACTTAGAGAAAGCGGAATTCACATAGCCATAGATGATTTTGGCACAGGATATTCATCATTTGCCCGGGAAAGAGAACTAAATATTGATTGTCTGAAGATTGATAAACATTTCATAGATAATTTGCTGGAAATTCACCCGGAAGAAGCCATAACCAGTGATATTATTTCTATGGCACACAAAATGGGTCATTGCACAATTGCCGAAGGTGTAGAATACGAAACACAAAAACAATATCTGCTCGCTAACGGCTGTGACAAAATCCAAGGTTATCTCATAGGCAGACCGTCAGATGAAGAAGATGCAATCAAACTGCTGGAAACATATAATAAGTAATTGGGATTGCAATATTACGTTAAAGAAATAAGATGGAGAACAATAAAATCTTTGTATCGAGGAGGGGAAGAGATGATTACTATTAAGCGAGCAGAAAAAAGTTTTTATGTTGGTGACTCAGAAAAATTTCCATTAGCGGAAATGACATTTGTTTATGCAGGCGAAGATATAATAATAATTGACCACACATCTGTATCAGATGAGCTCAGAGGGCAAAACATTGGAAAACAACTGCTGCAAAGGCTTGTTGAATTTGCAAGAGAGGAAAACAAAAAAGTTGTTCCTCTTTGCCCCTTCGCCAAGAAAGAGATGATGAAGAATAAAGAGGAATATGAAGAAATACTGCACAAATAGAGACAAGCTTTAGCGGTTTTGGTCTAGAAGTCCTGCCCATAGGCAGGGAAGATGGAGCCGGACGAATTGTAGTTGCTGACAAAGAAGCTGAGGGGTGTTACATCATGAGCAGTTGTTTATTGATAGTGAATCCATCATCGGGAAAAGAAAGGGCAAAGGAATATGTCCCTAAAATGAAGCAGCAACTCG
>CAZCMY010000185.1:0-2157 GCA_964500055.1 uncultured Acidaminococcales bacterium | reverse complement strand
TTTACCAATGAATTTTATCACGATAGATGATTTTTGGCAAGACCTTTGTTAAAAGCAATTTGCTTAAACAGATATTATCTTATTGGTTTTTAAGAAGATAGTGGTTATCTTGCTAGAAAAGCTTGCAGAATGTTATAATCATAGGTACGAATATAATATCAAATATTTATATATTTAGCTACTAAGAAAGACTGAGGTAAAAGAATGTCGCAGGAACTAATTAGAAATTTTTCAATCATTGCCCATATTGATCATGGTAAATCAACTCTCGCAGACCGTCTTATTGAGAGCACCGGAACATTATCAAAACGTGAAATGGAAGAACAGGTGCTTGATCAGCTGGACCTGGAACGCGAAAGAGGCATTACGATCAAAGCACAGGCTGTACGTATTTCCTATGAAGCAAAAGATGGGAAAACTTATATGCTTAATTTAATCGATACCCCTGGACATGTTGACTTTACATATGAAGTGTCACGTGCTTTGGCTGCTTGTGAGGGTGCGCTGCTCGTTGTTGATGCCAGTCAGGGAATTGAGGCACAAACGCTGGCTAATGTTTATTTGGCGCTTGAGCATGATCTGGAGATAATACCTGTCATTAATAAAATTGACCTTCCCAGTGCCGATCCGGAAAAAGTTAAGAAAGAAATTGAAGAAGTTATTGGCATCGATGCCTCAGAAGCTGTGTTTACCAGTGCCAAAACCGGTTTTGGTATAGAAGAAGTACTGGAAGAAATTGTAAAAAAAGTTCCGCCTCCGCAAGGTGATAAAACGAAACCGTTGAAAGCGCTGGTTTTTGATTCAAAATTCGACGCTTACAAAGGCGTTGTTTTATACATTCGTGTTGTCGATGGAGAAATCCGCAAGGGCATGAGTATTAAAATGATGGCTACCGGTAAGGTTTTTGAGGTAACAGAAGTTGGTGTCTTCAAACCTGATCTGGTAAACGTTGACGTGCTGGAAGTCGGACAGGTTGGTTTTTTTGCTGCGGCAATCAAGAATGTTAAGGACGCACGTGTAGGTGATACTGTTACTGACAGTAAGAACCCAGCTAGCGCGCCTTTGCCAGGTTATCGTAAGGCAACGCCAATGGTTTTCTGCGGCTTATATCCTGTTGAGAATTCGGATTATGATAATTTGCGTGATGCTTTGGAAAAATTGCAGCTTAACGATGCTTCTTTGGTTTTCGAACCGGAAACTTCACTTGCTCTTGGCTTCGGTTTCCGTTGTGGTTTCTTGGGCCTCCTGCATATGGATGTCATCAAGGAAAGGCTGGAGAGAGAGTACGGACTGACTCTTATTACCACGGCACCTAACGTTATTTACCAAGTATTCCTTACAGATGGCAATGTTGAAATGATTGACAATCCGGCACTTTTCCCGGATCCAACAGTCATAGATCATGTCGAGGAACCTTATGTAAGAGCAACTATCATTGCTCCAAAGGAATATGTTGGACAGGTTATGGAGCTCTCTCAGGAAAAACGCGGCGAGTATGAGAATATGACTTATGTTGATGATAATCGCGTTATGATCCACTATTCCCTGCCACTTAGTGAGATTATTTATGATTATTTTGATCGTTTGAAATCGGCTACCAGAGGCTATGCTTCCCTTGATTATGAACTTCATGGCTATCGCCCTTCCAGTCTGGTGAAGGTAGATATCCTTCTTAATGGTGAAGCGGTAGATGCCTTGTCGGCAATTGTGCATAGGGAAAGTGCACAAAGAAGGGGTCGCCAGCTCGTTGAGAAATTAAGAGGTTTGATTCCTCGCCAAATGTTTGAAATACCGGTGCAGGCAGCCATTGGCAATAAAGTAATTGCCCGCGAAACAGTACGCGCCATGCGTAAAGATGTTTTGGCCAAGTGTTACGGCGGTGATATTTCGCGTAAGCGTAAACTGCTGGAAAAACAAAAAGAAGGCAAAAAACGTATGAAGCAGGTTGGCAGCGTTGAATTGCCGCAGGAAGCCTTTATGGCAATTTTGAAAATGGATTGATCTAAATGAGAAAACAGTGGGAACAAATTCAGGGGATATATATACATATCCCCTTTTGCATGCAAAAATGTTTATATTGTGATTTTGCGTCTTTCGCTGGCAAGAGCGGGCTAATGCACCAATATGCTTTAGCTTTGGCGAAGGAAATCAGGCGCA
>CAZCMY010000184.1:0-2158 GCA_964500055.1 uncultured Acidaminococcales bacterium | reverse complement strand
AAAATAAATATCCTTCTAACGCGGTGATCTTGCTTAAAAAATTCTTGATCGATTACTTTCAGGATGATGAAAGGTTTAACAATAAGAAGTAAATATGAAACAAATACTTCACCGACGGCAGCTGCCTGAATATTATTTTTCGTATTCAGGCAGCTTAAATTTTTGCCCAAATGCTTAAAAGCATAGCAGGAATATTCTCTGAAGCATAGAATTGATAATTCTGAATAGTATATTATTTCCGCTTGGACACTACAGTGGACTGAATGTACAGGTGAAGGGATGTGGTTGCAGTGAAATTGAAAAATTTTGTTGGCTTAGGGGCTGGAGTGGTTTTTTCGTTATTTATTATCTTTTCACCGTTTGCTTCCGCCGAGCAGGTCAAGTTCAAAGATGGTGGCTGCAGTTTTAGTCTACCTGTTTATGAGCCCTATGAAAAATTCGATGCAAGCTGGGATGGCCCCAGTGTCAACGGTTTGGCCGAAGGGGAAGGTTTTGTCAAATATACCATTGAATATGAGGACAAAACAAAATATGAGGCTGAAGGCAAGATGACGATGAAACAAGGTATTGCTAACGGCAAAGCAACCTTAAAGTATGCCAATGGCGACAAATTTGATATCAACTTTGCTAATGGAGAACCTCAAAATGGAACAATAATTCGCGCAGACGGCAGAAAATATGAGGGGGAACTTTACCATAATTACGCTCATGGCAAAGGGTTATTTACAAGGGCTGATGGGTCAACCTATGATGGCTATTTTCAGATGAATAATCAGCATGGCTATGGCGTTGAGCGAGACAAAAACGGTAATATTATCTATCAGGGTGAGTGGCTTAACGGCTTCCATGCCGATGATCCGGCAGCCAACCGCAAACTCGAAGGATTTTTAGGCATGTCGTGGAAAACTGAACGCAAGGTCGCGGAAGAAACTTTGAACAAGCGACCGGGAACAGAATACGTAGATATGTTGTTTTTAGGTAAATTTTATGGTTATGGCAACAAACTGCCAAGCCCGCAAAACGGTCGTTATTACAGTGTTACCGGCAAATTCAATAATGAAACAGCTGAAATAACAGTGTGGTTCTATGAAGACAAACTTTCGGGAGGTCGTGCAAGCTTCTTCAATACAGAACAGGAGGTCGCTGGTAAATTTGCAGAGACCAAGAAAAACCTGATTGCAAAATATGGTAATCCTAATAGTGAAGCAGATTCCTGGGCAAGATGGCTTTTTAACGATTACAACTACATTGATCTATATATTCGGAAGCTTGGTTATGAAACTAATGCGGCTATGCCAGCAGAGAAGAAAAAGCCTTTTAACCTGACTATTGAATATAAGAATTACGAACTTATGCGCAAGATTGATCCTACGCCAGCGGCATCAACGACAAGCGACCTGTAATTGTCGCATAAAAAATGAAACAGCCCCTCCTTTGGAAGGAAGGGCTGTTTTGTTGCAAGTCTATTTATTATCGGTTATATTCTGGCAGTTGCCATCTCGCGGACCTTGCATCATATGTTTGTGCATGCCGTCTTTCGGTCCGAAGTGTTTGCCTTCTTTGATGTTCTGGAGAATTTTGTCTGCCTGATCCTGGGACATTTTGCCATCAGCTACTGCTTTATCAAGATGTCCTTTGGCTAATTCAAGGTGTTTGGCCATGAATTGGTCGTAAACACCAGCATCTTTGGCCATTTCGCGGATAGGTTTATGATTGGTGCGAGCGTCTTCTTTAATGCTTTCAACATCGCGGCCTGTTAAATCTGCGAGTATTTTAGCATTTTCCTCACGCATCATGCCAGGACCTTGTCCCATGTGCTTACCGCCCATGCCCATTGGTCCGAAGTGTTTGCCATCTTTCATGTTTTGCAGCATTTTGTCTGCTTGGTCTTGGGACATTTTGCCATCAGCTACTGCTTTATCAAGATGTCCTTTGGCTAATTCAAGGTGTTTGGCCATGAATTGGTCGTAAACACCGGCATCTTTGGCCATTTCGCGGATAGGTTTATGATTGGTGCGAGCGTCTTCTTTAATGCTTTCAACATCACGACCGGTCAGGTCAGCCAGTATTTTAGCACTTTGCTCGCGCATCATGCCAGGACCGTGTCCCATGTGCTTACCGCCAGGGCCTTTGTGCATTTGACCTTGTTTGTGGCAGT
>CAZCMY010000183.1:0-2214 GCA_964500055.1 uncultured Acidaminococcales bacterium | reverse complement strand
AAAGAGATTTAGCCAAATCAGGTTCTTCTTTAGGCCAACCGGCAAAAACAAGAAACGCCAAAAAGCTGACAAGCATTGCCACGATCATGCGCATTTCTGCCAAATCAGATAAAACATTCGTACTAATTTGTCCAACTTCAGGTGCCCTGTCGCCCCAGATGAACAATAAACCAAAGACCAGCGCGGCCCCTATTACCCCCAAAAGGTTTGCTAAAATAAAAGTTTGTTTTTCATTGTAGCGACTTTGGGCAGCAGTAATTACTGTTGTGCTGAAAATAGCACCAAAGCCCAGAGACCAATGCAGACAATTAAATAAAAACAAATAGTCCTTTTGCTGAGGCCAATCAAGATAAATCCTGACCATTGTCACAGCAGTAAAAGCGGCAGCACAGAAAATAGCTGCAGGAAAGGTTGTGAAAGCCTTTACCGCACCTTGCACTATTTGCATAATAGAACGTGCGAATGAATTCATTCGTTACACCTCCTTTGATGGCAAGCTCACAGACTACATTTGACAAATTATTTGAAATACCTCTTATGGCAGGTCATTCTGCATTAACTAGTTTGTATCCAATTTAATCTTCATAAACGCCTCTACAATTGCTGGATCAAAGCGTTTTCCAGCCATTTCTTTGATTTTTTGTACAGCAGTTGCATGATCAAAATGCAAATCACCATATTCGTTGGTTAATTCATCATAGACTTCTGCAACAGCAATAATTCTGCCAGTGATTGGTATCTCTTCACCTTTTAATCCTTTGGGATACCCAGTGCCATCCCAATTTTCATGATGGCTGTAGACAGCTTCAGCTAAATCCAAGGTATCATCGAACAAATTAAGAATTCGATAACCAACAATAGGATGCTGCTTTCTAATCTCCAATTCTGCTTCTGACAATTGCTGTCCGCAAACAATTTTCTCATCAAGCACGATTTTCCCTATGTCATGAAGATAACCAGCTTCTTTTACTCTTTTAACTTTTGTTGCGGTAAAACCTAGCATTTCAGCAATTTTGCCGCTTAAGATACTTACTCGTTCGGAGTGTACTTTTTCTTTTATATTTCGCCCATGCAGAGTCTTCATAAGATTGTCGATAATACCATCATTGATATTTTTGCGATTCAACACCTTATCCTTATACATCTTATTTTCGGCATTTGCCATTATTTCCGTTACGGCTTGCGTGATGTCAGTTTTTGTATCACAGCCTAAGGAGATACTGCATTTAATAGCTGCAACCCTTGCTTGGCTAAGCCCCTCTTTAATCCTGGCCATTATCTTCATGCTGTCTTCATTAGTAGTATTCGGCAGCAGCACTATGAATTCATCACCGCCCAGCCGCCCGATGACATCATTTTCCCTGCAAGATGCTTTTAATATTTCGGCGATTTTCTTAATGAGTTCATCCCCAGCTGCATGTCCAAAAATATCATTCGTCATTTTCAAACCGTTAATATCGGCAAAAATTATCGATAGCGGTAAGTTTTCGGCGTTATCAATTTCTTGCAAGGATTTTTCAAAGCATCTGCGGTTTTTCAGTCCTGTCAAAACATCATGACAGTTCAAGTACTTAATTTCTTCTTCATCCTTGATGCGTTCGGTCACATCCATAAAAGTAACGACTGCACCAGCGATTCTGCCATCTTTGTATTGCGGATAGGAACGATATTCAGCGTAGAACGGCGTACCGTCCGAGCGCCAAAATACTTCTCCATATGCATAAACGCCTTCTCCTTTTCCTAAGCTTTGAGAAATACTGCATTCCTCAATAGGAAACGGAGTCCCATCAATCCGGCTGTGGTGAATTTGCCAATGCATGTTTTTGCCAAACAGCTCTTCCTGCGAAGAATATTTTAAAAGTTTCAAACAGCTAGCATTGCAGAAAATACAATTACCTTCCAAATCGATACCATAGATTGCTTCGGCTGTTGAATCAAGAATCACTTGCAGTTGCTTTTTGCTGTCTTCCAGACTTTCATTTATTTTATTTAATTCCTCTGTACGTGCTTCAACAATATTTTCCAAATTGTTGATTAAGCCACTCATTTTATCAGCAACTTTGTTAAAAGCTTCAGCAATCCTGCCAATCTCATCTTTGCGCACTATTTCCGCACGCGGCTGCAAATCACCTGCTGATAATTTTTCTGCAGTATCCAGCAAGTTGTTCATTGGGCTAAGCAGTTTACGCGTGACAAAATAATTGAATAGAACGA
>CAZCMY010000182.1:0-2217 GCA_964500055.1 uncultured Acidaminococcales bacterium | reverse complement strand
GAAGATTAACAATTTTCCGCTTACGGTCAACGATGAGAAAGTAACAAAAATGGTAGCAGCGGCATTCCATAATCATTTTGGTGAACGTTTGATTGAGTCACAGCCTTTGGGTGCCAGTGAAGACTTCGCCCGCTATGGTAAAGAATGGAATGTTCCTTATATGTATTGGTTTGTTGGTGGTTGTGAACAAACTAAGTATGACAGGGCAATGCAGGAAGGTACAGTTGGGCAATTACCTGGACCTCATTCACCATTTTGGGCACCTGTGTTATATCCCACGTTGCAAACAGGAATTGAAACAATGTTGGCAGCTGCAGGCGTGTGGCTAGCCAAAGAAAGCGAAGAAGAAGGGGAAGTATTATGATAAACAAAAGCAATAATTCGGTAGTGGAAACTGGTGCGAGTGGAGTGGTTGGTTACAAGGGAAATGACAAACTTCTGTTAGGTATTGTTTTAAGTGTTATTACTTTCTGGCTGTTTGCTCAAACGACACTCAATGTTGCTCCTGCAATGCGCGCAGACCTGGGCATCGATGAGAACTGGAGCAATATTGCCGTAAGTATCACGGCTCTCTTTTCGGGGATATTTATTGTTGTCATGGGCGGATTGGGTGACCGCATAGGGCGTGTGAAAATTGCCTTGATTGGCGTAGCACTAAATGCTCTGGGATCTCTTCTAATCGCTGCTTCTCCTACAGGCACAGTTGCCTTTCTTATGCTTGGACGCATTATACAGGGCCTTTCGGCTGCATGCATAATGCCTTCCACGTTGGCATTGTTGAAAGCATATTATGAAGGACCTGCCCGTCAGCGTGCTGTTAGTTTCTGGTCCATTGGTTCCTGGGGTGGTTCGGGACTTTGCTCCCTCTTTGGCGGCGCCGTTGCTTCAACAATTGGTTGGCGTTGGATTTTCTGGTTCTCCATTGTCATTTCTTTAATCAGCTATCTATTGATCAGGTCTACCCCGGAGAGTAAGGTTGAGCAAACTGGCGAAAGCCATAAGTTTGATTGGTCAGGCTTAATCGCTTTTATGATTTCGATGGTTGCCATAAATATAGTCATTGGCCAGGGTTCTAAAATTGGCTGGACAAACAGTTTAATTATAGGCCTTTCTATTGTCTTCATAATCGCGGCTAGTGTTTTCTTCAAGATAGAATCAAGCAAATCCAATGCTTTTGTAGATTTTAAACTTTTCAAAAACAGCACCTACGCTGGTGCAACCTTATCCAACTTTTTACTTAATGGTGCTGCAGGCACTTTACTTGTTGCACTTACCCTTGTGCAGAAGGGTGCAGGACTTTCCTCCTTTGAAGCTGGTATGCTTACAATAGGCTATCTGATTGCCATACTTGCCACAATACGCGTTGGTGAAAAATTGCTGCAAAAATGGGGCCCACGCAAACCGATGCTGCTAGGATGCAGCATTACCGCAGTAGGCATACTTTTGACCTGCTTTAGTTTCCTCTATGCATGGCAATATATGATTGCCGCTGTTATCGGCTTTAC
The DNA here is from genome assembly GCA_964500055.1 of uncultured Acidaminococcales bacterium. GTDB lineage: Bacteria > Bacillota > Negativicutes > Acidaminococcales > Acidaminococcaceae > RZYP01. The sequence goes on along the minus strand of CAZCMY010000182.1, from coordinate 712 downwards.
ACTCTTTGGTATTGGACTCGGGTGCTACGCTACACCTTCAACTGATGCTGCTTTGTCAAATGTACCGCAAAACCAGGTGGGCTCGGCAGCGGGTATCTACAAGATGGCATCTTCACTTGGCGCAGCCTTTGGCGTAGCAATTTCGGCGGCTTTATTTACCGGACTTAGCAACGGTCATGTTGTGTATTGGAGCGAGCTATTCATTGGACGTACTGACAATATCGAGGTACGTTTTGCCGCAGCCGTGGCCTTGCTGTTTAATGTCCTCATGACTCTTGTTGCAATTATTGCAATCATGAAAACGGTTCCGGTAAGTAATCAAAAGAAAGATGAATCTACAAATGTTGTTGGAGCCGTTACTAACAATTTGTCTTCAAAAGTTAGCACTGCTAAATAATATGCCTTACTTTAAGAACTAATGTTTTAAAGTTCGCCTAAACCGAGGTTTAGGCGAACTTTACTTTTTGCTAACATAAGCCTGATTATAGTACTTAAAACTCTTTATGTTGCTTAAATTCTTGGGATAATCTACAATCAAATAAATGGATAAAAACAAGAGCTCTCAGTATAAAAAGTTTTTTTAGTGGGGGTGCTATAATGGATACTGACATAATTAACGTAAATATTAATGGGAAGTGCTATGAGTATAATAAGGGTATAACTTTGCTGGAAATAAGCAAAGACTTTTCTGAATATCATTCAACACCTATAG
>CAZCMY010000181.1:0-2217 GCA_964500055.1 uncultured Acidaminococcales bacterium | reverse complement strand
CAAATCGAACTAATATATGAAAGCAGGTAAATAACACCTGCTCCAACAATGCATTCCTCAACGCTGAAGTCACTATTGTAGCCGCGCAAAGTCACGAACCAACCAGTATATACCCAGCTGAAAAAATAAAACTTCATAATGTTGCGGCTGGTAAAAGCCAGATGGTTTTTTAGCCACTGCGGTAATTTCGGCAAAAACACTTCCGCCAGAAAGATTAACAGCATAGCCATGCCGAGCAAATAAATTCCGACAGTATAGTCATGTTGATAAAAGTCATGCAGCATGGAAAATCCTTCATTGAAATCATAGTTTGATCGTAGAATCAGATAACCGATACCGGAAAGTATCAGACCCATAAACGCCAATGTTTTGTAGAGGATATTTTTGCCATATTGCAGATAAAGGCACCCCAACCCAATTCCTAAAAAGATGTAAGCAAGCCATGGGAATAGAGGAAAGTAGACATTCTTTTCCTCACCAATAAAAAGATAGCCAAAAACAAACTCCAACCCCAATGGCAGCCAATCGAGTATCTCCTCGCCGAAACTTGCCGCCAGCATAGCCAAACCACTGAAAGCAAAATAAACTGGATAGGGCAAGCTAAAGAAAGTTAACGGTATAATTGTCAGCAAGGCATAACCGGCAAACGAATAGATATCAATCATCGTCAAGTGATAGATGGCATTGCCAAGCAAGTCACCATATTCAGTAATGCCCAGGCGATTGCCGATCAGTTGTGGCAGCGGCACGCGAATTAGGTTAACAGCAAAGCCAATAAATAATATTTTAATTGCTTTCTCGAAAACATTTATAGCTTTATAGCCATTACTCAGAATGAGCAGAAAACCCATCAGCGTCATAAAAACGTTTGGCACCAACGAGGTAACAAAAAAATCAATATAAAAACCCTGCTTTGATTCCAAGATGGCGACTTCAGCAATTTCATCAAAAAAATTGATGAAAACCATCAATATAAGGCAAATACCTCTTAACAAATCTATGCTTTCAATATATTTTTTCAAGGCACACACCTATCTTTATTATCATTTTTGGATACTTAAATCATATCCACTTCTATTATAAATCTTTTGTTCCTTTACTTATACTACTTGCAAAAAATAGAAACTCCTTTAATATATCAAATTGAATCTGTCACTCATAAATAATCACTAGAACCTTCCATAATATCTGGAAATAAAAACGACACAGCAAAATTTGGATTTGTTAGTATCCTATGTTTTTGCTGTGTCGTTGGAGATCATATCCAACAATATGTTTATTATTTCAGCTTGTTATATTCCTCGTCGTTAACTACTTCAAACCATTCTGCAGGACCTGCCTGTGTATTGGTTTCCACAGAAAGATGTACAAACCAACTGTCTTTGGCAGCGCCATGCCAATGTTTTACATTTGCCGGAATCTTTACTACATCGCCAGCCTTGAGTTCACGAGCTTCTTTCCCATCTTCCTGATACCATCCCCGGCCGCCCGTAACTAAAAGAATCTGTCCTCCCGGATGCCTATGCCAGTTGTTACGGCAGCCCGGTTCAAATGTTACATTGCCAATAGGGCAGTTGAACTCCTTGTCCCCGGTTACCAGCATTTGCAGATAAGCTTGTCCGACAAAGTATCGATTATATGGTTCCGGCATTTTGCCGCCTTTGTTAAAAATTACGCTATCACTTAAATCATTCATTTTTTCATCTCTCCATCTCAAATTTTTATATAAATACTGGTTATTTTACCTTGCCGGCTTACACCTGCCAGAATTTTTTACACTGTATGTTTTATGTTTAAATAGAATGATAAGCAGTCCACTTACCGCCGAAATAACGATAAACAAAGACAACAGCTTTAACGATCCAGTCAATAAACATTGCTACCCATGTTCCAAACATACCCATATTGCAATAAATGCTCAACCAATAAGCCAGCGCAATCCGGCAAAAGAACATAGTTATAATTCCAACCCACATCGGAAATTTAGCATCTCCAGCTGCACGAAAGGTGACTGGCAAGGTATAGGCAAGTGGCCAGATAGCAACCATAAAAGCGCCATGCCACCAGACATTTTTTATCGTCATTGATGTCGCTTCCTCAGATAGTCCATAAACATTTAATATAGCCGGAAGCAATACAAGCACCAATGCGCAACTCACCAAATGCGCCACATAAACAAAACCCATAACCTTTTTGGTATAGTATTTAGCCTGCTCA
>CAZCMY010000180.1:0-2235 GCA_964500055.1 uncultured Acidaminococcales bacterium | reverse complement strand
AAACGATTTTTATGTACAAACTGAGAATACCATCTGGAGCTGACTCCAAGTCAAGGCTATTTTTAAAATTAATATATATTTTTTGCAAAAAAAACCGACTTGGATTGTTATGCCAAGTCGGTATAAATATTTAGAATATGCTTTTGTCAAAAGTAATTTTAATCATTCTCGAACTTCAGGCCAGCTTCCGCTTTTTTCAGTCCAGTTTCGTAATTTTCGATTTTATGATTGAGTCTATCCAGAGTTTCTTGCATTTCTTCTATGCGTTCAACTAATTTATCCCGCTGTTCAATAAGAATTTCTTTCCTTGCTTCAACGGTAGCATTACCCTGTTGGAATAACGTGACATACTCAATCAATACTTCAACAGGCAAGCCGGCGCTGCGCATACACTTGGCAAACCCAACCCAGCCGCAATCATTATCAGTATAATTCCTGATGCCATTAGGATTACGATTGACACTCGGGATAATGCCGATGCGTTCATAATAACGCAAAGTATCTGCTGAAAGATCATATAATTTAGCAACTTCTGTAATCGTCATTAGCATACACCTCCTGTAGCAGCTATTGTAACACTTGGAGTCAACTCCAAGTCAATTCTTATTTTTTATTTAGCCATGCCTATATTTTTCAGCCAGTTTGCAATTTCTGTTTGGGATTTGCTAGACTCAGAACCACGCACGGCCAAACCAGAAAGAACATTCGCTTGCGGTAAGGTTTTCTTTATGTCACTTACGCTGTCACCAAGACCGCTGCCGCCATGAGTACAAAAGGGTATAACGGTTTTGCCGGCAAAATTGTATTGTTCCAAGAAGGAAAATACACCCATCGGCATTGTTCCCCACCAGATAGGATAGCCAACAAAGATTACATCATAAGAAGAAAAATCAGAAACCTGATTTGCAAGCTGTGGGCGGAAATTATTGTTTTTTTCGGTTTTAGCTTGTTCCGTAGTCGCTTGGTATTCTTCCGGGTACGTATTTGTGGTCTTAATTTCGAAAAGGTCACCGCCAACATTCTTCTGAATCTCTTGAGCAACACTGCGGGTGTTACCCGTCCTTGAGTAATACGCAATTAAAACCTTGCCTGATTTTTCACCAGCTTTTGTAACCTGACCGCTCACATTTGGTGCCGCGACATCGGCCTTGGACTCAGGTTTTGCCTTAGAACCGCCATTCCCTCCGCAGCCAATAAGGGTAAACGCCATAATCAGAGTAGTAACCAATGCTAATACTTTTTTCATAAAATCATTCCTTTTATATATTCTTTCCCGTTTCATAAGCCTGCTTCATTGCCGGATGCCCTTTGATGTCCCCAATATTCCATGCTCCGAGACCAGCGATTATTCCTGCTTCCTCCGGATTATCAAGGCAGCGGAAAAATCCTCTGAAGCCCGCTATTGTTTCATCCAGTGTATCTTCGCTGCCATCAGCAGCTGTTGCGATTATATAGAATTTTTTATCGCTGATTTCTGTATATACAGGGCATGTTCTATCTATCAGTGTCTTCATCTGTGCACTCATGCTGTAAAAATAGACCGGTGTTGCCAAAACGATAACATCTGCTGCAACCAGCTTGTCCAGGATTTCATTCGTATCATCTTTCTGGACACAACTGCCACTTTTTTGACAAGCACCACACCCCAGACAATAATTAATGTTTTTATCTTTTAGAAAAATTTTTTCGGTCTGATTGCCAGTTTCTTGCGCGCCGAGCATAAATTGGTCGCAGAGTATATCAGAATTGCCGCCCCTTCTTGGACTGGAAGATAATACCAAAACTTTTTTACCCATAATTAACCACCTTGTTTTCTGCTATTTTAGAATCTAGACATGTCAAATTTTTATTTCTTCATTTCTACATTGTCAATTTGCTTACCATCTGGCAAAAAGGCAGCTAATCTTAAAGTATTGCCGCTTACTTCCAGCGTCATATAATTGTCTGTTTCAGGCTGCGGAGCAACCGTCACATCAAGAGAATGGTCTGCCCACAATTCCGGATAGCGAACATTTCCCGCTACACCGGTTAGAATATATAAAGGCCCATGTGTATCACGCTCGAAGTTTTGGATATGTCCACGATTGCGATAAGTATGTAAATGGGCAGTAAGTACAACGTCAACGCCATATTGGTCAAACAAAGGCATGAAAGCCTGCCCAATATCAGAAATACCTGCCTGACGGTCCGTCCTGTTCTTAAAGGCATAGGTCAGAACATCCTTATGCATCAAAA
>CAZCMY010000179.1:0-2287 GCA_964500055.1 uncultured Acidaminococcales bacterium | reverse complement strand
TTTTTTACCCCAACCCAAACGACTCTTGCCGGATTTTTGGTATCGAAAGTTTCCAGGCGATTATTAAGCTCAAGCATGAAGGGTGAATAATTTTCACCTATGCTTTGCAAAGCCTTGTTGATTTGCTCAAGCTTGTTTTCCGGCGTATTGCCAAGGAAAAATAAGGTTAGATGTAAATTTTCCACAGGTACAAACCGCACCTTATCAGCTTTGGTCTTGAGTTCATCATGCAATGAGAAAAGCGCAGCGATAACTTCTTTTTCGAACTCAACGGCAATAAACAGTCGCATGAAATCTCCCCATTTCAAACCTAGCTATCCCTTCATGACACCGAGGGGCTGCAGTTTCACAATTGGCTTTACCAGATCCTTCTGCCACTTCATTACATTTTCAATATTCTTGTAAGCTTGCGGCGCTTCTTCATACTTGCCATAAAATCGCCCGTGCACTATGCCTTTCATTGCCTCCTGAGCTTCTTGCTCCGTAATAGTTTTATTCGCTGCAGAGCGCGACATCCTGCGTCCCGCGCCATGCGAAGCCGAGCAAAAGCTTTCCGGGTTACCCAAACCTTCAACAATGTAGGAAGGCGTTCCCATAGAACCTGGTATAATCCCTTCCTCATTAAATCGCATCCTTATTGCTCCTTTACGATGCACCCACACACTTTTGCCAAAGTGTTCCTCCTGTGCGGCATAATTGTGACGCGTTTGAATTTCTATTTCGCCCAAGCCGCCTGTTACTTTAGTAAAAATGTTAAGCAACCTCTCCATCATTAATTTGCGATTTAATGCTGCAAAAGCCATGCACCATTCCATGGCGGCAATATACTCGCTGCAAATATCCTTACTCATTGGCAAAAAAGCTAAATCCCATTCCTTTGGAACTTCCTTTGTTCCCCATTTGGCATTAAGCGACAAGGCGCGCTGGTTATAATAGTCGCAGACTCTTTTGCCAACATTCCGACTCCCTGAATGCACCATCAGCCAAATCCTTCCATCACTGCCCTTCTGCAGCTCCACAAAATGATTCCCGCTGCCAAGAGTTCCAACCTGATATTGGGCGCTCTCCAACTCTTCACGTATAATGGGTGATTGATGATTTCTCGCAGTAACAAAAAGTTCCGCATCCTCATCCTGTACTACCTGCCTTGTCTTGTGATGCTCATACCCAACTGGTATCGTATTGCGTGCAATCTCGATTATCTTTGTTACCGCTTCGCTGCTTATAGCTTGTAAGCCAGTACGAACGGCTATCATCCCGCAGCCAATATCAACACCAACAGCGTTAGGCACAATTGCCCCCTCCGTCGCTAATACCCCACCAATAGGCATACCATAACCACTGTGGCAATCAGGCATCAGTGCAATGTGGTGAAAGGCAAAAGGAAGATTAGACAAATGAATTGCCTGATTAAGGCACTCATCATCTATATCCTCAAAAGCAAGCCAGTGTTTAATAGGCAAACGACCAAACTTAAACTCCTGCATATCATCAGATCCTTTCGCACAACGCACCACTCTATGTCGCTTACTGCCTTATTGTTTCTTGAATACAACTGATTATCTTATCTCTCTTATGATTTCCAGTATTTCAGCTTCGGTACTGCTTTCAATTAGATCAATAACATGATCAACTATACTATCAGCCTGGCTAACAGAACTGGTCGCGCAAGCAACGCCGAGAATAATTGTCTGATGTGTATCCTGCTCAGCAATTTCAGCAATCGAAACATTGAACTTATTGCGAGTCCGGGCAATCAGACTTTTAACTATCATGCGCTTTTCTTTAAGTGAAGAAACCCATGGTGCATAAAGTTTTATTTCTGCCGTTCCGACAATCATAGTGCTGCCTCCTGATTATTCATAACTTGTAGTAATTTTAGAAAATTTTATAAGCATCATGTAATTATGTGAAACAAAAGAACTATCCCGCATTTTGTTTGAATATTCTGTTCATTAATATCATATACCTTTTAACTTTCACTGTAAATAAGGGCAGGGACACGGTTTAACGTGTCCCTGCCCTCAATATTATTATCGTCTGTCTTATAAGTTGCACCAGGTATCATTTTAGTTGTTATTTGCTTTATGATGTCCGCTTTTCACAGGTGTTTCTGCTTTTAGTGCAACTAAAGCTTCATCCGCTCTCTCCACAAACAATTTACGAACCTCAGCATTTTCACCCATGCCATGAAGGAATGTCTCTACTTTTAAGCCCTCTTTTTCCAGAATAGATTTATGCGAATCCGGTTCAGCACCAGCCATATCATTATTTGCATGATCACCGG
>CAZCMY010000178.1:0-2308 GCA_964500055.1 uncultured Acidaminococcales bacterium | reverse complement strand
AGCTTAAGGGCAAATTCAATTACCTGTCTGACGCCGGGGCTGGTCTCTCCTGTACGGAACACAAACCCGCCATGAGGCATTTCAGCATGGTTTTTGCGAAACTCTTCCTCGGAAACAAAATATACACTTGTCTCGTAGCCAACGAAATAATTCGGCATGTTTACAATAGCCTTTTCAATAGCAGCAAGATCAGCACCCCGTTCAGCGACTACATAACACTCCCTTATATGTGCCTCAGTAGAAGAGAGAGGTGAATCCTTGCCGCTGCGAACAGCATCAATTACCTCCTGCTTGGGGACCGTGTACTGCTTGGCATCTTTCACGCCGGTAATGCGGCGAATAGCGTCGGAATGTCCCTGGCTAACCCCCTTGCCCCAAAATGTGTGGTCATTTCCTTTAGGCAGTACAGCACCGGCGAGCATTCTGTTCAGCGAAAACAGACCTGGATCCCAACCGATAGAAATAGCAGCGGCTTTGCCTGCTGATTTCGCAGTTTTATTCATTGTCTCGTAATATTCGGGAATCAAAGCATGTGTGTCGAAACTATCCACTGTATTAAACATGGATGCAAAAAATGGTCCCTGCTCAGCCAAATCTGTAGCTGAGCCGCCGCAGAGCAGCATGATATCAATTTTATCCATATAGCGTGAGGCTTCTTTGACAGAAACAGCCGGCACACCACTAGCCGTGGAGGCCAAAGGGCGACGTGAAAAAACGGCGACAAGCTCCATGTCACTGTTTTGTTGCACCGCAAGCTCCGCTCCCTTACCCAAATTGCCATATCCGGCAATACCTATCCTTATTTTTTGTTCCATAAGAGGGCCTCCTTTTTTATTAGGTTGATAATATTTTACCACATCCGTAGCGCCATGAGCCTACTCTGACGCAGTGCGCTTATGTATACTTTACGAATACTACGAAAAGAAAATTCCGCAGCATTTTCTTTATTTTAACTGCTTGCCTGGTAAGTGTTTTTACGCTATACTTATAGCGAACGTATGTTTGTATTGGTGGTGATAGGATGAGAACAATCCTGCATGTTGACCTGAATAATTTCTATGCTTCAGTAGAATGCCTATATCGACCGGAGCTACGCAACCTTCCCGTAGCCGTAGCAGGTGATCCGGAAAATCGGCATGGCATTATTCTAGCCAAGAATATGATTGCCAAAAAACTTGGTGTTAAAACAGGCGAAGCAATCTGGGAAGCAAAACTGAAAGCGCCCGGCCTCGTAACGGTATCGCCGGATTTTGCTAAATATCTGCATTTCTCACGTCTGGCACGCAAAATCTATTACGATTATACGGATCAGGTTGAACCCTTTGGCATCGATGAGTGCTGGCTGGATGTAACGGGTTCGGTAAGCATCTTTGGTGACGGAAAGACGATAGCAGATACCATAAGAAAACGCGTTAAGGAAGAACTGGGCATTACTGTCAGCATTGGTGTCTCCTTCAATAAGATTTTTGCCAAGCTTGGTTCTGATCTGAAGAAGCCTGATGCTACGACGCTTATACCTTACGACGCCTTTAAGGAAATCGTTTGGCCTCTGCCGATTGAAGATCTGCTTTATGTAGGAAGATCTACGTCTAAGAAGCTGCACAATTTTGGTCTCACAACTATAGGAAGTCTTGCCCAGGTTAATCCGGACGTCCTAACCAGTAACCTCGGCAAATGGGGCGAAGTATTGTGGCTGTTTGCCAATGGTCTGGACACTGCTCCCGTCCGTAAAATCGAAGAACACACAGCCGTTAAGTCCATTGGTAATGGCACCACTTGTCCTAGAGACTTGGTAAACAATGAAGACGTCCGCCTTGTATTTACCGTTCTTGCCGAATCTGTAGCAGCCCGGCTAAGAGATTACGGCTTAAAATGTATGGGGGTGCAGATTTACCTAAGGGATAATCTCTTGTATTCCTGCACAAGGCAGGGACAGCTCAAAGCACCCTCTTATCTTAGTACCGAGATTCTTGCCAAAGCGATGGAACTTTTGCTGGCTAATTATTCCTGGCAGCGCCCTTTGCGGAGCATAGGCGTACGTGCCATAGGCCTTGTGACGGAAAAGGACAATATACAACTTTCGCTTTTTGATAACATTGACGAAAAACGTGAACAGCAGGAGTCGCTTGCTCATACCATAGATGCTATCCGCAGCCGCTTCGGCCATGGTTCGCTCTTGCGCGCCTCCTGCCTTTTAGACAGCAAACTGACAGGTTTCAACCCCAAGGAAGACCATGTAATTCACCCAGTAAGTTTCTTTAAATAAGGAAGTGTTGGTTATGAACAGAATTGACCTGACAGTTAATGT
>CAZCMY010000177.1:0-2342 GCA_964500055.1 uncultured Acidaminococcales bacterium | reverse complement strand
GGAATCATCATCATGACAGCATGCGGAAGACTGCGGCCGGACATAACGAGAAATTCCAGACAGTTGTCGAACATACCGGAATCGCTGCCAGTTTCATCAATAACAGGCATAACCTTTTTTATGTTTTTGCCCCACAGGCTGTTGTTACACATGGTCTGACGGGAACGCATCCAGTTAATATTGCCGCGCAAAGTATTGATTTCACCATTGTGCATCAGCATACGGTAAGGATGCGCACGCTCCCAGCTCGGGAAAGTATTGGTGCTAAAGCGGGAGTGGACAAGCGCAAGTGCAGTCTCAATCGAACAGTCTTGCATATCCAGATAGAAATCGCCTAATTGTTTTGTTGTTAGCATACCTTTGTAGACAATTGTGCGAGAAGATAAACTGGAAATGTAGAAATATCTGCCACCGCGCAGACTACCGTAACGGATTTTGTTTTCCGCTTCGCGTCTGATGATATAAAGTTTGCGTTCAAAGGCGTTATCATCAATCGCCAATCTTTCGATGATTTTGGAATTGGTACTGATAAAGACCTGCATGATACTTGGTTGACTCTGACGAGATTTTTCACCAAGAATTTCCGAGTTTACCGGCACATTTCTCCAGCCAAGAACTTCAAGATTGTTTTCACGTACGATTTTTTCAAAATGCCGTTGTAGATTTTCTCTCTCTACTACATCCGGCGGAAGAAAAAGCATACCGACAGCATATTCACCATCTGGTGGTAATGATATGTTTTGTTTCAGACACTCCTTAACGAAAAAGGTGTGCGGAATCTGAAACAATACACCTGCGCCGTCACCCGAGTTATTATCTGCTCCCTGACCACCGCGGTGATCAAGGTTTTTCAGCACCGTAAGTGCTTGACGGAGTATTTTGTTCGATTTTTTGCCCTTAATATTAGCGACGACACCCAGGCCACAAGCGTCATGTTCAAACCAGGGATCATAAAGACCCTGTTTAGGCGGTAATGTCGAAAATTTCATAAGAAACTCTCCCCTCAAAAAAAATAAATAGTGTTACGAACTAATTATATTTTCTCTAAGATATTTAGTCAAATTGTATACAATATTTTTTTCTATCCCAAAATTAAGGACAAATATCATTGCTGAAGAAAATATATGGTTGATTCGTTTTAATGTAGTCTATATATAATAGGAAGGGAGAAGTGCATTTTCAAATTACAGTGTTTTTTCTGTCAAATTTGTCGCATATTTAATACATTTATTTAGCCAATATCGATGTCATGTGCTATAATGTAAATGTTATTATGAAATGAGGCGATATTGTTATTCTGGCGAGACAGGGAGTGCGTTAGATGAATAATGTCAGCATGAAATTAAAGTGTACACACTACGGTAAGGTATTCGACAAGGCTAGAGACGATAACCTTATTTAACGTAGGTGTATTTTGTTTTGTTAATGGAAAATTTTGACGCTTGCGTTTTTTCTTAACTGTACTTTTGTTCGTCTTAGTTTTCCTTGCAGAGGGGTATTAAGAAATCCGGCTGTTGTATGAATCAGGGTGGTGGAGAGAACAAAATTATTTAAGGGTATTGGATTCAACTATGAATTGTTTTCATATAGTGAACGTAAAATCTATGTAGAAAGCGGTGTTTGGTGATGTGGTTTTCAAAAGAGAAGGATACGGTTTTTAAGGAGTTGGAGGTAAATCCCGCAACTGGCCTTACCACACAAGAAGCACAGGAGCGGCTTGAAAAGTATGGTATCAATAAGTTGCAGGGCAAAGGTAAGAAAAGCTTATTCAGACTTTTTCTTGAACAATTGCAGGATACTTTAATTTATGTATTGTTGGCTGCATCTGTTATTACTGTTGTTATTGGCGAATATGCTGATACTGCTATTATTTTGATAGTTGTTGTATTGAATGCTGTAGTTGGTGTAGCGCAGGAATATAAAGCAGGCAAAGCTGTTGAAGCACTGCAGAGTATGACAACGCCTCACGCACTTGTTCGTCGTAATGGCGAAATCAAAGAAATCAGCTCGGAAGAGGTTGTACCGGGAGACATAGTTATCCTGGACGCCGGTCGTTTTGTTCCTGCTGATTTGCGTTTATATGAAAGTGTCAACCTGCAAATAGAAGAATCGGCTCTTACTGGCGAGTCTGTTCCTTCAAATAAAGATGCGAAAGCCGTGCTTACAGCCGGTAAAACAGCTTTGGGTGATATGTGTAATATGGCTTTTATGTCTACTCTTGTTACTTATGGCAGAGGTGAAGGCGTAGTTACTGCTACTGCTATGGAAACAGAGATGGGTAAAATAGCGAAGATTCTTGACGAAGATAATGATGACATGACGCCTTTGCAAAAACGTATGGA
>CAZCMY010000176.1:0-2350 GCA_964500055.1 uncultured Acidaminococcales bacterium | reverse complement strand
AGCTATATGCTTTTGCATGGCTGCCTCCTTGAGTAATCAGAGTCACAAAATACAATATATTACAACTTAGACAAAGAGGCCTTCCTAGAAACGGAAGGCCTCTTTTACTTGGCCCACTCCCGGACCGTATTAATATTGTTTCACAAATATTTTTAATAAAAATCTATAGAGAAACACCAGTCCAGCTCAGTGGAAAATAATTTTAAATTTTTGTTTGTTCTTTAATTGTATCTTATCATCTGACATATGACTAAATCAACAGAATTCCACAATGAATGTAGAAATAATAGCTACTTTGGCTTTAATCAGCCATAATTGTGCCTCCGCCAACCACCAGGTTGCCAGCATAAAAAACAGCAGCCTGGCCAGAAGTGATAGCGCGCTGTGCTTTCTTAAATGTAACTTTTACTTTACCAGCGGAAACAGGTTCAATTGTTGCCGACTCGTCTTGCATTCGGTAGCGCACCTTACAAGTGACATCCATAGGACCCGTAAGCTCTTCTATTGAGATAAAATTACAATCACCGACAATGAATTCTTTCTTATATAAATCTTTCTCAGGACCAAGAACAACTTTGTTAGAGGCTGCATCTTTTGACAAGACGTAAAGAGGTTCCTTGTAAGCTATACCCAAACCTTTACGCTGGCCTAAAGTATAATAAATAAGTCCCTTATGCTTACCAATCACTTCACCGCTTTGCAGAACAAAATCACCTGGTTTCTGCTTTTTACCGCTGTAACGTTCTATAAAATCGGCATAATTTCCGTTTGGCACAAAACAAATATCCTGGCTGTCAGGTTTCGAAGCATTAATAAGACCTGCCTCGCCCGCTTTTGCTCGCACCTCAGTTTTTTTGAAATTTCCTAGTGGCAATAAAAGATGACTAAGTTCGTGCTGAGTCAAACCATAAAGCATATATGTCTGGTCTTTGCTTTCATCTTCTGCGCGTGCGAGCAACCAGCGTTTTCTTGCTTGATCATAGAATACCTTGGCATAATGTCCTGTTGCCAAATAATCAATTCCCAGCAAAAGTGCCCTTTCAAGCAGTTGCGGAAATTTAACATATTTATTGCAATTTACACAGGGGTTGGGAGTATCACCGGCAAAATAGGCATCAACAAACGGCTTTATGACTGTCTTTTTAAAGCAGTCACCCATATTATATACATAATGGGAGGCACCAATTTTATGCGCCGCCAAACGAGCATCTTCAACATCTGCAAGCGAACAGCAACGGCTTTCGTCAACCAAACCAATATCTTCATTGACAAACATTCGGCCTGTGACACCTGTGACTTCATAACCTTGCTCACGCAAAATCAAAGCGACGGTGGAACTGTCCACACCGCCGCTCATGGCAACCATCGCCTTTTTATTTGCATGTTTTTGGTCATTCAACTCTGTTTCATGATTAATAATATCCGTCACTTTGACCAACCTTTCCAAAATAGAATTAGCTACAACTGCAACAACTGTGATGACAACAGTCCTTGTCGAGGCTAATATCATCTGTAGGCAAGCCATTCTTCAACTTATAATCAACAATTGCCGCTTTCAGTGCGTCAGCAGCAAGGTTAGAACAATGCATCTTGATTGGTGGCAATCCGTCTAGTGCTTCTGCAACTGCGAGGTTAGTAAGTTTGAGAGCCTCATCAATCGTCTTGCCTTTAGCCAATTCTGTAACCATACTGCTGGTAGCGATGGCGGCACCACAGCCAAAGGTTTGAAATTTAATTTCTTTAATTATGTTATCTTCAACTTTGAGAAATATCTTCATGATATCTCCACATACCGGGTTGCCAACTGTGCCAACGCCGGAAGCATCTTCCATAACACCTACATTGCGCGGATTAGAAAAATGTTCCATTACTTTTGCACTATACATATCACACCAACTTTCTTATACTCTATTATACTTTTCACTATAAAGGGGCGACATCTGACGAAGTCGTTCTACAATCGGCGGTAATTTTTCCAAAAGATAATTAATTTCTTCTTCCGTTGTAAATTCTGATAAGGTCAAACGTAAAGAACCATGTGCCAGTTCATGCGGCAAGCCAATGGCAAGCAGCACATGAGAAGGGTCTAGGGAACCGGATGTACAGGCCGAACCGCTTGAAGCTGCGATTCCTGCCATATCCAGTAGTAACAAAAGCCCTTCACCCTCAATATACTGGATACTGAAATTAACATTATTTGGCAGTCTATCATGCGAATGACCATTCAGACGAACTTCACTTATTTTTTCATCAATTCCAGCTATCAGTTTGTCGCGAAGGCGAGTTATGCGTTCACTGTTTTCTTTCATATTTTCTTTAGCATGCACAGCAGCAAGGCCTAAACCTAAAA
>CAZCMY010000175.1:0-2380 GCA_964500055.1 uncultured Acidaminococcales bacterium | reverse complement strand
AGCAAACACCCAGAAATTACCACTAAAAAGGCGCTGCTGCCGTTTTTTGACAGCACGCCTTTTTTCTCTCTTACAGTCCGTTTGTCACATCTTCCGCCTTGGCTTGAGACTGGCGAATACGCCGAAAGGTATGAGATCAGCAGTAAGAAAAGCGAAAATGTGGTACTTGTGACTATCAAAAACAAAGTATGCAAGGAGTGATGAAATGGATATTATGACAAATTATGGCGTTTTAGCAGATTGTAGAGAAATAACTTACCATAAAGACGGTTCCCTGGCATCTGCATTTGCCCATCAACCATCTGTTATAAGTACTTCCGCAGGCAGGCTTCGCCTGGCGTATGACTTCAGTTCACCACGGCGGAAATATATTCCCTCAGCAAAATTTAATCCGGATGGCTCGCTGCAAGCAGCGAATCTTGCTGAACAAACAAAAATTGAAACTACTCTTGGGGATTTTTACTGTGAATATCTGACTTTTTATCCTTCCGGCGCTCCTTGCCGTCTCTTTCACCTGAACGGTAAATTAGGCGGTTACTGGTCAGAACAGCAAGAAACGGAACTTGCCAAAATCACTGAAATCACTTTGCCTTGTGGATTGATCAAGGCAAAAATCATGACTTTACATTTTTATGAAACCGGCGAAATTGCCTCGGTCACATTTTTCCCCGGTACGCTTGTATCAGTACGAACTTCATACGGGCTGATAAAAACACGCATTGGCATCAGTTTCTACCAAAGCGGCAGCTTAAAATCAATTGAACCAGCCGCACCTGTAACAATACCTACGCCGCTAGGCAGTATCTCTGCTTTTGACACCGAACCCCTGGGTGTAACCGGCGATCTTAATTCCTTAGTCTGGGATCAGTCGGGTAAATTATGCTCCTGTAAAACCACAGATGCACTTAGTCTTAAGTTTATTAATGGCAGTGTCAGAAAAATCAAACCACTGCACAAGATTAGTTTGTGCAGTGATGATGTAATGGTCAATGTCCCTTATACCATATCCTGGAACGAAGGCAATATTTATATTAAAGATATAGATTCTCAATGCATTGTTTATGACCGTCTGGAATTGACATAATTGTTTTTGGAATAAATAATTATTTTTATTTTTAATATTTTTCGTTTGTTTTAGTTGATTTTAATTCTGTTTTGTTTGTTTTTGTTGACATATGCTTTTTGGTTTTATATAATGCAGTCAGGAAAGGCAAATTGGTGGACGTTTCCAATACCGCCGACCAGTTTTGTATTGACAACCGGGCTGCTACCCCGTTGTTAGTCGATGCGCGTAACCTTCCAAACTTGATGCTGCGTGACTACAACCAGACACGCAGCATCTTTCTTTATATTTTAAATCAGGTAACGGAGGGATCCTATGGATAACAAGCTCCTCACCCCACAAGAAGTTGCCGATATATTAAAAATTAAAAAAAGCACGGTTTACGAAATGATCAAACGCGGCGCTTTACCAGCAAAAAAAATGGGTAAACAGCTTCGTATTCTGCCAGATAGCGTAACAAGATACATCACTTCTGAACCTTCAAAGGAAAAGGAGGAGAATAGCTTTCTTCCTGTATTTAATGAAGACCCTGAAGCAGCGACCACAGCACCTTTTTTTATCTTAAGCGGTCAGGACGAACTTTTGGATTTGATTTGCAATAAGGTTAGTCAAAAATTCCGTAATCTACAGATACTACGCTCTTATCTTGATAGTTATAATGGTTTATATGCGATGTATCAAGAACAAATCAACATTGCTACCTGCAATCTTTGGGACTACAAAACCGACACTTATAATCTTCCATTTGTCCAACGACTTTTCCCAGGTGAGGATATCTGTGTTTATCATCTCTGTAACAGATTGCAAGGTTTTTATGTTGCTAAAGGCAATCCTAAAAAAATATATAATTTTGAGGATTTAGCACGCAAAGATATCACCTTTATTAACAGAGAAAAAGGTTCCGGTACTCGCGTATTGCTTGACAGCATGCTCAAAAAGATAAATGCTGATCCACAAAACTTAAACGGCTATTTCCGCAGTGTTAATTCACCCTTAATGGCAGCCAGCATCGTAGCCAAAGGCGGCGCAGATTGCGCAATCGGTCTGGAACGTATTGCGCTGCAAGTTGATAAAATTGATTTTATACCGCTCAAAGAAGAAAGTTTTGACCTCGTTGTTCGCAAAGAAGATATTGATGAGGCCCCCGTCGCATATATTCTCAATCTATTAAAAGAAAGTGATTTTCAGGAAGAAATTATGCATCTGACAGGCTATTATATTGCTGGTATGGGGCAAAAGCTTTTTTAAAAATCCGATTAAATGCTAAAGAGGCGCAAACCAATTGGTTTGCGCCTCTTATTTAATATATTAAGTTTT
>CAZCMY010000174.1:0-2386 GCA_964500055.1 uncultured Acidaminococcales bacterium | reverse complement strand
GCAAAGAAAATAAATTTCAAGGAAAATTGCAAATTGTATCAGCTAAGATATATGGCAAAGTACTTTTGATGTCAAAAACCTTAGATGAGGCTAGCGGAACAATCGATTTCCATGCGTATCCGAACCTTGGCATCAGCTTTAAAGGGAAAATAGGTCAAGCTATTCTGAATATTGATGGTGATTGGAATAATAGTCAATTTGCAATGATCTCCATAAAGGGCAAAAACCTCGATTTGCCGGAATTCCGTGATGCGATACCGCCTATTCAAGGAATCAGCCTTGAAGGAGGCAAAGCGACGGCATTGACTATGACGACAGAACGGGATCCTCAGGGCATTGTCAAGTGGCAGACGGAAGGCGAATTTTCTGGTCTAAAAATTGCCGGTAAGAGAAATATTACTGATGGCCAAGGACAGTTCAGCGGCAATCAGGATGGTATTAAACTGCAAAAAATGAGTTTCAAAATTTCCGAACAGCAGACATCAGGAGAAGGGACTCTGACCTGGCCTAAAGGCGTGGTAAGTGTTGACGCGGTCTTATTCGTTCCTGATCTTGACCCGGGAGCTTTTATGTCTGGGTTAGCAGTGCAACGGCCGATAGCCTGCCAGGTAAAAGTTGTCGGGCCACTGGCTGAACCGGATATCTCTGGCAGCTTCAATATCCCACAAGCAACTTTTAGTAGCATGCCAATAGACAGGATTATTGGTAATTTTCAGTATACTGGCACAAATATGCTGCTAAAAGATGTTTACGGTTCCGTTTATCAAGGAACCGTAGGGGCTGAAGGCGAGGTACAGACAAGTGATGAAAGCTACGAACTGGATTCGTCAGGACAAGGACTTGATAGTTCTCGTTTAACCGACAAGGATGTACAAGGACCGCTTAGCTTTAGTGGCCACGTAAGCGGGAAGGGCGCAGCGGCAGTAACGCAGGGAACGTTTCTAATTCGTGATGGCAAAGCCTATGGTATACCTTTTATAACAATGACTGGGCATTTCGTTAGACGGGGGGCTGTAACAGAAATATCCAACATCGTCATGGAGACTATTGGGGGAACCATTTATCCTGAACAGTTATCAAAAGATGTTTTAGAACGTCTCAACCCATTGGAAAAACCTACACTTAATAAAGATAGTATCAAAAATGAAGCCGAAAAGCGCTTAGAGGAGAGTATAAAAAAAGAAGAAAAGAAACTTTTGCCAGATATATTCCGTTAAATTACATGAAAAATTCAACATGATCATTCAGTGTACGTAAAAATTAAAGTTGATAACACCTAGCGGGGCGTTGAAAGTGAAAGAAAAGCGAAATGTAAATGATTTATTATTTTAGCTTTAGAGGTGATAACTATGATTCTCAGGATGAAGAGAATCTACGATGAAGCAAATAAAGCCGATGGTTACAGAATATTGGTAGACCGATTATGGCCCAGAGGCATCAAAAAAGAAAAAGCAAAAATAGATTATTGGGCTAAAGAAATAACACCTTCCACTGAGATAAGAAAGACATTCAAACATGAGGCAGAGCGATTCGAAGATTTCAGAAATGCCTACCTCTATGAATTAGATAACAACCTCCATGCCGGAGCATTTTTGGCTTTGATTAGTGAAAATCTTAAACTAGCAAATGTAACGCTTTTATATGCTGCAAGGGATGAAAAAATTAATCATGTTGTAGTATTAAAGGACTGGATAGAACAGAATTTGTGACTACTAACCGCAACGTTAGAAGGATTTTAAAGAAAAGCATAGAAAGGTAAAATTACGAATCGTAAATCAAGGGAGATTAATTTGATGAAATATAAAATAGGCATTATTGGCGCGACCCAGTCAGTCGAGAGGATTATGACAGTCAGCCGAGAGTTCGAAGATGGTATTAAATTCATACCCTTGCCGTTTGAAGATGAAAAGGAAATCCAGCCAATTTTGCACAATAACAAAAGAAAAGTCGATGGTTGGCTTTTTTCAGGACCTCTGCCTTACGCCATTGCCAAAGAATATCTGGAAAACGAAGACAATGTATCTTATTGCCAATCCAGCGGTGCTGGCTTGTACATAAATTGCCTGCAAATTGCTTTTAAAAATGGAACAAGTTTGCCCAGAATATCAGTGGACATGTTTGAATCATTGATGGACATTGAGCAGACGATTAAGGAGACTGGGCTTCCCTTAGACGGTGTTTATATAAAGTATTATGATCAAAGATTTGATTTAGAAGAAATTACGCAGTTTCATCTCCGGTTATGGCAGGAAGGCAAGACAGACGGGGCGATTACAGCTTTACGCACTGTTTTTCATAATCTTGAAGCGCAAAATGTGCCTGTTTATGCCCTGACTTTGACGAAACAAGAAATATACCAGTCGCTAAAAATAATTACGGAAAAAGT
>CAZCMY010000173.1:0-2408 GCA_964500055.1 uncultured Acidaminococcales bacterium | reverse complement strand
GTGCAATGGTTACCCAGGGAAGATTGGCAGTTCTCACAGGAGGCGGTGATTGCCCGGGACTGAATGCGGTCATACGAGCAGTTGTGAAAACAGCGATTCAGAATAATAATGAAATTTATGGCATAGAAAACGGTTTTAATGGTTTGGTTGTAGATAATATCAAGAAAATGAACTTGCAGGATGTGTCAGGGATTCTCCCGCGCGGGGGCACTATCCTGGGAACAACCAACCGTGATAATCCCTTTCATTTTGCTGTTGGAACAGACGATGCCGGTGAAACGGTTTATAAAGATATGCGAGAAACAGTTCTTGCTAATTTGAAGAAGTATGCAATTGATATTTTGATTGTAATTGGTGGTGACGGAAGTCTCAAAATTGCTAATCAATTAAGTAAGGAATGCGGTGTGAAGGTTGTTGGCGTGCCGAAGACTATCGACAACGATTTACCCTGCACAGAAAGGACTTTCGGGTTTGATACTGCAATGGCTGCTGCTACAGAAGCTTTGGACAGGCTGCACACTACAGCAGAGTCACATCACAGGGTTATGGCACTGGAAGTAATGGGAAGATATGCCGGTTGGATTGCCCTTCATTCGGGGATTGCCGGCGGTGCTGACTGTATCTTGATTCCAGAAATACCATATAAAATAGAATCTGTTTTAAAAAAAATCAAGCAGAGACAGGACAGTAACAAAAAATTCAGTATTATAGTTGTAGCTGAAGGCGCTAAACCAGTTGGCGGAGAGCTTTCGGTAGCTCGCATGGTGAAGGGTAGCTATGAGCCGATTCGGCTTGGCGGCGCAGGTGAAAAATTAGTACGTGAAATAGAGGAGAAAACCGGTATAGAATCACGTTGCACCGTACTCGGCTATCTGCAGCGCGGCGGTTCACCTACTCCTTATGACAGGGTTTTGTCGACTCGCTATGGTGTTGCTGCTGTGGAGGCTTGCCTGCAGGGAAAATATAATACGATGGTAGCCCTGCAAAGTAACAATATTGTTGTGGTGCCAATTGAAAAAGTCGCTTCAGAGCCTCATCTGGTGCCCATTGACAGCGATATTATCCGAACTGCACGTCATTTAAGCATTAGTTTCGGTGACTGAGAATTATTAAAGTGATGGGTAGGCATCCCGGTAGGGATTCCTACCCATTTTTTGAGAACAGGGGTGTAAGATATGAGGCAAAGATTTCATTTTTGTCCAGTTTGCGGGGCAGAACTGGTTAAACGCTATTTGACAGGCAGAGAACGACTTGTTTGCTGTAGGTGTGGGCGTGTGCACTATGAGAATCCAATAGTAGGGGTTGCGGCAATTATTTTGAACGAAGAAGGCAAAATACTATTGGTGAAACGATCGCCAAATATCACATATCCTGGACTTTGGTGCATACCTTGCGGCTATCTGGAATACGACGAAGATGTAAGGGCTGGCATTGTGCGGGAAGTTGAGGAAGAGACGAATCTCGTTATTGAACCTTCAGAAGTTTTTGCGGTTCACTCCAATTTTCATAATCCGCAGCAGCACACCGTTGGCATTTGGTTCCTGTCGAGAGTTGTTTCCGGAACACCGCTTGCGGGTGATGATGCGAGTGAACTTGGCTGGTTTGAACTTACTGCTCCACCAGATTTAGCTTTTCCCACAGACAAACTTGTTTTGGCAGAATTATTGGCTAAAGAGGCTGAATTTAACATTTCAGATAAAATTCACAAAGATTAGCTAAAATAATACTGGTTTGTTACGGCTATATTGGCTATAATAAAAAAAGTTGCTTTTAAGCACAATAAAACAAAAAAAGAAGGTAGACAATGGATCTGACATTAGTAGCAATAATTATCGGTATAGTTGAAGGCATAACAGAATTCCTGCCTATTTCATCGACAGGACACATGATTATTGTTGGACACTTACTTGGTTTTGATGGACCGGTTGCCAATGTTTTCGATATTTTTATACAACTGGGCGCAATTTTGTCTGTTATATTTCTTTACAGAGATAAATTCAGACATTTTTTTACGCATGACGGCTGGCAGGTTAATAAAGGCCTTAGTGTCTGGCATGTGGCGGCAGGTATCGTTCCTGTGATGGGCATAGCTTTTTTTGCACACAGCGCTATTAAGCAATATTTGTTTTCACCGTTCACGGTAGCGATTGGTTTTGTTCTTGGTGCTTTTTTGATGATGTATGCAGAAAAGAAAACAGAAAATATGCAAGAATATTTACTGGATGATGTAGATAAAATATCTATAAGACAGGCAGTACTTGTTGGCGCGTTCCAAATTCTTTCCTTATGGCCGGGTTTTTCCCGTTCTGGATCAACTATAGGCGGTGGCCTTCTGATAGGCCTTACACGCAAGGCAGCAGCTGAATATTCCTTTATTATTGCTGTACCATTGATGTTTGTGGCTTGCA
>CAZCMY010000172.1:0-2410 GCA_964500055.1 uncultured Acidaminococcales bacterium | reverse complement strand
TTGCTTCATCGCAGAGCAGAACTTTTGGGGAACTCGCCAAGGCTCTGGCGATGCCAACACGTTGCTTCTGCCCACCGGATAATTGCGAAGGGTAGTGGTCACGGCGCTCAACCAGACCGACAAGCTCGAGCAGCGGCTCAACTTTTTTGCGGATTTCTTCTTTGGACAGTCCTTGTATTTCCAAAGGAAAGGCAATGTTATCATAAACAGTGCGGGAGGCAAGCAGGTTGAAATGCTGGAAAATCATGCCGATATTTTGACGCGCCTTCCTGAGTTCAGCTTCGCTCATGGCTGTCAAATCCTGCCCGTCAACGACTACCTGACCGCCTGTTGGTACTTCCAGCATATTGATGCAGCGGATTAAAGTGCTTTTGCCAGCGCCGCTGAGACCGATAACGCCGAAGATCTCGCCTGCGTTGATGCTCAGATTGGTTTTATGCAGAGCGTCGATGTCACCAGATTTGCTGTGATATGTTTTTTCTACATTATGTAGTTCAATCATGGTATTCCTTCTTTCTTTGAATTTGAACATTAAAAAAGCCTCTTCTTTCAGAAGAGGCGCGTAAAGTCATTTTAAGTACGGCTTCATCTGTCAGGTGATTCCTGAAGGATTTGGCACCGTTCACGGTTGTGATGGTTGCCGTAGCGTCATTGGGCCATTCCCTCGACTACTCTTGATGAATAAATATGAAGTTATGGGATAATGATACACACATATTTGTTTGTTGTCAATAGGAAGCAAAAAAATCTTGCAATTTCACATAATAAAGTGTTAAAGTATTAAATAAGAGGCAATGAAAACTAAACTAGTTATTAAGGATGGTGCATTATGAGCATTACGAATAAACTTAAAGACGATTTGACGGACCAATTATTCAGGGCGATACTTTCTTTGAAGAATGAAGAGGAATGCTATCAGTTTTTTGAAGATGTTTGTACCGTTAGTGAACTAAAAGCTATGGCGCAAAGACTTGAAGTTGCAAGAATGCTGGATGAAGGCAGCATCTATGATGAAATCGTTGAAAAGACTGGTGCCAGCACGGCGACTATTTCGCGTGTCAAACGCTGTCTGGTTTATGGCGCTGATGGCTACCGCAATGTATTGAACTCTTTCAAAAAAGGGGAAGCAAGCAATGACTAAGAAGAAAGTTCTGCAGATTCCTTACGGCACTAAAGATGTGCTGCCAGGGGAGGCACGTGTCAAAAGGGAGATAGAAAACAGCATTATAAATAATTTTATGGCGTGGGGTTATGATGAAGTTGAAACGCCTACCTTTGAATATCTTGACACTTTTGTAGATGAAAGTACAGGTCTTTTGTCAGACAGCTTCAAGTTTTTTGACAGGAACAACCAGGCTTTGGTGCTGCGCAGTGACATGACGAAGCCGATTGCCCGTATGGTGTCGACCAGACTGAATGATGGCAGACAGATCAAACGCATTTCCTATCTTGCCAACATTTTCCGTTATGAGGAAACACAGGCAGGCCGTCAATGCGAATTCAGCCAGGCGGGCGTAGAATTGATGGGTGCGGCTGAACCTTCAGCTGATGCAGAAGTACTTGCGCTTGCTATTTCTTCGCTGCGCTTAACTGGGTTGAGTGATTTCACGGTAAGCCTCGGCCACAGTGATTTTATAACCGGTCTGATGGAAGAAGCCGGACTTAATGATGATCAGGCTGAAGAATTGAAAAAAAGAGTTCTTCAACATGATTTAGTAGGATTAGAAACACTTTTGGCAACTTTGTCTATGTCAGAAGACTTAAAAAGCATTTTCCAGCGGTTGCTGTTATTGCACGGCGACGAGGCATTGCTTGACGAACTGCAGGAAACTGTTAAAAACGCTAAAAGTAGGCAGGCTCTGCGCAATTTATCGGAAATATACCAATTAGCGAAAGAATACGGCGTGGCAGATGTCATTCGTTTTGACCTGAGTCTGATTCGCAGCCTTGATTATTATACGGGCATGGTCTTTGAAGTTTATACCTTTGATATGGGCTTCCCAATTTGCGGCGGCGGTCGTTACGACAAAATGATGCAGGGTTTTGGCAAGTCTTGCCCGGCAACTGGTTTTGCCGTTGGTATTGACCGCATCATGCTTGTGCTGGCACGCCAACAAAAACTGGAAACGAAAACGGAATGGGATTTCTTCATTGCCTGGAACTATGGCAAATTGGCACAGGCGATTGCGAAAAGCGTTGAGCTGCGCAAAGCTGGCAAAACAGTAAAAGTGGCTACAACTGCCTCTACCAGAACGGTAGCGGAAAATGAACGCAAAGCTAACGATTGCATGGAATTGATCTTTATTGAATAGAATCTTTCAATCACAATTAAATAGTGCGAAAAAAGGCAAGAGCTGAAGAGTTCCTCTGGCCGCTTCCACACGCGACAAATCGCCTGCAAGCAGTCGGT
>CAZCMY010000171.1:0-2430 GCA_964500055.1 uncultured Acidaminococcales bacterium | reverse complement strand
GCTGCCGTATCAGCCTTCACCTTGATATTTTGAAAAACGGACTCGGCTTCCATCTTGAAGCTTTTGCTTTCATCGCCCAACGGCTTATCCTTGCATTCAAGGCCTGCTATTTCTTTAAATTTAGTCATGCCTTCATCGCGTGCTTCTTCAAATACTTCTCTGAACTGGGCTACATCCTGTGGCTGTCCAGCTTTCAGCCAGGCATTTGCTACTTTGCCGACGCCATAGGTAACAGCGATACCGACAGGTACCTGGACAGGTGCCAGAGGAATAAGCGTCACCAAAGTCTGCCCGACAAAAGAACCACCTAATGAGTATAGCAGTCCCAAAACCGCACTTTCTTCCAGCTTCACGCCACGCAGTTCGCCCAGCCGCATGATCATATAGACTTCATTGGCCATCAGGGCCATCGTACCAACCAGCGGAGCCACAACTATGACACCGGCACGTGCCGCGCCCCACAGACAGATTTTTTCTGCTTCCCGTTCTATATCTATTATCTTATCCAATAGTCGTCCTCCTTATTTAAATCTTAACATCGATCTGAGCAGAAACACCAACGCCCTGCACACGGCTAAAATTAGTCGGGTTTTTGGAGTCAATTGGTATCAAAGCCTTGACTCTGAAAGTATTGCTCATAAAATTACCCTCGAGCTGCAAAGCCGCCTTGCACTGATCGACCAGTTCCTGCGGTCCTGAAATCTGTGCAGCGCCGATATAGCCACCACTGCCAAGAGTGATAATCGGCACAACTTTAGTAGCATATTCGCTGCTGACACCATGTTTGGCCGTAAGTGCATTAATAAAATCATTCAGTTCATCTGCATATCTGTCGACCAGATAGCCAATGCCACCGACTTTAAGAACATCACCAAGGATACTCGCATTTACGGTAGGCATGGCATTAACCATGAAAAAACTTGCCATTGCGGCAATTACCACTGCTTTCTTTCCACTGCGAAAACTCATAACCTCACCTCCAATTGCTAATCTTATATAATTTCCACAATAAAATATAAATACCTTTTCTCTTAAGTGAATATTCTGTGAAGAAAAAGTCCTAAGTGCCAGCGTTTAACATAGTGCTATAATTAAGGCAAATACTGATTTACGGAGGACTTACTCTTGGCGGATTTTTTATTTAAAGCTCAACAACTTTGCTTTCATGACAAAATATGTTTTGCTGACCTTGAAATTCCTACCGGCAAAACAACTTTCGTTACCGGTCCTAGCGGTGCAGGCAAATCTACTCTGCTGCGTCTTTTAAACGGCGTTTTATCACCGACTCATGGACAGCTTTTTTATTTAGGCCGTAACCTTGAAGACTTTGACACCATCGAGCTGCGCAAGGAAGTTCTTTTGGTTAGTCAGGCTGTTTTCCTTTTTGACGGTTCCATCCGTGATAATTTTGCTGCCTTCTATGAACATCGTGAGAAAAGTTTGCCCAGCGACGAAAAAATTAAAAATTTTCTGTCAATCTGCTGCCTGCCTTTCGAGCCTGATGCTATAACCAACACCATGTCCGGCGGCGAAAAACAACGTCTCTATCTGGCAATATTCCTATCTTTTCACCCTGCTGTGCTAATGCTTGATGAACCTACTTCAGCTTTGGACAGTGAAACAGCAAACCATGTGATGAAAAATATCATCGCTTATTGCCATGAAGAAGGCATTACGGTCATTGCTGTCAGCCACGACAAAGCTTTGACAGAAAAATTCAGCGAGAATATTTTGGCGCTGGAAAGAGTGGAAAATAACTATGCGTGAAGTCGTCGAACTGGGAATTATACAATTCAGTGCAGTCTATCTGCTATTGATCGTTGTTTTAGCAATCATGAAACATGCCAAAATCAACCAAACCAAGCTGCTCATTGTTGCCAGCTTCCGCATGACGATACAGTTGATTTTGGCAGGTCTTGTCCTGACCTATATTTTTGACAATCAAAATCCTTTATTTACAACTCTTTATCTGCTGGCCATGATTGGTTTCACTATCAAACGCACCTTGGGAAAAAGCCCTGGCCTGAACAAACAATTTAGAATTATTGTGGCTGGTTCCATCGCTTTCTCCGGTCTCTCCACCTTGGCCTTTTTCGTTGTTGGCATCGTTGGACAGAATCTTTTCAACCCGCAATATGCCATTCCAATTGCCGGCATGATCATGGGCAATACCATGACTGGTGTAACTTTGGCATTAAAATCTTTTTCCGATAGTTTAAAAAGTCAGCGCGCAAAAATAGATTCTCTGCTGAATCTTGGCGCAACGCCACAAAAAATCTTATTACCTTATGTTAATAATGCCTTGGAAACAGCATTATTGCCTACTTTAAACAGCATGGTTGGCATGGGTATCGTTTCTCTGCCGGGTATGATGACCGGTCAGATTCTTTCCGGCACACTGCCAATGACTGCCATCATGTACCAGATTGC
>CAZCMY010000170.1:0-2450 GCA_964500055.1 uncultured Acidaminococcales bacterium | reverse complement strand
TTTTGAAAAAATTATTTTTAACCTCGTACTTTGCCGGTACGGCACAGTTATTTGAGCAGTATTTTGTAAGTGCGGAATTTGAGAAAAAGGTGGTCTTTATTCCGACTGCTGCTAACGTTGATGAATATAAGAAGCATCTTGCAAAGGCTCAAAATAAATTAGCAGAACTTGGCTTTGCTGTGGAAATTCTTGATGTTGCAACTGCATCAGAAGCAGCGGCAAGAGAAAAGATAGAGCAAACAAAATATCTTTATATTGCCGGTGGCAACACTTTTTATTTATTACAGGAATTGAAAAGGAAAAATCTTTTGGACTTAATTGCAAAGCGTGTCAGCGAAGGAATGATTTATATTGGCGAATCGGCAGGCGGAATGATTACTGCGCCTAATGTTGAATATGTGCAGCCAATGGATCCTAAAGAATTAGCTCCGGAGCTGGCGTCTTATGAAGCATTGAAGTTGGTTGATTTTTATCTTTTGCCGCATGAAGGAGAGTTCCCTTTTGCAGAGGCTGTAGAAGAAATCATTAATACCTATGGAGATAAATGCAATTTACTTGCGATCAATAACAAGCAGGCGATAATTGTTAACGGTAATGAAGTGAAAAAAGTTTAGGTGGTTGTAATTCTGGTAATAAAAAGCTGCTAGTGGTCCAAAGGGGACAGTCCCCTTTGGACCACTTTTGCGTTAAAACGTGAATTATTGCAGGAACAAAGTTATTTGTGGCGAACAATTCTCACATACTGTAAATTTTAAAGTAGCAAAGTAAAGAGGTGTATAATAATGACTTTTACAGAACTGCCATTAAATAAAGCGTTTATGTTGTTCGAACCGGGACCCGTTATCTTGGTTACAACGAATGATGGTAAGAAAAACAACCTCATGACGATATCCTGGCATATGGTGACAGATTTTACACCAACTTTGGCTTTGACTACCGGTGCCTGGAACTATTCGTTTAAGGCTTTGATGAAAAAGAAAGAATGCGTTTTGAATGTACCAACAGTCGATATTATTGAAAAGGTTATCAGAATTGGCGACTGTTCGGGCAAGAATACCGATAAGTTTAAGAAGTTTGAGCTTACTCCATTGCCGGCGAGCGAGGTCGCTGCTCCTTTGGTTGCCGAAAGTCTTGCCTGCCTGGAATGTCGCGTGACTGGTTACATCGAGGATCCTGGTATTGTTTTGTTGCAGGGTGTGAAAGCCTGGATGGACAACGAACGTAAAGAGCGGCGGACTTTTCACGCTAACGGCGATGGCACTTTTGTGGTCGATGGTGAAACTATTGACCTTCATCACCTGATGGAGGATAAATTGCCATTTTAGTATTAAATAAAGTCGAATTATTAGTTGGAGGATTAAGATATGGTGTTGCCTGATATACTGGCAAATGGTTTGAAAGTTGTGTTCTGCGGTACGGCACCGGGCAATGTTTCTGCCAAGGCAGGGGCTTATTATGCCAATAATAGTAATAAATTCTGGGAAATGCTTTATAAAATGGGCCTGACTAAGAAAAAGATGGATGCAAAAGATTTTCGTCATGTTCTTGATGCCGGTATTGGCCTGACCGATATGGCGAAGGAACAGTTTGGCATGGACAAGGTGCTGAAGAAGCATGATTTTGATAAGGAAGCCTTTGAAGAAAAAATTGTTAAGTATCAGCCAAAGGTTTTGTGCTTTACCAGCAAGCGAGCCGCTCAAAGTTATTATGGATTGAGTTCTAGCGCTAATATCCATTATGGGAGACAGGATAAAACGATTGGCATGACGGTAGTTTTTGTTCTGCCATCACCTTCACCGGCTGCCATTCGCTGGTGGGATGAAAGCTATTGGTTGGAAGCAGGGAAATATATCAAACAGTAAACTTTATGACAAGGGGTGTAATTTAATGAAGGAAGAGATTAGAAACGCGGTACTGGGGTTGGGAGCCGACTTATGCGGGTTTGCTGCTGCTGAGAGGTTTAGAGAAGCGCCGAAGGGTTTTCAGCCTCGGGATATATTCACCGACTGCCAAACTGTTATTGTCATTGCCATGGCTTTACCGAAAGGACTGCTTGAGGTTGATTCCCGTATTATTTATGCTCATTATAATGAAATAAGCTGTCCTATTGTCGATAAGATAGCTTTTGAGACTGCGCAATTTTTGGAAAAAACTTATGGTCAAATCGCTGTTCCGCTTCCTTGCGATGGACCGTATGAATATTGGAACAATGAAAAAATGGAAGGACGTGGGCTGATTTCAATGAAGCATGCGGCAGTGCAGGCAGGTTTAGGTACTTTGGGGAAAAATTCGCTGCTGTTGAATGAAAAATACGGCAACTTATTGACCGTAGGCGCAATACTGACAGATATGAAAATAGAATCGGATCAGCGTGCAGCAAGTATTTGTATTGATAGCTGCGATTTGTGCATCAGAAATTGTCCGGTACAAGCTTTGGACGGCGTTGGCGC
>CAZCMY010000169.1:0-2455 GCA_964500055.1 uncultured Acidaminococcales bacterium | reverse complement strand
CCAGCAGTCACCTGTTCTTCATCAGTCGTAAGGACCTGGGCAAAAAGTTTTGCTTCTTTTGCCGTGCACTCTTCTTCAAAAACCAGCACAAGACTTGTGCCATTACTGTCTACTGAAGCATTTGCCATCAGTCCCTCTTTGCGCAGCTGATAAAGCTCAAGCGTTCTGTTTTTAAGCCTCGCAGTAATTTCTGACAGTTCGTCTTTCAGTTTTCTTACTGCTGACGGCACTTCTTCCGGCTTGACGGAAAGCAAGGCATTAGTCTCCGAAATTGCTTCATGTTTACGGCGAGCATCCAATAACGCTCGTCTGCCGCAGACGAACTCAATGCGCATGCCGCCTCGATGCCTGTCGGCTCCAATAACTTTAATAATTCCTACCATGCCGGTAGTCGGCGGGTGTGTGCCACAACAGGTACAGCTATCGCCATGTTCAACAGAAACAACACGTAGAATCCCTTTGATAGTCTCGTTCTTCTTCCGCATTTCTCTATCTGGTAACTCTTTCGAGGAGATATAGCTGACAGTAATTGGCTTATTTTCCCAGATTTCTGCGTTAACAAAGTCCTCAGCCTGCAATACTTCTTCAGGACTGATTTCTTTATCAAGATCAACGAATACTGATTGTTCATTCATGTGGAAACCAATATTATTGGCACCAAAAAGCTTCCAGAAAGCGTAAGACAGCAAATGTTCGCCACAATGCTGCTGCATGTGGTCGAGACGACTAGCCCAGTCTAATTTAACCAAGACTTCCCTGCCTACATCTATTGCTTCATTGCAATAATGACAAACCTGACCATCTTTTTCCAACGCATGCGTTATAACAGTGCCATTAATCCAGCCTTTATCACTGGGTTGTCCTCCACCTTCCGGGAAAATGACAGTCCTATCAAGCACGATTTCATATTCCTTGTCTTTTCTAGTGCAAGACAGAACTTTGGCCAAGCATTCTTTTAACAATGAATTATTTTCATATAATTTCTCTGTAATCTGCAAAATCCCAGCCCCCTCAAAGCTGCCTATCTCTATTTTGCTTGTGTAATACCCTGGAATGTAATAAATACCAAAGCATTAAAAACCGCTTTTTCTTCTTCTGTATTATCTTCCGCTTTACCCATCTTTTCGAAAACGGTCAGCGCTATTTGCTTCTTTTTCTTAGTAAGACCATGCTGTTTCACGCCATGTGCTTCAACAGATCTGATAATAGCGTCAA
Source organism: uncultured Acidaminococcales bacterium (assembly GCA_964500055.1). Classification (GTDB taxonomy): domain Bacteria; phylum Bacillota; class Negativicutes; order Acidaminococcales; family Acidaminococcaceae; genus RZYP01. The sequence continues at coordinate 1,240 of CAZCMY010000169.1, read as the reverse complement.
GAACTTCCAACGTGACATTTTTGCCATCCTGTTTTAGTTCTGATGAGTTTTTGATTTTTTCACGAACTGCGGCGGCTACTTCCAAGAATTCCTCTTCGCCCATTTCACGCTGTTCCTTTTTAATATCTTCTGCCATAATTGTGCCTCCCACAGTTTATTGTTATTCAGTAAGTATTTACTATCGTCTGTTAGAACCGATAAGTATCGCCATAACTACGCCTGCTATTGTACCGCTGAAATCCAGTAAAACATCAGTTACCTGCCCTGAGCGGCCAATGCTATAAAGTTGAATGTTTTCATCAATTACCGCAGTCAATAGTCCTATCAGTAAAGCATAAGCCAGCCATGTTTGGCGGCGCACTCTGAATGCAGCCAAAGTTTTGGCGACAAAAAAGGATTCCAAAGCAAATTCCGTAAAATGTGCGCATTTTCTGATGGCATGATGCAATTCTGCTATTGGCACATGAAAGCCCAGCCAACTTAAAACATTCTGCGCAAAAGCTGTCAGGAACCTGCTTTCACTGTTAGAATCCACTGCATCCATCATTGAATTGCCAAAAATAAAACCCATAATCAATATACTTAAAAGCAAATAAATAATTTTTTTCATCATAACCACACCAAGACCTTCATTATCACTAAATAATTATGTTTAATTATAATATACTCTTAGGTAAAAAGGTAGAAAATTAAGCGTATATTTGGATGTAAATAAAAACGCCGAGGTTGATAGCCTCGGCATTAGGTTTGAATTTTTACAATTGTGCTATGACTTCTTCTACATCTGGCAGCGTTCGAATTTCGTATTTTTTAACCCAGCTTACGATTCCTTTTTCATCAATAAGAACATTCGCCCTTTTGGAAGCGCCGTATTCTTCACTGAAAAGACCGTATTCTTTTGCCACCTTACCCAATGGATGAAAATCAGCAAGAATTCTTACATTATTAAGCAGCAAAATCTTCGCCCAGGCTGATTTGGAAGGAGCCGAATCCACACTCATTCCCAAGACAACTACGCCTTTTTCTTCGAAACGTCTGTAGTTTCTCTCCAAGTCTCTCATCTGGTCAGTACAAACAGAAGTCCAAGCCAAAGGATGCCAGGACAGCAAGACTTTTTTGCCGTGAAAATCGCTTAAGGCAACATCCGCACCGCTTTGATCCTTCAAAGTAAAATCAGGTGCCTTTTCACCAACTTTTATGATATCTTCCAACTGTACTACCTCCTTATTCTACGGTTATT
>CAZCMY010000168.1:0-2474 GCA_964500055.1 uncultured Acidaminococcales bacterium | reverse complement strand
AGAACTTCAACAGCAATTTGGTAAAAATGAACTCGTACCTAAAAAAGAGGAAAGTGTATTTTTGAAAATGTTCCGTGTTGTTTGTGAACCAATGTTTTTATTACTGATTGCTGCATCAGTTATTTATTTCCTTCTAGGTGAACCCAAAGATGGCGCAATTATGCTGATATTTGTTGTCGCCGTGATCGGTATTGAAGTCATACAAGAATGGCGGACAGATAAGACGCTGGCAGCATTAAAAGATTTATCCGCTCCGCGCATTAATGTTTTACGAGATGGCGTGGAACAAACAATAAACAGCTCAGACTTAGTTCCTGGCGACATAATGTTTGTCGTTGAAGGGCTGAAAGTACCTGCAGATGGTATTGTTTTAAAGGCCAGTACTTTACTTCTTGATGAGTCATCTCTCACAGGTGAATCTGTAGGAGTTTGGAAATTAACCAGCGAAGAAGTTGAGCCGGGCAGCACAGACTACTGGCGACGTGACTATTGCTATGCAGGTACGCTTGTAACGCAAGGCACAGGAACTATTTTAGTGGACAAGATTGGGGCATCGACTGAATATGGAAAAATTTGCAAAAACGTTGTAACAGCTCCAAGCATACAGACCCCGCTTCAAAAGCAAACGGAAAAAATGGTCAAATCTTTCGGAACATTTGCAATGATTTCGTTTACACTTGTCGGGATAGCTACTTATTTGAATTTATCCGACCATGCTTTTAAAGATAGGATTATAGAGAGTATTCTCGGTGGGATAACCCTGGCAATGGCGATGATTCCAGAGGAATTCCCCGTTATCTTAACTGTGTTTTTGTCTATGGGTGCCTGGCGTCTGGCAAGAAAACAATCGCTTGTAAGAAAATTGCCATCGGTTGAAACATTAGGTGCAGTATCCGTACTTTGCGTTGACAAAACCGGAACAATCACAATGAACCAGATGAAGGTGCAGGATAATTGGAATCCAGCAGGAGACGATAAAAAGTTAAACAAAGTTATGGGCATGGCCTGCAAGGCAGATGCTTATGATCCTATGGAAAAAGCGATGATTGTTTTTTGCGAAGAACAGGGAATCTCCAGGGAAGAGCTTTTTGGCGGTGAACTTGTTAAGGAATATCCGTTTACTAACGAAACAAAAATGATGGGGAACGTTTGGACACAAGACGGAAAGATTTTGGTTACGGCAAAAGGGTCACCAGAAAGAATTTTACAGCTTTGTGCGCTAACGCAATTGGAATTGGCGCATATAGAAAATAAAATTAACGCTATGGCAGAGAGAGGACTTAGAGTCATAGCAGTTGGTGAAATGGTTTTATCAAATATAAATGATGTGCCGGAAAATCTGGTGGAGTGCAAGCTGCAATTTTGCGGTGTGGTTGGCCTTGCAGATCCGCCAAGGGATTCTGTAAAACAAGATATTGAAACTTGTATCAAGGCTGGTGTAAGGGTTGTTATGATAACAGGTGACAACGGTATAACTGCCAGTGCGATTGCCAGACAGATAGGCATGGCTGATAGTGATAAAATTATTACCGGTGATGAGATTGATAAAATGAGCCAGGAAGAATTAAAGGAAAAAATCAAGAACGTCAGTATTTTTTCACGAGTTATTCCTGAGCACAAAATGCGTATAGTGCAGGCTTTTAAAGCAAACGGTGAAATTGTTGCTATGACCGGCGATGGCGTCAATGATGCACCGGCACTTAAATATGCGGATATAGGTATAGCTATGGGCAAACGTGGCTCAGAAGTTGCACGTGAAGCTGCCGATTTGATTTTACTGGATGACAATTTTTCTACCATAGTTGATACCATAAAAGACGGCAGAAGAATTTACGATAATATAAAAAGGGCTTTTGGCTACGTTATTGTCATTCATATTCCAATTGCGTTTGCAGCTCTATTGGCACCTTTATTGGGAATTAATCCAACCTGCTTGTTATTATTACCTGTACATGTAGTTCTCTTAGAACTTGTAATTGATCCTACATGCTCAATTGTATTGGAACGGCAGCCGGCGGAAACAGACGTAATGGAGAGACCTCCTCGCAAGATGGAGGAAAAACTTATTAATCTTAATAGCTTAACAAAGAGCCTTTTTCAAGGTTTTGCTATCTTCGGGGCAGCATTTGGTACCTATTTGACTTTTCTGGAGCAATATCCTGATAATGCAGCATTGGCAAGAACAATGGGCTTAACGATTATGTTTATATCAAATATGCTGCTTGTTCACGTAAATAGTTCGGAATCGGAACTTGCTATCAGGTCAATTTTACGCCTTAGAGGTGATAAAGTGATCGCAGCTGTTAATGTTGGTGTAATTTTGGGCTTAATTATAATGCTTTATACACCTGTTGCAGACATTCTTAAACTTGCGCCGCTTACTTGGCAACAGATTATTTTAGCTGTTGGCATTGCTTGTGCTTCGGTATTGTGGTATGAAATCGTGAAATTAGTCAGATTAGTGATGACAAAAT
>CAZCMY010000167.1:0-2495 GCA_964500055.1 uncultured Acidaminococcales bacterium | reverse complement strand
CAAAAAGTGCCTTGCTGACAAAATTGACGTTGACTGGCATCGCTACCGCATTACGGTAATTTTGTCTTGTTGCTTCGATTTCAGCCTCTGACCAAAGACCGCCAACCTTGTCGATGGCAAAATGTGTACCATCAGATATCGATAAATACGAGAAATTTAAAGAAAGAGAAAAAATAGATACGCAAAAAAGCGACCAGGCAAAATTAGGTTTCTTACTGGTCGGTTTGCTGACTCTGAATAGTAGTAATATGAGAATAATGATAACAGCTACACCGATAAGAAAAGGTGCTTTTGATGTTTCCAGAACACCCTTGATGGAATAATAATTCAGGTTTCTGAACAAAACACTTTCAACATGCATCGAAGTTGTCCAAAAATAAACAGCATCAAAAAGCATGATAATGCAGCTGGTAAGATAAACAAAGAAATAAACTGCCTTCATGCCGTGATTTGGCCATTTATGATAACACATCGCCGCCAGAAGACAAAGCAGAATGTTATTGTTCAAACCAGCCAAAACAGACAGCAAAGTCAAAAAGCCCCAATCAAGCTTCAGATAATTGACCATAAACCAGGCAAAGGCAAGATAGCCTACGCCAATAATAACAACCGGGAAATAGCGTTTGACCCTGTCTCTGATTCTCTTACGCACGATATACAGCAAATTGAAAGTGCTTATCAGCAGCACATCGCGCAAGAACAGGTTCAGAGCAGTAAACCAAAACTCCTCATTCGGGAAAGGCACTATTTCTTGATAAAAACGTTCTGCAAAAAATGTTTCAATGGCAAAACAGACTATGAACAAAACACCTATAAGCCAATTTTTCCTCACTTGAACGCCACCTTACGAAATAAACTTTATCGGGCTAGGAATCAGGCTGATACTAAGAGGTGAGGTTACCAGACAATCGCCATCCAATTCTGCCGCGAATTTTTCTGTATTGCATTTGATTTCTACTTTTTTTGCTTCAATAATTTCCACAGATTTATCCGTAGCAAGAGCATCCGTAGCTATAAGTGCCAGATATTTTAATAAATTCAGTTTATTAACACCACGGAAAAGACAAACATGCAATTTGGGTGAAGAAAGAGAAGCACCATCCGCCAGCGAGAACCAACCGGCATAATAACGGCTCTTAGCTACAATCACAGAAGCCGCATCGCGCCAGACGCCGTCATCGTCAATCATCACCTGAAACTTATACTGCCAGTCTTTCCATAAAAGCTCACGCTTAACCAGTTCCGTACCTTGAAGGACATAGGCAAATTTTGATAAATATTTTTTCTCTGTTTCCGAAATGCTATCAATAACCATGGAGTCAATGCCTATACCGGCACAAGTCATGAACACTCTGTTATTTGCCTGACCAAGCCAAACAGGCGCCACCGAACCATTAGAAACTTTCTTCACCCATTCTTCCGGATCTGTAGGCATCATAAGCTCTTTGGCGACCAGATTGACAGTACCCATAGGATAAACGCTCATATAAGGCATTTTGTTATTTTCAACAAAAACTTCCGTAATCGCCCTCAGTGTGCCATCACCGCCAGCCACTATTACCCAGTCGAAGTCCTCGTCGCAGATTCTCTTGGCAATACTTCTGACTTCTTCAAAAGATTTGATGGCAACTTCAGTGAAAGTACTGTTGCCGAGCATATCCCTAAGTAAATTACGTACCTCATTTACCTTGCTGGCACGATCATTGAACAACTGTCTTCCTGAATTAGGATTGAAAACCATCATTACCTTTTTAAATTGCTTTATATCAACGCATTCTCTAAACATACCTTTTTCATCACCCATAACGTTCTCATTTATTTTCAATTAAAAAATCCATTTTTTTCTAGACAGATAATTCCAAACAACTACAATAGCACTTGCCGCAACCTTTGCCGCCATGGCATTCCAGGCAAAAAAGCCTACAAACAAACCCATTAAGAGCAAATTAAACAGGAGGCCGATCGTGCTTACCAAAAAAACCAGCGACAGCTCTTTTTTCCGTTCATAACGTGCGCCGCTGTTAAAAACAAAAATATTTCCCAGGACATAGTGGCACAATGTAGAAAACATAAACGCCAAAGCCGTTGCCAGCAGATAATTTATATGCAGCCAGTGATTGAGGCCATAAAAACATCCCCACTCAATTAATGCCGCTGTTCCGCCTATACAAAGGTAGATAATGACCTTTATCTGCTCATTATCAGTATAGTCTATGCCAAAAATCTTCTTCTGTCCATTATTATTATCCAAACGTATTTTCACTACTTTCATCGGCCGTTAACGACCATGTTATCACATTTCAGCACTCTATATTATACCACAATGATATAGGGGCAGGATATATATCCCGCCCCTATGACTAAATCATTTGAAAATAATTTCTTTTATTTTCCAGCCTATTTTCTTTTTAAATCCATTAAGAGTCTTATCGTTTGGTCGAAACCCTGCCCAAGGTGTCATATCAACATAAGTAAAGTACTGTTCTGCATACGGA
>CAZCMY010000166.1:0-2509 GCA_964500055.1 uncultured Acidaminococcales bacterium | reverse complement strand
GATTCTTTTTCTTTTCATAATAAATACCACCTTTCTCGGCTACTATTTCAGACTCCATGGCTCAGCAGTACCATCAGGTCTGATGTAAGCCCAATGGCCTTTGAGTTTGACTCCAGCCAACCCATCCCACGAAAACTCCTGCGCCTCTTCATATAATGGTGCAATAATTTCTTTGCCAGATGGATCAATATATCCCCATTTGCCGTCGCGCTTAACTGCCATCCTTGCATTATGCCAAAGCAAACCAGCTTCATCGTACTTCGGTTTTACAATTTCTTTACCATCCTTATTAACAAAACCCCACTTGCCATTTTCTTTTACAGCAGCCAAATCCTCCATTAATCCCCAAATCGAAACTTTTTCATATTTAAGCGGTGTAATTTTTCTGCCATTATCGTCGATGTATCCCCACTTGCCTTCGATCATTACCGGAATCAAGCCGCCTCGCAGATAATTTATCTTTTCATATATTGGTGCAATTACTTCCGCTCCACTTCTATCTGCAAAGCCCCATTTCCCGTTTTGTTTCACAGGAATAAGCTGATCAAAGGGATAATCTACCTTTTGATATTTTGCGGGAACAATTTCCTTGCCTAATGTATCAATCATGCCATATTTGCCATTTACTGATACAACGGCTACGCCTTCATAAAAATTGTCAGCGGAATCGTAAACAGCATCTATAACCGTCTTGCCGGTTTTATCAATATATTTCCACTTGCTAAACAACATTACCGGTGCCAATTCGCCGAAGAAATCGCCCGCTCCCTTGTAAATTGGTTTTATCACTTCCCGGCCATTATTATCAATGAATCCCCACCTATCATCTTGTAATACTGCCGCCAAGCCATCAACAAACAACCACTGAGAAGTTGCTTGATACTTCGGCGGAATGACTTCCATTCCTTCCCGATTAATAAATGCCCATTTGTCATTGCGCTTAACCGCTGTTATGCCTTCTTCAAAACCCCAGGGATAAATTTTGTCATATATCAACTTACCAATTTCTTTGCCATTTTTATCGACAAATCCCCATTTGCCATTTTTCTTTACTTGTGCATAATCACCACTAAAAAACTGCGCTTCATCATAAATTAGAGGTATTATTTCTTTGCCAGTCTTATCAACAAAACCCCATTTACCGTCAGCCATGACTTTACCACGGTCGTCAACGAAATCTGTTGTTAAATCATACTTTGGAGCAACAATTTCTTTGCCGCTTAAGTTGATATAACCCATCTTGCCATCGCGTTTTATTGTTGCCACGTCATTCTTATCAAACCTGCCAAATCCGCCAATCTCATCGTAGACAGCCGGGATTATTTCCAGACCATTTTTGCCGATATACCCCCACTTGCCATTCATTTTCACCTTGGTCAGATTTTCGCTATAGTAACCCATATCATCGTATTTAAATCTGCTTTCCTGCCCATAAACGACGGTGTTTGTTAAAACAACAAAAGCCGTAATTATTATTCCTGCCAATGTACGTCCGATCATGCTCCCGCCCCCTAGCAATTAATGTTTTAAATAAAAATTACAGGTTCTTTTTTCCATTGTATTATGCCAAAGTAATAATAGCAATTTGTTTTTCTGAAAATTACAATAATTTTTTACATAAAAAAAGCCTGACTTTAAATCAGGCTAACTTTACATACAAAACCAATCATAGAAAGGTGTTTATCCGTATATATTTCTTCCCTTTTGGCTTTTTACACTCGCCAGTATGATTGCAAAAAGCAAATTAATTAAAGGAAGTGAGAATACTATGACAATAAGTGCAGTAACCTTTCCGGAAAAACCTATATCATGACAACGTCTGAGCACTAACGAAATAGATGAAAAAGTCGTCACCATCAGCCCCGCCCAGCTTAACACCGAAAGTCCCTTGGAAAAACCGTAATAGACAGCTATCGTACACAAAAATACGACTAAATATCTTTTAATAAAAGGTTTTTGCTCTAATCTGCCAGCCAGCAAAAAGTAATCCATCCACACCATTTTTTTGATCCCCTTTAATACATTCTGTGTTTGAATTTCACACTTTGTTTTATACCAAAATTATTAATACACAATATAGATGTCTTGTTTTCTTAATAAATAATAACCTTTAACTCATTTTATGTCCAGTAATAAAAGATTTCAAGCAATATCAAACTCTCCGTTGAATTTTATTGAGCAGCTGCGTCAATCCCTTCTGTTCTTCCTCCTGCAAGGGGGACAGGATTTGCTCACGGTGTTCAGCAATAACTCTGCTCCATTCAGGATATTGCTTTATAGCTGTTTGGGAAAGCAGGACATACTTCTCTCTTTTATCCATACCAATCCTGCGTTCAATTAGGCCCTTCTTTTCTAACTTGCCCAGACTTTTTGATATAGCCGCCTGTTCAATGTTCAAATAATCAGCTAACGCACTTTGTGTCATTTCGCCATGAACTTTAATACTATTTATTATAGTCCATTCAGAACTGAATAACCCATATGCTTCCAGCAATTGGTTTAAACTCTT
>CAZCMY010000165.1:0-2531 GCA_964500055.1 uncultured Acidaminococcales bacterium | reverse complement strand
GGCCGCGTCGGTGTTTGCATTGCTACTTCAGGCCCAGGTGCAACTAATTTGGTTACCGGCCTGGCGACTGCTTTTCTTGATTCCATTCCGGTCGTTGCTATTACAGGACAGGTGCCGACAGAAATGATAGGACATGATGCCTTTCAGGAAGTCGACATTACCGGTATAACGATGCCGATAACTAAACACAACTTTTTGGTAAAACATCCAAGTCAATTGGCGACAGCTATGAGGCTTGCTTTTGCCTTGGCTAAAACTGGCAGGCCGGGTCCTGTTCTTATTGACGTGCCGCGTGATGTACAAACGGCAATGCTGGATTACATTGCTGAAGAGCCGGTGACCATTGAAACGGAAAAACCTGATTGCAGTAAAATTAAAAAAGCAGTCGAAGCCATCAATTCTGCCCAAAGGCCAGTAATGCTCATTGGCGGAGGCGTCATTAACAGTAATACCGAATATGATGCGATGGACCTGGCTGAAAAACTGCAAATTCCTGTCGTAAGTACGCTTATGGGTTTGGGAGCCTGCAGTGCTTATCGTTGTTTATTTCTAGGTATGACTGGAATGCATGGGCACGAAAAAGCCAATAATGCTGTTAAAGAGGCGGATCTCATTCTTGCTTTTGGCAGCCGTTTTAATGATAGGCTTACCGGTGAGCGCGGCAGTTATGTAGCACATAAAACTATTGTGCATATGGACATTGACCCCGCTGAGCTTGATAAAAATATTTATTCGGAAATAGGTATTGCCGGCGACATGAAGATAACGCTGAACAAGCTTACGGAGGCTTGCGAGCGGAAAGACCTCAGCGAATGGTGGCACAAAATAGCTGACTGGCCTGCAAATGATGAGGATTGTGGCGATGAGGAAGCCCCTAAATTTTTGAAGGCTTTGAATCCTGTATTAAAAGACCGCGATTTTATTATTACGACCGATGTCGGACAGCATCAGATGTGGGCTGCTCAGAATCTGAAAATCCAATACGCGAGACAGTGGATTTCTTCCGGTGGTCTTGGCACAATGGGCTTTGGCTTACCGGCGGCTATGGGTGCTCAGTTTGCACGCCCGGCAAGTCGCGTCATCAGCATTTCCGGTGACGGTGGCTTTAAGATGACAGGTTCTGAACTTTTTACTATTGCCAGCAACTGTCTGCCGATAATTTCGATCGTCTTCAATAATAGTGGTTTGGGCATGATTCGGCAGTTACAGACCGTATTTTTTGATAAGAGATTTACGTCTTGTGAGATGCCGGGCTATGTTGATTTTGTGAAGTATGGCGAGGCTTTCGGCGTTAAAGGCAAACATGTTGACAGCCCGGAAGCACTTGCTGCCGCTGTTAGTGAGGCCCTGGACAACAATGAACCACATATTATTGAGGTTGCTATCAACCCCAAGGATATGGTAAAACCGATGGTAAGCCCTGGTTTAGGTATCAATTCTTTCGTGAAATTCAGTAGTTAAACTTATGACCGCTGCAAGAGCAGCGGTCATTTTTTTTTCTAAAACAGTATGATGGGAAAAAAGAAAAATGGTGATGGGTAGGAATAAGTTTTTATTTGACGAATATTCATTAATATTACTATTAGTTAAGATAGGGGGCAGCTATGGACTTTATAATTCCTGAATATGTCAATAAAATATTGAAGGCCTTAATGGCTGCCGGCTATGATGCCTATCTTGTCGGCGGTGCTGTACGAGATCTTTTACTAGAAAAAGAGCCGGAAGACTTTGACGTTGTGACTAACGCCAAACCGGAAGAAATTATTGCCGTTGCTAAAAGCGAAGGTTTTGGTGTTGTCGAGGAATTGGGCCAGAATTTCGGTGTTGTGATGGTGGTGGTTGATGATAATTCTGTCGAAGTTGCCTCCTATCGCAGTGAAAGTTATGGCGAGGATGCACACAGGCCTGAAAGCGTCTGGTATTGTGAAACCTTGGCTGAGGATCTTGCACGCCGCGATTTTACAATCAATGCGATTGCCTTGGATTACGAAGGCAGGGTGATTGATTATTTCAATGGCCTGGAAGATTTGAAAAACCGCGAACTGCGTACCGTTGGACAAGCTTCGCAAAGGTTTGCTGAAGATGCCCTCAGGATGTTCCGTGCCTGCCGCTTCATATCTCAATTGGGTGTAACCTGTGATGAGGAAGTATTTGCTGCTATTACTGAACAATTGCCAAGAGTCAGCGGGTTGTCTATGGAACGGGTTCGCACGGAAATTAACAAGCTGATGAAAGGTGAATTCGTAAACCTCGGACTGGATGCTTTGGTCAAGAGTGGTCTGGCTTCGCAGTCCTGTCGTAATCGTCAGGAAGGCAAAGAAATACAAATACCTATTTTGCCTGAACTATCGGCGCTTGTCGGCGTGCCTCAAAATCCTAATTTCCATAGTTACGACGTATGGAACCATACTTTGAAAGCAGTATCGTTTGGAGAAAAAAGCCTGGAAGTAAGATGGGCGCTGCTGCTGCATGATATAGGCAAAGGACAGCCATCTGTGCGCGGATTTGATGCTGAAGGCAATCCGACGGAC
>CAZCMY010000164.1:0-2555 GCA_964500055.1 uncultured Acidaminococcales bacterium | reverse complement strand
TTCAGGCTGGCAAGATAAAGAGAGCCTGCCTGCAGGTTGTGAACACGCCTGACAGTCATGCTCTGGTAATCAGGGCATTGGACGAATTCAAAAAATATGGTGATTTGCCGGTCGTAGTTTCCAGCCATTTCACGACTGTAGAACAGGCGGCGGAGCTTTTTGCCAAAGGGGCTTCACGTCTTGGCCTTGCCCTTGATGTCGCGACGCCGGAACTTTTTGCCTCCATCAAAGGCGGTTCCTGGCAAAATCGCTGGGACTTATTGTGCGCTTGCGCGGAACGTTTTCCCGGCCGAATGACGACGCATCTGATTGTAGGCTTGGGTGAAACGGAAAAAGAAATGTGGCAGGTCATCTGCGAATGTTACGAACGGCAGATAACGGTCGGACTTTTTGCTTTTACGCCGCTCAAGGGCACTAAATTTGCTGACCGGCAGCCGCCGGACAGAAGCAGTTATCGTCGCTTGCAGATAGGCTTGGAGTTATTGAAGAAAGGCTATGCGGCAACTGTTGTTGAATGTGAAGATGAACGGATTACCAAAATAAATGTGCCGTCCTTACGGGAGGTTTTGGCTGATGGTCATGCTTTCCGCACTACAGGTTGTGAGGACTGCAATCGTCCCTATTATAATGAGAAGCCGCGCGACGTTCTCTACAATTACCACAGACCTTTGACGGCAGAAGAATTAGAGCTAGCTTTCACCGAAAGTGGGGTGGCAGGATGCTAAGTGAAACACAATGGCAGACTGCACAAAACAGAGAAGGCGCAGCTTCCTGGCGCTTAATCAATTCCGGGTTTCAATCGGCTGCTGCCAATATGGCGACAGACGAAGCGATTATGCAATCTTATGCATCTAAGTTGGTGCCGCCGACGATTCGTTTTTATGGTTGGCAGCCTGCTGCTGTCAGTATCGGCTATTTTCAGCACGGCGAGCGCGAGATTAATTTTGCTGCCTGCCAGGAACAAGGCATTGATGTGGTACGGCGTCTGACCGGCGGTCGTGCTGTCCTGCATGCTAAAGAACTTACTTACAGTATTATCGTCGGTGAGGATTACCCTGATATGCCAATGACGATTACTGCTTCCTACCGTTATTTGAGCCGTGGACTGCTGCTTGGTCTGGCAAAGTTGGGGCTGACCGCAGAAATGACAAAACCGCAGGCGGCTTATGCGCACAAGATACCACAGCCAGCATCGGCGGCTTGTTTTGATGCGCCTTCGCATTATGAACTGACAGTTAGTCAGAAGAAACTGATTGGCAGCGCACAGGTGCGCAAGCATGGCGTAATTTTGCAGCATGGTTCCATTTTGCTTGATTTTTCTGCTGAGCAACTGGCAGGAATCTTGCATGTTGGTAGCGAAGAAAGAGAAAAAACCTGCAGCATGCTAAAAAAGCGTGTTATGGATCTGAAAACTGCTTTAGACAGAAAAGTGACTTGGGATGAAGCGCGTCTTGCTATGGAAGCAGGTTTTGCCGAAGCGCTGGGCATTGAACTGGCTGAAGGAGAGCTGACTGCTGAGGAAAAAGGGACAGCCGGAGAATTATCAGTTACAAAATATGCCCAAGATGCTTGGACGCTGAAAAGATAAAATTGGGAGGCGGAAAAATGAACTATCAGGTATGTGTAATCGGAGCAGGTACCGGCGGTTACGTCGCCGCAATTCGTGCCGCACAGCTTGGCGCTAAGGTTTTGCTGATTGAAAAGAAGGATTTGGGCGGAGTTTGTCTGAACAGAGGCTGCATTCCCACCAAGACTTTGCTGAAAAGTGCAGAAAAGTGGCACGACATTACCCACTCTGAAGAATTTGGTATGTTTGTCAGTGAATATGCTTATGATTGGGATAAAATCATGGAGCGCAAGAATAATGTTATCTATCAGCTGCGCAGCGGCATAGAAAAACTGATCAAAAGCAACAAGATAGAGTTGGTTGAAGGTTCGGCGCATTTGATAGATGCTCATAGCGTTCATATCGTGACCGACAATCCGGGCGAAGAACGCTGTATCCACGCTGAAAAAGTAATTTTGGCAACAGGCTCTGTGCCTGCAAAGCCGCCTATTCCCGGCAGCGAATACACTGGCGTCATTGATAGCGATGATATTCTGAGCTTGAGTGAAGTGCCTGAGAGCATCATCATTATCGGTGCCGGTGCTGTTGGCGTGGAATTTGCCGGCATTTATGCTGGGTTTGGCTGCGAAGTGACTATTGTCGAAATGGCACCAAACATTCTGCCTATCTGTGATACCGATATGCAAAAACGCATGGGTTTGTCCTTGCGGAAACAATTTATTAAGACGATGACAGGCAGTACGGTTAAAGGTATCAAGCATGGATTTGAAGGCTTAGAAGTTACGGTAGAGAGCAAAGGTAAAGAAACAGTGCTTTCAGCTGAAAAAGTTTTGATGGCAACAGGACGTACACCTATTTTCAACAAAGTAGAACTGGATAAGGCGGGTATCCTTTATACGCGTCACGGCATCACTGTTAATGAAAAAATGGAGACATCAGTGCCGGGGGTTTACGCGGTAGGTGATGTTACCGGCAAGTGGATGCTGGC
>CAZCMY010000163.1:0-2618 GCA_964500055.1 uncultured Acidaminococcales bacterium | reverse complement strand
TTGTTGGTTTTTGCCGCCGGAGAGCTTTGGGAGTTTTTCATTTCTCTTTTTGGCATTAAACGCAAGAATGTTTCGTGGGCAACGGTGCTCGTTATTGGTATCGGAACAATAGTGGGCGTTATTGTCGGAACAGCTATTTTGCCTCTCTTTGGCTCGGTGGCTGGCGGAGTAGCCGGTTCTGGTATTATGGCTTTTACCATAGAATACAATAAAAACAGCAGTAAGGCTGATGCCTGGAATCTGGCGCTGCTGGCAATGAAAACTCAGCTTTTGGCTGCTTTGGGGAAAATTACGGCTGGCGTGGTTATGGCTAGCATGATAGTATTACAAACATTGAAATAGGAGGAGATAATTATGCAATTCAAATTTGCACACAATAATTTTAACGTTCTTGATCTTGATAAAAGCCTGAAGTTTTATGAAGAGGCATTGGGCTTGAAGGAAAAACGCCGCAAGGAGGCTGCCGATGGCAGTTTTATCCTCATTTATCTTGGCGACGGCCAGACAGGGCATCTTTTGGAATTGACCTGGCTGAGGGATCGTACTGAACCCTATAATCTTGGTGAGAATGAATTTCATCTGGCGTTTGAAGTGGATGATTATGAAGCCGCCCACGCTAAACATGCAAAGATGGGTTGTATTTGTTATGAAAATCCAGCCATGGGTATTTATTTTATTAATGATCCTGACAATTACTGGCTGGAGATAGTGCCGGCCAAAAAATAAGAGAAAGACAGTTAACCGGACGGGGAGGGGAAAATTATGCTGAAAACAATGAAGGTTGTTGCCAGCGGCAGAATGAGAGAGCCGGCCTTTGCTTTACTTGATGCGGAGACAACTTTGTATCCTTGGCAGAAAGGTGGCAAAATGCCTCAGGAAGCCTTTGATGAGTTGCTGGCAGAGGCAGATGGACTTTTTTCGGCAGGAAACATTAAAATTGATGAAGCTTTGCTTGCCAAAGCACCAAAATTAAAGGTGGTGGCACAGGCTTCAGTAGGTTATGACAATATCGATGTCAAGGCTTGCCAGGCACATGGCGTGCGTATCGGTAATACACCAGGTGTGTTAGTCGACGCTGTAGCTGATCTTGCTTATGGACTGCTTCTGGACAGTGCCAGAATGATTGTCCGCGGACACGAACATGTGAAAAGCGGTGCCTGGGGCGAACACAAAGGCCTTGGCTTTGGTGTTGACCTGGCTGGCAAAACTTTAGGTATTATCGGCCTAGGCGCTATTGGCAGCGCAGTTGTGCCACGTGCGCAAGCCAGCAAGATGAAAGTTGTTTATTATAATACGCATAGACGGCCAGATGAAGCAGAACTCGGCGTTCAATATGCAGATTTTGCCACGCTTTTGTCTAACGCTGATTTTATTATGGTAATGGTACCTTTGACGGAAAAAACCAAGGGACTTTTGGGAGACGCTGAATTTGCCATGATGAAGCCAACCGCACGCCTGATTAATACTTCTCGGGGTAAGGTGGTCGATACGATGGCCCTTTATCGTGCTTTAAAAGAAGGTAAGATTGCTGCTGCCGCCTTGGATGTTGTTGATCCCGAACCTTTGCCGGGTGACCATCCTCTGCTGACTTTGCCTAATATAACAATCACTCCTCATATAGGAACTTCAACGGTCGAAACAAGGGATGCGATGGCACTTCTGACTGCCAGGAATATTCTGGCTGCTTTGGAAGGCAAGCCGATGCCGGCAGAGGTCTTCGAAAAATGAGAGACATTACTGAGGCAATATTATGAAACGCGAGTTATGTCTGCAGAGTGTAGCAGCTCTTAACCGCAATGATTTGATCAAGAAAATAAATAGCAGAGGGATTTTCGTAGTTCAGCCGGTAGAAGAACTGGAAGAAGAAAAAAGCATCATATTGCATGGCGAAGAACAAAGTGTCAAAAGACGCTTCCAACGTCTGGAACTAAAAGGCAAGCAAAGCGAGTTGAAACTTTGCATCCGTTTTGAAGAGGGCGCAGTTGTAACCAATGACTGCATTATGCGGCAAAATGATATTTATTTTGGGTATACGGAAAAAAGTAAGGAAAAGCTGAAACTTTTACTGAAGTTAGTATTAGAGGATACAGTTTTAGTTTTAGTGGAACCGGATGTTTATGACAGGCTGAAACAAAACCAAGGCTCTTTTAACCCTGCCTTGAATGATAAGTATCAAGAAAGCACTTTCCAGTCAGGGCTTAGCAGTCATTTGTTTTGGCAGATTTTTCTGGTTAACCAAGGCTGGACGGACTTTTTGCATAAACCATTAGAGAGGATAACACTTCGACAACTAAGGGTCAAAGTGAGACGTCTGCGTTCCTGTTTAACTTTTTTCAAGCCAGCTTTGCGGCAGGAGGAAGCTTTGCTTTGGCAAAATAATCTGCGCAAGCAGGGAGATCAGTTAGCTTATCTACGTGAGCTTGATGTTGCTTTGATGGCTATCGAAAAAATTAAGACACCATTAGTGCGGCATGAAGAGATGTATCCTGAAAAACTGGCGGAGCTTCTGTGGCAGGCTCGTAACAATGAAGCCCAACGCATTAAGCAGGAACTTTCTTTGAAGGATATAACCCTTGAACTGGCCAGCTTTATTATTTGGCTGCAGGGACAGCCGATAG
>CAZCMY010000162.1:0-2646 GCA_964500055.1 uncultured Acidaminococcales bacterium | reverse complement strand
AATGGTGAATTTCGTTATTTTGCGCGTCCCATCGGCGCTTTGCAAGGCTTGTCCGGCGGTGACAACGTTATTTATTTCGGTTCCTTTTCCCGTCTCCTGATGCCTTCCCTGCGTATCAGTTATATGGTACTGCCTCCCAAACTACTGTCACGTTATAATGCCTGCGCCCAACTATACAACCAGACCTCATCGACTATTGAGCAGTTGGCGCTGGCAGAATTTATTGCCGGTGGCCACATGCGACGTCACGTGCGCCGTTTACGTAAGCTTTACGCTTTGAAGAACACTTTGCTGCGAGCCGCATTGACAGAAATCTTCGGCAAGCTCATCACCGTACGTTCCTACGCCTCCGGTCTACACATCCGCCTTGCCATCCGCAGCCAAAATACTTCGGAAGAATTAGCCGCCCTGGCTCTGGCTCAAGGTGTACGCATCTTACCGGTACAGGCTGCCACTGCCAACGCTGAGCCGGAGATCCTGCTTTCCTTCGCCGGCATCAATGAGGACCATATCAGGCCTGCTCTATTGCTTCTCAAAAAAGCCTGGTTCGCCTAAAATAAACAACTATCCTCACAACAAAAAATATGCCTCATTATCACAAAAGGAGCTTTTGCACTATTTTTATGGTGCAAAAGCTCCTTTCAATACTTCATAACAGCCTATTTGGCCGTTAAACCACCATCAACAGGAACTATGGAACCTGTCATATAACTATTGAACGGAGAAGCTAAGGAACAAATAACATGCGCTATTTCTTCCGGCTGCCCAATTCTGCCAATTGGATAGGGTTCAGCCATTTCTTCCATTGTATAATCGCCGGCCGCCAGCTGCTTTTCGACAAGCGGCGTTGCAACATCGCCCGGGCAGACGCAGTTTACGCGAATACGCGGAGCATAGTCAAGCGCGAGTGCTCTTGTCAGAGCAACTACGGCGCCCTTGGAGGCGCAATAAACAGGACAGCCGTAGTTGCCTTCCAAGCCGGCATCGGAGGCGATATTGATAATTGTAGAACCATGTTCCGTCATTAAAGGCAGCATAACCTGACACAGGAATAAAGTACCTTTAACATTAATATCCATAATTTCCTGATACTCATCTTCTGTTACCAGCTCCAGCCACTGTTCACGGTAAACCCCAGCGGAATTGACCAGAACATCCACTCTGCCTGCTAGGTTTCTTACCACCTCGGCGGCAGCCTGACAGCCATCTACATTGCTCACATCGGCCTGAATGAATTTAACCATTTCCGGATCAGCGTCCAGCATTCCGAGAGCTGACAGACCATTTTCCTCGCTGCGTCCTATAAGGAAAACCCGGGCGCCATCGTTAGCAGCCAGGCGCGCTGTTGCGAGACCAATTCCTGAAGTTCCTCCGCTTATAACAACAACTTTGTCTCTTAAGCCATAGTTCATTGAATCCACCTCATTTTTATACTTTCTTCACCTGTATCTTCACCTTTAAAGACCAATACCGCTTGAAAACCCTGCCGCAAATAAAAATGCACAGCTTTCTCATTGCGGGCATAAACATCCAGTTCCAAAAAACTGAATAAACGCTTGGCCTGGTCTATCAGTTCATGGCCGATACCTTGGTCCTGCACATCACTATCTACAAACAAACCACCAATCTGGTTTTCTTTGACAAAACTTAAAAAACCTAAGGCCTTGCCTTCTTTTTCATATACATAGGTAATACTCTTAGGCAGATATTCTGTTTGCACTAGTGGCAGTTTTTCCTGCCAAAATGCAGCAGGTACGAAATCATGAGCAATTAATGAAGTCTCAAGCCACAAAACAGCCAAGTCATCAATTTCCTCTTTTTTCATTAGTCTTATCACTTGTTTCACCTCTGTTTGCTTAGTAGATTCGCTAAAATATATATTTATCCTGCCTGTTGCAGAAAGAGCTGCCTCGCTTAGCGAGGCAGCTCTTCTCATTATTTTTCATCAGCAGTTTTGATTGGTAACGGTAATACCATAATGACAATTGTAGTATCATCAGGTTCACTGATCATACTAACTTTGATATCGTGCCGTTCGGCAATTTCTTTAGCAATAGCAAGACCAAGCCCTGTACCGCTCTTATTGGTTTCAACCCTGGTCTTATAAAACCGTTCAAAGACATGGGGCAAATCTTTGGCTGGTATGCCGCAGCCATGGTCCACAACTTTTAAGACATTACCTGCCAGCAATACTTCTACCGTACCGCCTAATGGCGAAAACTTGATTGCATTATCAAGGAAAATCATCAGCATCTGGCGCAGCCTGCCGTAATCACCATTAAAAGGATAAATGTTAACATCGGTTCTGACCTCTACGCTAACGGCCTTTTTCTTGCCGATATGCTGCCCGCTGCGCACTACATCCTGGACAACGTCGCAAAGGTTGAGCGGTGTTTTTTCTATCTGGAAATTGTTATTCTGCAAACGGGAAAGATCCAGTAAATCATTGATCAGACGCTGCAGGAAGATGCTTTCTGAAAGCATCTGACGGTGATATTCCTCAATCTGCTCCGGTGTGTCAACCACTTTGTCACAGATTGCTTCCAGTGAACCCCGAATAACAGTGACCGGTGTCCGCAGTTCGTGGGAAATATTCGCAATGAAGTCCTTACGTAATTGATCTAGCTTAGCACTTTCCTGACTGGC
>CAZCMY010000161.1:0-2682 GCA_964500055.1 uncultured Acidaminococcales bacterium | reverse complement strand
GAGATAGTTGATGCGCTTGCTGCATCAGTTGAAGCGAAGGATCCTTATACCGCTGGTCATCAGAAAAGGGTAGGGGCCTTGACTAAGGCGATTGCTCAAAAAATGAATCTGCTGGAAAACGATGTAAATGGCATTAGCATAGCCGGAAGCATTCATGATATAGGTAAGATTCAAATACCGAGTGAAATTTTGTGCAAGCCGGGAGCTTTATTGAGCGAAGAGTTTGCTTTGATCAAAACTCATAGTCAGGCTGGCTATGATATTATTAAGAATATTGATTTTCCTTATCCGATTGCCGATATCCTCCTGCAACATCATGAAAGGCTTGATGGTTCCGGTTATCCAAAAGGATTGCGTGATACTGAAATATTATTGGGAGCTAAAATAGTCGCTGTAGCGGATGTCGTTGAAGCCATATCAGCTCACAGGCCTTATAGGCCGGCACTCGGCATTGATAAGGCGCTAGAAGAAATCGACAGGCTGAAAGGCATTCGGTTTGATAAGCAAGTGGTTGAAATCTGTTTAAGTTTGTTCCGTGAGGATGGCTTTAAGTTTTCTTAAAGTCTTTGATGGTTTATAATAAAACATCAATAAAAGAGAAGAGCCCGGCACTTATGTGCCGGGCTCTTCTCTTTTGTGTGTGGGATTATTTATGTTAATCTTCAGGGTCGATAATAGCTATTTCGCCTTCTTCGCCAGTACGAATTCTGACGGCATTAGCGATAGGGTAAACGAAGATCTTGCCGTCGCCGACTTTACCAGTGTGACAAACTTTTTTGGCAGTATCGACAACCAGTTCCACAGGAACTTCACAAACTACCAGTTCAACTTTGATACCAGGAAGCAGATTAACATTAACTTCCTTACCGCGGTAAACTTCTTTGTGACCTTTGGAAAGGCCGCAGCCGTAAACTTGTGTTACGGTCATACCTGGCGCTCCAATTTCCTGCATTGCAACTTTTAGTTCTTCCAATTTTTCCGGGCGGGTAATTATTTCGATTTTAGTTAGCGGTTTCATTTTTTATCCCCCTCAATTGCAACTTGGAAAGCAACTTTTTCAGATAGAACAGGAGCACTCATAAAGGCAGGAGCACCGCTGAATTCGGTAATAAGATCTTGGTAAGCGTAAGCTTTTTCACCGTGTTCTGCAATATCAAGACCGCTGTTTTCTTCATCCTCAGTAGATCTGATTGGCATGAATACACTGATGATTTTAATCAGGATATAGGTCATGATGATGGCCACTGCCCAGCTGGCAACAACACCAATTACTTGAGTTAAGAGTTGGTCAGGGTTGCCGAAGAAGAAACCATCAGCACCTGCCGGGTTGATTTCTTTGGAGGCGAACAAGCCGGTTGCGATAGCACCGAAGGTGCCGCCTACACCGTGTACACCGAAAGCATCCAAAGCATCATCATAACCAAGTTTTGCTTTCATAAGGCTGACAGAGAAGAAGCAGATAACGCCACCAGCCAAACCAATGATTATGGAAGAGAGAGGGCTGACGAAACCAGCACCAGGAGTAATTGCAACGAGTCCTGCAACACAGCCGCTGACTGCACCGAGAATGGTTGGTTTACCGGAGTACATCCATTCAGCAATTACCCAGGAAACTGTAGCAGCTGCAGCGGAAGCATGAGTAGTTACAAAAGCACTTGCTGCTAAACCGTTAGCACCTAAAGCACTGCCGGCATTGAAACCGAACCAGCCGAACCAGAGAAGAGCACCACCGATGAGAACCATTGGCAGGTTATGAGGGATAATAGCTTTTCTGCCATAATCTTTTCTCTTGCCAAGCATTAAAGCGATGACTAAACCGGAAACACCGGAGATGATATGAACAACTGTACCACCAGCAAAGTCCAGAACGCCCATTTCACGCAACCAACCGCCAACTCCCCATACCCAGTGAGCAACTGGATCATATACGAAAGTAGCCCAAGCGAGGGTGAATACCAGAAAAGCCGGGAATTTCATTCTTTCAGCAAAAGCGCCGCTGATCAAAGCCGGAGTGATAACAGCAAACATGCCCTGGAAAATCATGAAGGCCAGATGAGGGATAGTAGCTGCATAGTCGGCATTTGGTTCTTGACCTACACCGTTAAGCCCCAGCCAATCGAAACCACCAATCAAATGGTTGATATCAGGACCGAAGGCAACCGTGTAACCCCAAAGTATCCATTGTACTGAAATAAGTCCTACGATAAAAAAGCTTTGCATAAGAGTACTTAATACGTTCTTTGTTCTGACCATACCGCCGTAGAACAAGGCGAGACCAGGAGTCATAAGCATTACAAGCGCGGCACTCATTAAGACAAAGCCGGTGTCGCCTGTATCAATTTTAGCGGCTGCTGCCGCTGCGGGATCTTCTGCAAAGGCAGTAGGTAAAATTGTTAATAAAGACATAAGACATAAACTTAAAACACGCAACACTTTTTTCATTTGTAATCCTCCTTTTAAATGTGCTCTTACAAGCTGGAATAACCTCGGGTTTGCTTTTCTGTCTACTACACCACCCCTTCAAGAAAAACAGAAAGGTGCCCTGAGATAATAATCTCAAGACACCATTGTCTTTTAAACAAGAAAAGCCATCGCAGAAATCTGCGATGGCTTCATTGCCAATAAATATTTTATTTATGGATTTGAGTATACCAAAACGTTTATTTTTTGTCAACACTATTT
>CAZCMY010000160.1:0-2686 GCA_964500055.1 uncultured Acidaminococcales bacterium | reverse complement strand
ACTGGCACTGGTGAAAGAATAACTTCGACACAAGTAGTCGCAACGAACACTGATGGTTGGGTAGTAAGCAAACTTTCTACATTGCCGTTCAGTTATTCGATGCGCATAGCCCGCAATCCTGATGCAGATACTGAAGGTATTGTCTATATAGGCGAAGATTTCAAATAATAAAAATATTTAAATAGGGCTGTTGCACATTGTATACAAAAATGTTATACTAAGTACATAATAAATCAGCCCCTCATTTTGCCCTTCTCGTAAGGGCTTTTTTTTTGCCTTTTTTTGAGTCTGACAAAAGGTGTATGCTATAATTAAAGCAATTATTAAGGGGGATTACGGTGTCTAAACAAGTTTACCTGGTGTGCGAAGAAAATGTTGCCGGCGATATCAGCAGGCATCAATTGGCACAGGTTTTGCAGGAACGTGGTATAGAACATACAATATTGCCTGTAAGCCAAAGAACTGTTATAAATAAGCCGGCTATAAGCAGAGAACTGTTTGACAGAATAGCATGGCTTTGTTTTTCTACGCCTGACGCCGTCAGGTTGTTTTTTGCTTCTTTAAGTAATTTTCAAAAAAACACTTTGAAATTTGCCGCACAGGATTTAAATACAGCTGCAGCACTATTACAACAGGGTTTCAGGACTGACTATATTCCTGTAAAGCCTTTGTGTCTGCATCAAAATAGTATTTTAAAAAACCAGAGCGAATTAGTTGCTTCCGTGGATGGTCAGGAATGGGTTGGACTGCAGGCAGCTATCAATATAGTATTTACTGAGAGAAGAGAATTGCCCTTCAGCATCTACGAAGGAACGGAAGCTGTTTTTTTGCTTAACACACCGCGCGAAGCAGAGTTTTTGTTGCGAACGGCTCGGAAAGATGGCATTTTTCTGTGCAAAAATCCAGCGACAGCTGAGATATGTTGGCAATCTGGTGTCAAGGTTATTTTACCGAACGATTTTACTTATGAAGGATTGCTGACAGCATTGCAGGAGATTATCTGCTGCTAACTGATGGTAACAGTATAGTTTGGGATTTTTGGTCAGATATGTTACAATTAATAGGGCTTGTTTATAATTAACGCATTACTGCCTTAAACGGAATCAAGCAGGAGGAATATTAATGCGCACTGATATACATATTGTATTGGATAGTACTGCCGTTATGGGGGAAACTTCATTAAAGAATGATTCCCGTTGTCATGAACTGAGATTGAGCGTAAGGCATGGCAAAACTGAATGGCGAGATGGTGAAAAGTCTTTAGCAGAAATGTTTGCTATGGTTGATGCCACCGGTGAACTGCCGAAAACTTCCCAACCGCCGCTTGGCGACTTTTTGACAATTTTCAAAGAGCTGTCTGAACAGGGTAAAAAGATAATCATGATAGCAATAGACGGTGTTCTCAGCGGCACAGTGCAAACGGCACGTCTTGCTGCCAAACAGGTAATGAAAGAAGTTCCGGGAGCGGATATCCGTGTCGTTGATAGTTTAACTGCTGCCAACGCGATTTCCGGCATGGCGATGGCAGTTCTGGAATATATTGAAAACGGCGCTGACCTGGATGAAGCAGAGGCCTACGCTAATGACCTGGCGCAAAGAACTGAAACCATTTTCAGCGTTGATACTCTTACTTATCTGCAAAAGGGCGGAAGAATAGGTGCTGTTGGTGCGCTGGTAGGAAATTTACTTGGCATCAGGCCTATTGTTTATTTAGATAAAAAAGGTGAACTGACGATTGCGGACAAAGTCAGAACAAGGTCAAAAACCCTGCGAAGAATGCTGGAATTAGGGGAGAAATTTGCCCCTTTTGAAGCTATGTATATTGCACATGCTGAAGCACCTGAGGATGCAGAAAACCTGAAAAAGCAATTAATGGAGATGTATCCGGAGGTACCGATTCTTGTAACTGGTATTGGAACTGTACTTGCATCACATTTGGGCCCAAAAGTTATCGGAATCTTTTTACGTCGCAAACAGTAGAAAGGGTGTAATTTATGGAAATGAAACAAGAAGCGGCGATAGATGGCAGTCAGCTAAAGATGATGCTGCTGGGTGCTTATCAAAGTTTTGAAAATAATTATGAAATGATCAATAATCTTAATGTTTTCCCGGTCCCTGACGGTGACACCGGCACTAACATGCTGCATACGATGGCAGCGGTAGCAGAAGCTGTCAGCAAACTGGAAAATGCAACAATAG
This sequence comes from uncultured Acidaminococcales bacterium, assembly GCA_964500055.1. GTDB lineage: Bacteria > Bacillota > Negativicutes > Acidaminococcales > Acidaminococcaceae > RZYP01. Next base: position 487 of record CAZCMY010000160.1, on the reverse strand, counting down.
GAGAGGTGGGTCAGACAGCGGCTAAGTCTGCCATTCTCGGGGCCCGCGGTAATTCCGGAGTTATTCTTTCACAGCTCCTGCACGGGATTGGAAAAGGACTGGCTGGCAAAGAGGCTGCTACTAATAACGAAATCGGTAAGGCTTTTCAGTATGGCGTTTTGTATGCCTATCGTGCTGTTTCCCGACCCGTGGAAGGAACTATCCTGACAGTTGCCAGAGGCATTGCCAAGGGAGCTTACCATGCTGTGCGGGAGGACCGGGAATTTACAGAAGTTCTGCAGCAGGCAATTGTTGCCGGACGTGCGGAACTGGAAAGAACCCCGGAACTATTGCCTGCCTTAAAGGAAGCTGGTGTTGTTGACGCAGGCGGTCAGGGATTGATAGTGTTTTTTGAGGGTTGTCTGGCAGGTTTAAAAGGCGAAGTGGCGCCTGTTTTCGTGCCGGCTGAAGCACCGCAAGTAAAACTTGACCTTACGGAAGAATTTGA
>CAZCMY010000159.1:0-2703 GCA_964500055.1 uncultured Acidaminococcales bacterium | reverse complement strand
CCATGGCACTGCAATTTTGTTGGAGCGGGAAGGACTGAATGTTCAAAGCAACATCACAAGCGATTGTGCTCCGCTCAATCTGCTGCTCGAACCTGTAATACGAAAATATTCAGGTGCTATTCGCGTTATGCGTGATCCGACGAGGGGAGGCGCCGCCACCACCCTTAACGAACTGATTGGGGGCAGCGGATTCAGTATTAAGATTCACGAAGACTCCCTGCCAGTCAAGGAGGAAGTGAAAGGCGTCTGCGAGATGCTTGGAATGGATCCGCTGTATATGGCAAATGAGGGAAAAGTACTGATTATCGCCGACGGTGACCAGGCAGACAGCATCGTCGCATTATTGAAAGAAAACCGACTGTACGGCAAGGATGCCGCCATCATCGGGACGGTAACGGATCATTATCCGGATAAAGTATATATCAGCACGCTTGCAGGCGGAAGACGAATCGTTGATATGCTTACGGGCGATCAACTGCCAAGGATCTGTTAAAAAAGCATACAACATAGATAGTAGAAAAAGCAGGTTTAGTACCTGCTTTTTTTATGCAAAACTTTATAAAAGTTATATAATGTTAAAAATGCAAATATTTTATGTTGTTTATTGTTAGAAAACGGCATAAAATATTTGCGTTTTTGTTAAGTTATAAGTATAATCTAAAAGGTAATATATTTTGCTTAATGTAAAAATCTTTGCAAAATAAAAAGGATAATATTTAGGGGGAAACAAATTGAAGATCAAACAATCTATTGAAAAAATTCCTGGCGGTATGATGGTTATTCCTTTATTTTTAGGTGCTATTATTAATACAATAGACCCGACTATTGCTAAAACCTATGGTTCTTTTACGGGTGCTTTGATGACTGGCGCTATGCCAATTATGGCGGCTTTCTATATATGCATGGGCGCAACCATTGACTTGAAATCGACACCAACTATTTTGCGCAAAGGTGGCGCATTGCTTGGTGCAAAACTTTTAACCGGAGCCATTTTGGCGGTGATTGCTTCAAAATTTATTCCTAATGGTATGATTGATTCTGGTATTTTTGCAGGTTTATCTGTTCTTGCAATAGTTGCCTCAATGAATGATACTAATGGCGGTTTGTATATGGCTTTGATGGGCCAGTTTGGCAAAAAAGAGGATGTTGCAGCTTATTCAATTATGAGCCTGGAATCGGGTGCCTTCTTCACGATGGTAACTCTTGGTGTTGTCGGCCTTGCTGCTTTTCCTTGGCAGACCTTTGTAGGTGCAATACTTCCTTTGATTATTGGAATGATCCTTGGTAATACTGATGCTGACATGCGTAAGTTTTTAAGCCCTGCGATTCCAATCCTTGTACCGTTTTTTGCTTTTGCGCTTGGCTGTGGTTTGAATTTCAACAGCTTGGTAAAGGGTGGAATCCTTGGTATCTTCATGGGGATTGCTGTCGTAATCTTCAGCGGCATCCTTCTTGTTATAGCTGATAAATTGACTGGCGGTAATGGTGTAGCTGGTTTGTCAGCAGCATCTACAGCTGGTAATTCCGTTGCCATTCCGGCTGCTCTGGCGGCTATTGATCCCGTCTATGCACCGATGGTGCCAACCGCGACAGCTCTGCTCGCGACTTGTGTTATAGTTACAGCAGTGCTGGTTCCGATTGTTACATCTTGGTATGCTAAGAAATTTAATTTGGTCAGGTAATTGTTTCATCTTAATAAACCAATTACCTGTTTAAACGAGTACCGCTATTGATTTTAGCGGTGCTTTCGTTCGTTTTTAGTGAAAGTAAGTGGGGATTACTTAATGCTGGAACTGCATGCTAACGGTATAATATAAGTTAATGAAACCAATCAAAAAGAAAAGGGGCGTTGCAATGCTAGCGACTGAACGTCGTCAAAGGATTATGCAGGAAATGCATGAACATAAGGTTGTTGTTATCGTTGAATTGGCGGAAAAACTTGGGGTTACGCCGATGACAATTCGCCGCGATTTGAATTTGCTGGAGCAGCAGGGCTTGGTGGAAAAAAGTTATGGCGGAGCAGTTTTGATTGAGTCAAGCATTAAAGAGAATCCTTATCTTACAAGAAAACAAGTAAAGAATCCGGAAAAAAGATTGATCGCTCAGGCAGCAGCTGACTTAGCCGAGCCTTCGATGAGCATTTATCTCGACGCAGGAACAACCAGCTATGAATTGGCTGCTTTGCTGGTGGAGAAAGCATATCAGCAATTAACGATAGTGACAAATGATTTGCTGGTAGCACATATGGTATCGCAAAACAGTAATTACCAAGTCATTATTTTGGGCGGTGTTATCGAGAACGCGAACGGATTGACTTGTGGTTACCTGGCTAAGGAAATGATAAAAAATATTCATTTCGATATTTGTTTCGTTGGTACACAGGCAATCAATTCGTCTATGTATGTGATGACAGCAAATATTGATAAGGTTGAGCTGAAACAATTATATTTAAAGAATTCACATATGAAAGTATTGCTTGCTGATGATTCTAAATTTGGCAAATATAAGCTTCATAATATATGCAGCGTTGGAGAATTTGACCTATTAATTTCTGACAGAAAGTTTACTGAACAGGAAAGAGAGTATTTCCATGATAACAAAGTTCGGATAATAAATGTGTAATTAAAGCTTTTAGAAATACAGCTTTCAGCCGCTGACAGTGCTTTTTGAACGGCGAAATCAAAGGCTTAGAGCTATGGAGGA
>CAZCMY010000158.1:0-2835 GCA_964500055.1 uncultured Acidaminococcales bacterium | reverse complement strand
TCAAAGCGGGCAAGATGGGTTTCGTAGTAGTTGATATGCTCATTCAATTCATATATTTTGGCGGTTAACTGATCCTCATCGCGTAAAAGATTTATATTTACGAAGGGGAAGGACTTGAGAAGAAACTCCTGTTGTTCTCGCAAATCCTTGATTATTTTTTCTAAAGCTGCTTTGGTTTGCAAAAGCAAGGCGGAGTCCGTTATAAGAGGTACAGGGCTTTTTAAGCAGAATGATCTTTCCAAAACCTTTTGCAAAGCTGTCAGATCTTTTTTGGAGAAAGCGGTGACACCTTCTTTGTATAATTCAGTGGCTGATTCTGCTTGCTGAAGATTCAGATCTGGATGAAGCGTATGAATAAGTTCTTTATAGCTTGTACAAAGTTCATTTTCTTCAGCGGCTGAAAGTGTGAACAGTTCTGTCTGTGTGAGAGCAAGCTTCATCAGGTTAGTCTGTTCTTGCAACATGGTATTATATTCTTCAAAATCGATGTCCAAAATTTTTTCGACAAATTCCAAGTCGAGATAACGATTGTTGTCAATAAGTTCTTTGACTATTTCAATTTTTCTTCTTATGCGTAGGATAGCACATTGGGTCTTAAACGACTTTAATTCCAACTGCCCTATTTTTTCCATATATTCTTTTTCCAAATATTTGCTTTCGTGAAAAATATTTTGATCGATTTCAAATATTAGTTCAGCCAGATTGTTGCGAAGTTCAGCAATTTCGTTTTGCATTGCTTCAATTTTTGCTTTATTTGGCATTAATTTCACCCATTTCTTTCTTTTCAGGTTGATGACACTTCCTCATTATACTATAAATATATAATTTGCAAAGAAAAAAATAAGTTAAGAAAAAACGTCATCGCTGTGAACAACGATGACGTTTTTTAATCTTGATTGTCTTTTATTTTACGAGTTCCATACCTAATTTAATTGCTTTTTTGTTGATTTCTTCGGTACCTTTTGGCACGCGGTTGAGAACAGCTTTAATAATGGATTCTTCGGAAACGATGCCGGTCAACTGAACGATAGCACCGAGAGCGATGATATTAGCAAACAAAGCTTTGCCTAGAACTTCCTTAGCTGTGTGGGTAATTGGCAGCTCATAAACTTTTCCGGTATGAGCTGGAAGAGTTTTAACGAAAAGACTGTCAGTTACGAGTATGCCGGCAGAAGTTAAATCATGGGAATATTTTTGGGCAGCTTCCTGACTCATAGCCAGCAGCAAACCAGGATTAGTTACTTTCGGGAAGTGAATAGCCTTATCGGAGATGATAACTTCTGATTTGCTCGCACCGCCACGGGCCTCAGGACCATAGGACTGAGATTGAATAGCCAGTTTGCCATCAAGCAAAGCAGCTTCGGCAAGAATAATACCAGCCAGGATAAGACCTTGACCGCCGGTACCGGATAAACGTAATTCTTTTTTCATGATTATTTACCCCCTTGTGCGGCAGCAATTAGTTCATCATAAGCTTCAGTATATTCTTTTACACCTTCAGCTTTGTAAAGAACGCCGATAGGGAATTTGCCTGCTTTTTGCTCTTCGCTCAGCTTTTCGAAAGCTGCGAGTGGAAGCGCATGATCGCGCTGCCATTTTATCATGTCTGCAGGTCCGCCCATTTTGTTCTGACGTCCGAAGGAAATCGGGCAGGCAGTAATGGCTTCAATCAGACTGAAACCTTTATGCTGAATGCCCTGGGTAATCAAATCAGCCAACATCGGAGCATGGAAAGTAGTAGCGCGTGCAACAAAAGTAGCACCGGCTGCTTTGACAAGCTCAGCAATGTCGAAAGATCTTTCTATCGTTCCGTAAGGTGCAGTGGCAGCTTTGGAATGTTCCGGAGTCAAAGGTGAATATTGGCCGCCGGTCATACCATAAATGTTATTGTTATAAAGAACTACTGTCATGTCGATGTTGCGGCGGGCAGCGTGAATCAGGTGATTACCGCCGATTGCAGTAGCATCACCATCACCGGTAACAACGAGAACTGTGAGGTTTGGGTCAGCCAGTTTAACGCCGGTCGCTACAGGCAAAGCACGACCGTGGGCAGAGTGTACTGTATTAAAATCAAGGTAGCCGGAGGCACGGCTGGAACAACCGATACCGGAAATAACAGCTACATTGTCTTTAGGTAAATCCAATTTTGCTACAGCTTTAACGATACAGCCAGTGACGATACCGTTACCGCAGCCCGGGCACCAAATGTGAGGCAAACGACCCGGTCGAAAATATTTATCTATCATTTCTTCCATATTCATGTAAAAATCCTCCTCTCAAGTGGTACTCTTATTATTTGAATGCTTCTTCCATTTTGGCAAATACTTCATCCGGAGTAGCAGGCTCGTTGTCGTATTTGGCAAGGAGCGTTACAGGAACTTTGCCGGCAACGGCACGTTCAACTTCCAGCACGTATTGCCCGTAGTTCAATTCATGAACGATAATGTGTTTTACTTTGTCAGCCAAAGCTTTCATTTGTTTTTCAGCGAACGGCCAGATGGTGATAGGACGTACCAAACCAACCTTCATGCCTTTGGCACGAGCCATATCAACGGCCTCGTAAGCTGCACGGGCGGCACCGCCGAAAGCGACGATAGCATATTCTGCATCGCCCATTTCGTAGTTTTCTACTTCGACGATGTCATCCAGGTTGTTATAAAGTTTGTCATGCTGTCTGTTGGTAGCTGCGAGTGTAGCAGCAGGTGTCCCTTTCGGGAAACCGGTTTCATCATGAACAAGACCTGTTACATGCCAACGGTAACCGCTGCCGAAAGGCGGCATGGCAGGAACCAACGATTCATCAGTAGCATAAGCTTTGAATTCTTCCGGAGGACA
>CAZCMY010000157.1:0-2855 GCA_964500055.1 uncultured Acidaminococcales bacterium | reverse complement strand
CAGTGGATGTGCGGTGATGACGAAACTATTAGTAATGGGGCAGGCTTTTTAATCGGATCCATCAGAAAAGTTCCTTTCTCAGAAGCAAAGATTAATTATTATGTAAGCTTCCACTATCATAAATAGTCTGTTATGCCTGGAATAAAGGGTTATGTCCGCCGGTACCGTCGGTCGTAATAAACTGCTTACCCATTCTGATATACTGGACCAAAGGAATGTGGGACGGGCAGACATAGGAACAGCAACCGCACTCAATGCAGGAGGCAATACTGGCAGAGGCAGCGTCCAGCCATTTTTCGCGTTTGACTGCCTTAACAATCACTGTCGGCTCCAAAAACATGGGGCAGACATCCACGCAGCTGCCGCAGCGTACACAGTTTTGCTCAGATTTTACAATAGCCAAAGCAGAATCATGAGTAAAGAACAAAATTCCTGTGGTACCTTTAAGTACAGGATATTCAAGTGAGCCGAGAGCAAAACCCATCATTGGCCCTCCACATAATATTTTGGACAAATCATCTTTGATGCCCTGAGCGGCTTTGGCTACGACATCGCTGTACAGTGAACCTATCCGGATCAGGTAATTGCCGGGCCTTATAACGCCATCACCACTGACAGTTACGACCCGCTCAAAGCATGGCAGATTGCTTTCAACAGCTAAAGCAGTCTGCACGGCAGTACCGGCATTATCAACAATGACACCGACTGCTGAAGGCAAGCCTTTATCAGGTACGATACGGCCGGTTACGGCATAAATCAAATGTTTTTCTGAGCCCTGAGGATATTTCTCTTTACATACTACTACGGAGATATCAGACTCCTTGGCAGTAAGCTTTGTCAGAAGCTCTATGGCGTCTGGCTTATTGTCTTCAATGGCAATTACTCCTTTTGGGGCTGACGCAGCCAGCATGAAGTACTTCAATCCACGAACAACTTTATCAGCATACTCCAAAAGAATACGGTGGTCGGCGGTAATATAAGGTTCGCACTCAATTCCGTTGATAATAACGGTATCGATGACCTGACCGTTTTTGGACGGGGCATATTTGACGTGAGTAGGGAAAGCGGCTCCTCCCATACCGACGATGCCTTTTTCCAGCATAAGTTGACGAATGTTTTCAGGAGTTATATCGAGCGGTTCGCGGCAGTGACCGATATTTTCTGTTAAAGTATCGAGACCGTCATTTTTGATGACGATACAATCAGATAGACCGCCACTTGGCAGGTAACGTTTTTCAAAACGTGCCACGGTACCGCTGACGCTAGCATGGATGTTACTGCTGACAAAGCCTTGTGCTGCAGCTACGAGCTGGCCAAGTCTGACTTTTTCACCTACAGTGACAACCGGTTTTGCAGGAGCACCGATATGCATAGAAAAAGGCAGATAGACATACTCGGGCGGTTCCATTTTTATAATAGGAAGTCCGTTCGTTAAGTCTTTATCTGCCGGGATATGCGTTCCGCATTTGAAGGTGGCTTTACGGGGGAACATGAAATTCACCTCATTTATCATATAAATAGCATATACTATTAAGGAATATCTAAATTGTATTATACGCTATTAGAAAAAGCAAGGCATAAATGAGCAAAAAAATATACAAAAATAAAAAAATTGTAATGTTTGTCTATTTTACAATTATTTCACAATCTCACAAATCAATATTTACAAAAAATGTTATATAATAGTTACAGTAAAGTGTATTATAAGTAACTTATTGGAAACGAAATCTTATTTTATTGTAAAATATTACAAGTAAAAGAAACTTGTTTTTAAAAGTCAGGAGATGAATAATGTTTTTTGATTCTTACGATACCCCGGTTTTCAGACCGCCCAGTGAAGCTAATAGTTTTATTTTGCGTGTAACTCGTGGGTGCGCACATAATAAGTGCACTTATTGTAACATGTACAGGGACGTACAGTTTATGACCTGTACTGATGAAGAAATTTCCAGGCAAATTGCCTTGGCCGCCCATTATGGCAGGAACAATGTAAAAAGAGTCTTTTTAGCTGATGGCGATGCACTGGTTCTTTCCACAGAAAAACTGCTGAAAATCCTGCGTGTTCTTTTTGAAACCTTTCCTAAGCTGCAACGGGTATCTTCTTATGCCGCACCACAGGATATTTTGCGCAAATCCGTTGAGGAACTGAAGTTACTGCAGGAAGCAGGCTTGAAATTGCTCTACTATGGTATGGAAAGCGGCGATGACGCTGTTCTGAAAGAAGTCAAAAAAGGCGTCAGCGGACCGGAGGCCATTGAAGCAGGCAAACGTGTTGTAGAAGCAGGTATTAAACTTTCACTGATGGTTATTCTTGGCCTGGCCGGAGCCGAGGGTTCTGACAGGCATGCAAGGGAAACGGCCAGAGCCATCAATGAAATTAAACCCAATATGCTGAGTGCTCTTACCTTGATGCTTTATCGGGGCAGCGAATTGCTTGACCAGTATGAAAAAGGTGAATTCTCTCCACTTTCACCACAAGGCATTATGCTTGAACTACATAAAATAATTTCTTTGGTAGAATTACCGCCGGAAGGTCATTGCCTTTTCCGCAGCAATCATGTCTCTAATTATGTACAGCTAGCGGCAACTTTACCGAAAGATAAAGAAAGGCTGCTGGCACAGATTGCTCAGGCAGCGGGTGAGCTTGGAAAATGGAAGGATTGGGACGTTTACAACAACACAAGATATTGAGTCAGGGGGTGGCCATGGATGAAACAAAAGCTCTGCATGGCTGTTGCGCTTGCACTCATCATTCTGGTATTGCCGGCAACCGTTTTGGCGGCCTCTGTACCGCTCAAGGTTGGCGATAAAAGCTGGAAGGTGAAGGTGACGCAGCAAAAGCTGAATGTTGTCGG
>CAZCMY010000156.1:0-2867 GCA_964500055.1 uncultured Acidaminococcales bacterium | reverse complement strand
AGAAAGCTGTATTCTTTGCGCAGGGCATTATTCAAAGCAAAAATTACTTTAGTTTTAATATAACCGGCGAAATGCGAGTAAGTATCCCCATTATAAACATGAACACTATAAACGATTTCGCAATAGGCAATGCTTTCGGCATCCTGACGGATGGCATAATAAATACTTTTATTGATCTGGCTTAGGACTAAAGGACGGAAAGCTTCACATATAGTTTTCATAGAGCGCTTGCCGCCGTTTTGGGCAGCAGGCACCAAGATTGCAAAGTCTGGGTTTAGAGCTGAGTGTTGACCAATTTTCTCAAAATGCTTGTTTTTCATAACACAAGTCCTTTCGAGAAACCGGTTTCTCACTATAGATTTTTTTCGGCACCAAAGAATAGTCTACTTCAAAGTTGGTTGCTTGGCAACCTCAGGGTATCTTTGGAACCGGCTGAAATACAAGAAGATTAATTTGCTATGAAGGGGGGACGATTGAAAGGGGCATAAAGAGTACAACTTGGAGGTGATTTGTGTAAATATTTCTGAATTGCTGGTCAAATGTGTTAATTTATCGTATAATTAACCTTGTAATTTATTTATACACAGTGCACCATAAAAAGACAAAAATTATCATACCTGTAAAGTATGATATCTATCTGCCTTGAAGGGGAAGAAAACTTACATGCGAAAATATTTACTCCCAGGCTTTTTATTAATTTCAGATATATTGATTATCATAGCTGCGGCGATTATCAGCGTATACATACGCTTTGAAGGCACTAACGTAGACCACTATCTAAGGGTCATTGTTGCACATCTGCCGTTTTTAATCTCGGATTATCTGTTGTTTTTCCTTTTCTTTGAACTTTACAGACGAGTCTGGCGTTATGCAGGCATCAGAGAACTTCTGGCAGTTGCCGGAGCTGCTCTGTGTGGTACTGCTGTCTTCTATCTGGGGCACAATTTATTTGACGGTGTTTATATACCGCGTACCCTCTATGTCTTGATTTTCTTCATCGTACTAGCTGGTACTGGTATCAGTCGTCTATCTTTGCGCTTTTTGATTACTCTTAGCAGCAGGGAAAATAAAACTAGTGAAGCCATTCCTGTACTTATTATCGGCGCAGGTGATGCCGGCAACCTGATGGCAAGAGATATCAAGCAATACCATGCACATGACCGTCATATAGTTGGCTTCATCGATGATGATCCTACGAAACTTAATAATCTTGCTTTCGGTATCAAAGTTCTTGGCGGCAGAGACGTTATTACAGGCGCAGTCGAAAAATACGGTGTTAAAGAAATTATTATTGCGATCCCTTCTTTACCGCCAAGAGAAATTGCTGCCATTGTCGATATCTGCAGTCAGACTAAGTGCATAACAAAAATTGTTCCCGGCGTTTATTCTTTGCTGGAACAAAATGTTAACATGAATACTTTGCGCCCTGTTGGCGTCGAAGATTTGTTGGAACGCGATCCTGTAGTTCTTGATGTTGAAAAGATAGCAGGCTATCTGAAAGGCAAATGCGTTATGGTAACCGGGGCCGGTGGCTCAATTGGTTCCGAGCTTTGCCGCCAGGTAATGCAAATGAAACCGTCCACCCTGATCTTGTTGGGCAAGGGCGAAAATAGTATTTATGAAATACATCGCGAGTTGGGCGGTATTTACGGCACTAAACGTATTGTGCCGATTATTGCCAGCGTCCGCGACACAGAACGTATGGCCGGTGTTTTCGACCGTTATAAACCGCAGGTTGTTTTTCATGCCGCTGCTCACAAGCATGTACCTTTGATGGAAGCGCAGCCTGAAGAAGCTGTCCGCAACAATGTTTACGGCAGCTGGAGAACTGCCCGCCTGGCCGGCGAAAAGGGTGTAGAAACTTTTATCATGGTCTCTACTGACAAAGCAGTTAACCCGACCAGCGTCATGGGCGCGACCAAACGCGTGGCAGAGAAGGTCATGCAGGGTCTGAACGTACAATTTGACACCAAATATATTACCGTGCGCTTTGGCAATGTCCTGGGCAGCCGCGGCAGCGTAGTACCACTATTTAAAAAACAAATCGAGGCCGGTGGCCCGGTTACCGTTACCGATCCGGAAATGAAGCGTTATTTCATGACGATTCCGGAAGCTTCGCAATTGATTTTGCAGGCAGGTGCCATGGGTAAGGGCGGAGAAGTTTTCGTCCTTGATATGGGTGAACCGGTGAAAATAGTAGATCTGGCGAGGAACATGATCAGACTCTACGGACATGAACCGGATGGCGATATCCAGATAACCTTTACAGGCCTGCGTCCAGGCGAGAAATTGTTTGAAGAATTACTGTCGGCTGAAGAGGGAACTTCGGCTACGATGCATACACAGATTTTCCGTGCTAATCTGCCGGGCGAAGACCCACAAACGATTCGCGACCAATTAGCCAAATTCAGGAATTGTAAGACGGATCTTGAATTTATTGAAATGCTGCAAGAAATGGTTCCTACGTATACTCCTAACCACTTTTAAGAAATAGCAGAGGGGGAAGATTTCATGATTGATATTCATACACATATAATAGATGGCATAGATGACGGAGCACAAAACATGGAGGATTCGCTCGCCCTTTTGAAGATGGCGGCAGAATCCGGCACAACGGATATTATCGCAACACCGCATATTATTGAAGGCACAAATCACGCCGATTGGCAGACAATTTTAACAAAAACAGAAGATTTGAATAGGAATGTCCAGGACTCTGGCATTCCTATTCGTGTTTATGCAGGCGCAGAACTCGAAATGAACTGGGATATGCTGCCTCTTTTGAAAACAGGGCAAAGTGATTACTGCCTTGCCGGCAGCCGTTATGTCTTGGTAGAGTTACCGGCCAATACGGTACCGAATTATGC
>CAZCMY010000155.1:0-2875 GCA_964500055.1 uncultured Acidaminococcales bacterium | reverse complement strand
GAATTCAACTATTGCGATATTTAGCTGCCCAACCTTTGATGTTGGTCTGTCTGGCGCGTGCCACGCCCAAATCATCAGCCGGCACATCCTTCGTCACTGTCGAACCGGCACCTATGTAAGAGCCCGCGCCAACAGTTACCGGTGCTACAAGATTGCTGTTGCAGCCCACAAAAGCATCGTCCTCGACAACTGTCCGATGTTTTTTCTTGCCGTCATAATTAACGGTAATGGTGCCGCAGCCCATGTTGACACGTTCGCCGATATCGCTGTCACCAATGTAAGAAAGATGCGGCAATTTAGATCCACGGCCAACATTAGAATTCTTGACCTCAACAAAGTTGCCGATTTTGACTTCATCACTTATTACAGTATCAGGACGGAGATGAACATACGGACCAACTGTTACGCCGCTGCCGACAACACAGTCATGTCCATAAACAAATTGCAGGTTAGTTGCATTACCAACAAGCACATTCGTCAGACGCACATTCGGCCCAATAATGCTTTCCGTGCCAATCTTGGTTGAACCTTCCAGCCAGGTAAAAGGATAGATGATAGTATCCTGGCCAATTTTCACCGTACCTTCAATAAAAGTACTCGCGGGATCCATGATGGTAACACCTTGGTCCATCAGCTTATCAAGAATACGCGTATGCATAATTGCTTCAGCATCAGCTAATTGGCGGCGGGAATTAATACCCATGATCATATCGCTGTCGGCAGTACTTACTCCGCCAACGAACTTACCGATCTCATTCAGTTTGCCCAAAACATCAGTCAAATAATATTCACCCTGCGCATTATCGCAAGTCAATCCAGACAACGCTTCAAACAGAAGCGGAGCTTCTATACAATAGATGCCAGTATTAATTTCACAAATTCCTTTTTGCGCTGGATTAGCATCTTTTTCTTCCACGATACCTGCCACGTGACCATCACAATCACGTAAAATGCGTCCATAGCCCGTAGGATTGTCCATAATAGCCGTCAGAACAGTTGCCGCTGCGCCTGAAGCCTGGTGTTCCAAATAGAATTTTTTCAACTCGCAGCCATCCAAAAGCGGTGTATCGCCGCAAATAATCATGACCGTTCCTGAAAAATCCTTCAGTAGATCTGCCGTCTGCATAACTGCATGGCCAGTACCAAGTTGCTCGGCCTGCACAGCTATTTCTGCTCGCGTGCCGACAAACTCAGCGACCTGTTCAGATTCAAAACCAACAACAACAATTGACTTATCAGCTCCAGCTGTTTCAGCCGCTGCCATGACATGTTCCAGCATCGGTTTTCCACCAACCTTGTGCAGAACCTTCGGCAGCTTGGAACGCATCCTTGTGCCTTTACCAGCGGCTAAAATTACTGCTACCATTTTTGACATAAAAAAGTCTCCCCTATCTTTGATCACTAAATGAGTTCCACGCGATAACCAGCTCTGCGCAAGGCAGCAATGATTATCTCGCCATGTGCATGGTCACGGGTTTCCAGATCCATCTCCACCTGTGTTTGTCCAATCGGCAGATTTCTGCCAGCATGTTCATGGTGGATAAAAATGATATTCGCGCGATTCTCTTTGATAAATGATATAAATTTCAAAAGTTCACCCGGCCTGTCGGTCAGATGCGTGACAAGCTTGATGCGGCGGCCTGATTTCACGAGACCGTTTTCAATTACACGGGAAATCATGTTCACGTCAATATTACCGCCGGAAATTACGGCTGCTGTTTTACCGACATTCGGCAGACTGCCGTGAAGAATGCCTGCCAGCGAAATTGCACCGGCACCTTCAGCTATCATCTTGGCACGTTCCATCAATAACAAAATAGTTGCCGCAATATCATCATCTTTGACAACAACGATGTCGTCAACATATTTCTGTATCAGTTGGAAGGTAATTTTGCCAGGCTGCTTAACCGCAATACCATCAGCAATTGTATGTGCTTCCGGGGTTTCCACCCATTTGCCGGCATGCTTTGATAAATACATTGCCGGCGCGCCGGTCGCCTGTACGCCGTAAACCTTAACATGCGGAGCTGTGGCTTTAACGGCAGCAGCGACACCGGCGAGCAACCCTCCGCCGCCGACCGGAACGACAATCGCCTTAATATCCGGACATTGTTCCAATATCTCGAGGCCAATAGTTCCCTGTCCGGCAATCACTGCCGGATTATCATAGGCGTGGACAAACGTCGCACCAGTTTCCTTCTGTATCCTCACTGCCTCTGCAAAAGCTTCATCATAAACCGAACCCGCCAGTACCACTTCGGCACCATAGCCGCGTGTTGCCTCAATCTTAGCAAGAGGGGCACCCTCCGGCATGACGATAGTTGATTTAATACCTGCCTTGGAAGCACCAAGAGCAACGCCCTGCGCATGATTGCCAGCGGACGCAGTAATAACACCGCAAGCCTTTTTCTCTGGTGAAAGTGTCTGAATGCAGTTAGAGGCACCACGTACCTTGAAGGAACCTGTTCTCTGCATATTTTCCAGTTTCAACAGAACTTCATGACCGGCAATAGTACTAAAAGTATGATTACTCTCAAGAGGCGTCTTATGTACAACTGACGCCAGGCGTTTCGCAGCCTCCTGGACATCTTTTAAGGTTACGGCATCTTTTTCCATATTGCTATTTCACTCCCCGTTCAGCAGTTGGGTCTTATATCGGTTTTTCTGGTTTTATCATCAATCCCGTTTAAAACAAAGAGTGAAAAATAATCCTCAACCATTTTATTTTCAGGTTCCCTGGTTGCAATCAAAAAGCCTGTTCCGACTACTACGGCGCCAACTTCAACTGCCAGTTCCTGTAAGCCTTTGGCGGTACCGCCTGCTTTCATGAAATCATCTATGATAAATACTCTGGCCTCAGCCGGCAATGCCCTCT
>CAZCMY010000154.1:0-2888 GCA_964500055.1 uncultured Acidaminococcales bacterium | reverse complement strand
GATATAACCCTTGAACTGGCCAGCTTTATTATTTGGCTGCAGGGACAGCCGATAGCGCCGGCTTATGCCAACAAAGAGTTGGAGCCTTTTTTGTGGAGCAGAATTAAAGAGTGGAGTAATAGTATTGCGTCCTTGACCAAAAGATATCCGGATTTTTCCAATATGCTCGAAATGCATAAAATAAGAATTAAAGTCAAACGTTTTCGCTATGTAATGATGACGCTGCCGGAGATTAATAAAAATACCGGTAATATGCTGCGCAAACTGAAAAAACTGCAAGATATTCTCGGGTTTTTGCATGATGAATTCATCAACAATGCAATTATCAGTAAAATAGCAGCGACAAGTACGGAAAACCTGCAATGCGAAATGGCTCTTTTTAAAGGCTGGGAAAGCGCCAAGGTTGAGGAAGCCGCAACTGCTTTGCCTGATCTTTGGGAAGATTTTTGTGAAGAGTTGGAAATCTGGCAGGACACTATCTGAGATAGCGCTTTAGTGTGTTAGACAGAACATAAAAAAATCCTTGTAAATGCTAATTGCATTTACAAGGATTTTTGAGTTTAAAGACTATTCTTCACATGCGGCCAGAAGCTTCTTGGCATCAATATACTGTGCAATACCGGCAGCAACTTTTTTGGATTCTTTCATTGCCAGTACGACGGTTTTTGGACCATGCACAACATCACCGCTGCTAAAAACACCAGCTCTGGTTGTCATGCCATAAGGACGTTCTTTGGTGATGACAAAGCCGCGTTCATCGACCTGAATGCCTTTGGTAGTGGAAACAATGCGTGCAGCAGGCCTTTGACCAACTGCCAGAATGACAGAGTCACACGGAATTATTTCCTGTCCGCCTGTTTCTACAAATTTACCTTCCTGGTCTTTGACAATATTCTGTACCAGCAGGCCAGCTAATTCTGTTTCATCAGCTGGAGCGGCTTTGGCACGTGTATTAGTGAGAGCACGCATTTGTTTCTTATTGAGATAACCAAGTGGTTTCTTCAAAAATTTAAACTGTACGCCTTCTTTAAGAGCAGCTTCGTACTCGGAAGGAAGACAGGTCATGTCTTCGGCAGTTTTATGATAAAGGACGGTAACATTTCCCGAGGTACGTCTGATAGCAGTACGGGCAGCATCGATTGCAACATTGCCTGCACCGATGACAACAACGTCATCGTCATCATGAATCAGGACTTCTTTTTTATCAAGTTTGCCGGAATCAGCCAAAACAACTACTTTCAGAAAGTAGGTAGCGGTAAGGATGCCGGAAAGTTCCTGCCCAGGGATATCCAATGTACGAGGAAGTGCAGTGCCGGTACCCATGAAAATCGCGTCATAACCTTGGGCGAACAAGTCATCAACCGTCATGTCAGGCCCAATCAGTTTTTCTGTAACAATTTCTACGCCTAATTTGCGCAGAATATTGATTTCCCTGCGAACTACTTCTTTCTCCAGACGGAATTCAGGAATGCCAAAAAGCAGCACACCACCAGGCTCTGGCTGACCTTCAAAAATAGTGACGGCAAAATCCATTTTTGCCAAGTCACCAGCCACCGTGAGACCAGCAGGGCCGGAGCCGATGACGGCAACCTTGCCTCTTTTGCCGGTAGAAGGTGGCACAGGGTTCAAACCATATTCATGCGCAAAATCGGCAATAAACATCTCTAAGCTGCCAATAGAGATGGCAGAGTTTTTCTTGGCAAGTATGCAATGAGCTTCACACTGTTTTTCGTGCGCACAGACACGTCCGCAGATAGCTGGCAGATTGCTGCGTTCGGCAATAGTTTCATAAGCATTACCGATATTGCCTTCACTGAGAGCACGGACAAATTCAGGAATGTTATTTTCAATCGGACAGCCTGTGCGGCAAAGGGGACGAGAGCAATTCAGACAACGTTTTGCTTCCGTTATTGCCTCCTGCATCGTCATTTTTTTACTCATCATTTTACCTCGTTATCAGAGTTTTTCTCATTTAATTTTTTTTGCAGCGACAGCACCATTTTTTCCAAACCTTTCAAACGGCTGTCAAGCAATTTGATATCATCAGACATTCCTGTCTCATAATCAGCAACCGGATCCGGCAAGACATCGTGATCAAGATCAATGCCACCGTCAGCAGGTGTTACCTTCATACCATTCTGAGTTACCACACGGCCAGGAATACCAACAACAACAGAATTAGGTGGTACTTCATGAAGAACTACCGAACCGGAACCGATTTTGGAATTGGCACCAACAGTGAAAGAACCAAGAACTTTGGCTCCGCTGGCAACTACAACATTGTCCCCGATGGTCGGATGGCGCTTGCCTCTTTCTTTACCGGTACCACCAAGGGTAACTCCTTGGTAAAGAGTGACATTAATGCCAATTTCAGCGGTTTCACCAATTACAACACCCATGCCATGGTCGATGAAAAGACCTCTCCCCAGCTGGGCACCGGGATGTATGTCGATACCTGTGAGAAAACGGGAAAAAGTATTAATGAGTCGCGGCAATAAGATCCAGCCGCGTTTATAAAATTTATGTGCCAGACGATGAAGCCAGATGGCATGTAAACCAGGATAACAAAGTACTACCTCCAGTTTTGATTTTGCTGCAGGGTCCCTTTGCATAACGACTTCAATGTCTTCTTTTAATGTTTCAAACATGGCTAAATCCTTTCCTTTACTATAAGAATACTCTTTAGACTTTTAATTTTATCATAGGGCAGGAAAATTGACAATTAATAGCACTTTTGCAGGAAGAGGTATGGCTCACAAAATATTTTGTATATATTGGACAATGGTTAAAGAGTTCCTCTGGCCGCTTCCACACGCGACGATTCGCCTGCAGGCAGTCGGTCGCTGATGTGCAGCAGGCCCGTCACTTCTTTAGCCCTTGCCTTTTTT
>CAZCMY010000153.1:0-2908 GCA_964500055.1 uncultured Acidaminococcales bacterium | reverse complement strand
TTGATGTTTCACGAATCCTTTGGTATGATTAACTAAGGTAAAAACAGGTTAAGGAGTCGATGGGGATTGAAGCTAAAATTGGGAATTATCGGCGAAGAGCATACAGCGGCAATCATCGAAGAGGTTTTGCTGGACTATGAGGAATTTGACTCCAGTATTTTTTTGGATCCTACAGAAGACAGCAACATAAGAATCATCGAGAAAAATCAGGACGCTGTCGATACCTGGCTGGTCTTTGACCAGATCAATTACCGCAAAATCATGGCCTGGGGCAAAGCCAAAAAGCCTGTTTATTATATTCCGTACAGGGGCGCAAGTTTCTTCAAAGTACTGTGCGAGCTTTTGTACAAAAATTATAAGATCGAAGAAGTCAGCATTGATACTATTCCTTACGAGGATCTCAGCCGCGGCATCAATGAAATGAATATCGCTTGGAAAAAGATCAATTGTCTGGAAGACAACGGCCAGCTGACACTGAATGATTACATTGCTTATCACAAAAGGATGTTTGCCAGCGGGGAGACGCGTGCGGCGGTAACTCGCAGCTATTTCATCAAGAAGACGCTGGAAGCGCAGGGCATACCGGCTTTTTGCGTATTGCCGATCAGGGTAAGTATCAGAAATATCTTGAATATGATTCTGAGCGAGGAACATATCAAGCAAGCGATCAACAGCCAGATTGCTGTGCAGGTTTTTGATTTTGACCTTTACGGTAACGAGTATGATTATTATTCCGTGGACGACCTGTACGCGCGGGAAATCACGATCATGAAAAAGCTGATCGAATACTCCAAGAAGATTAAAGGTTCTTTGAAGTCGGCTGGGCAGGGAAGATTTTTCGTCTTTACCACCAGGGGCGTGCTCAAAGACTGCACGGATGATTTTCGGATCATTCCTGAATATAAAGAGCTGGAAGAATTAAAAAAAGATTTGTGTGCCTGCGGAATCGGACTCGGAACCTCAGCGAGTGAGGCAGAGTTTAATGCGGTTGTAGCGCTCAGGCAGGCTAAAGATTCCGGCTTCGGTAATTGGTTTGTAAGGCTGGAGAACAAAAAAAGCGTGGGACCGCTGGGTAAAGAGAATCTGGCGCAAATTGATTTTTATTCGGAAGAACTATTGGAAATCAGCAAGAAAACATCATTAAGCATCAGCACCTTGAGCAAAATTAAGGGTATTATGAAGAATAACGACAGTGATAATATCAGTGCGCAGGAAATGGCACTGGCCTTGGCAATTTTGCCCAGAAGCGCACGCAGGATACTGCAGCAGCTTGCCGAAGGCGGCGTTGCCGAGGAGATCGGTATGGAGTCACCGGGCATCAAGGGCAGACCGAAAAAGGTTTTTAAGATTTTATTTTAACAGCAAAGAAAAACAACAAGCAAAACGGCCAAAGGGGACTGTCCCCTTTGGCCGTTTCTTTTCATGTCTTTTTTATTTATTCAAAAATAATGTATACATGAAGCGGAATTATTGACACTGGCAAACAGAGATGATAATTTAGTAATATCGGCTTAGACCGATAATAGTCCGTTAGTAATAAAAATGAGAGCCGGATTGCAGGCGGATGAAAAATTGGGAGGGGTTTACGTGCAAATTTATCTAGGTTTGGCAGTTGTTATTGCAATGATTTATTTGATGGCCAAAAGAAAAGATCCGAAAACTTTGCTGTTCAGCGCAGGTATGTTGATGCTGCTGCTTGCTGGTGATTACATGGGGACATTTAAGGCTTTTTCAGACTCCATGAAACAGGCCAATGTCTTTGAAACGATTATTACCTCAATGGGTTTTGCGTCAGTTGTTAAATTGTGCGGCGCGGATAAGCATTTGGTTTCTTTATTCGCCAAACTTTTAAAGAAAGCCGGTCCTCTTCTGATCATCGGTGTGGCGTTCGCGACTATGATAGTAAATACGTCGATCACTAGTGCCGCCGGTGTCACTGCTGCCATGGGTACTGTTTTCATTCCTCTGATGGTAGCTTCCGGTATTCCTGTGCCGCTCGCAGCGGGTGCAATTATGTGCGGACTTTATGGTGGCAATTTAAATCCGGGCCATGTTCATCCGACGATTGTGGCTAAGCTTGCGGGTGTAGATGGTATGGAGTTTGTAAAAGTCGTAGCGCCTGCACTTATTGCTTCGGTATTTGTGAGTTCTTTGGTTTTGACGATTTTCGCTTATTATTTAAAGAAAAAAGGCAATCAAGAGGAATTGGCAGCGCAGGCCGCAGCTTTCGGCGAGATAGAAATGGTCAAACCAAATCTGCTGTATGCGATACTTCCGCTTGTGCCAATCTTTATTTTACTTTTGGGTAACTTCAAGGTAGTTCCTATTTTTAAAATGCCTGTACCACATGCGATGCTGATAGGCGCTATTTTGTGTATGTTCGTCACAAGAACTAATCCGCAGGCGGTGACCAAAGAATTTTTCAAGTCGATGGGTTCTTCCTTTGGAGATGTCTTTGGTTTGCTTATTTGCGTTAATATCTTTGTTGCCGGTTTAACCAAACTTGGCTTCATCAAAATCTTGATTAGTGCTATGATTGGTTCCCCGGCCATTGCCAAAATTGCCGCGGTGTTCGGACCTTTCTTAATGACCTTGATTTGCGGCAGCGGCGAATCTGCTTCCATCGCCTTCAACGAAGCCGTCAGCGTCCATGCTGACAAGTTTGGCATGAGCGTACTGAATATGGGTGCGATGGCAGTTTTATCCGGCGGTATCGGCCGCTCCATGGCAGTTTTTTCCGCAGCGATGATTCTTTGTGCCGGCATTGCCAAAGTACAGCCGCTGGATATCATTAAATACAACAGTTACGCAATGGTTGCGGCTTTGCTTACTTCCGCAGCTATCTTGATGTTTTGATTAAATATTTCTCATAGGAGTTGACGAATGGTATGCAGCAAATTATAGAAGA
>CAZCMY010000152.1:0-2926 GCA_964500055.1 uncultured Acidaminococcales bacterium | reverse complement strand
CCATGGGTCCAATCAGCAGTAAAGAAATTCGTACTCTTATTGTCTTCTTGGTAACTCTTGTTCTGTGGGCAACTGATTCTTATACAAAAATTCCTGTTGTAACCGTAGGTCTCCTCTCTGTGCTTCTTCTTTTACTTCCTGGCATTGGCGTCATGGATTGGAAAGAAGCGCAGTGCAAGATTCCCTGGAGCGTATATATTCTTTACGGTGGCGGCTTATCACTGGGTGCCGTGCTCGTATCCTCTGGTGCAGCTAAATGGCTGGCAAACACAATGTTGTCACCACTTCATGCCTTTCCGCTGACGATGCAAATTATCGCTTTAATCTGGATTGCGACAATCCTGCAAGTTTTGTTCACAGGCGGTGGTCCAAAAACTACTGCTCTTACACCAATCGTAATTGCCTATGCCGGTACTATCGGTGCTGACCCTCTTGTTATGGCTTTGGTTCTCGGCATGAATATGCAGCATCAATATCTGTTGCCAGTAAGTAACATGCCGAATGCTGTTATCGTTGGCACTCCGCATATTACAGATAAAGAACTCATGAAAGCAGGTGCCGTCATGAGCATCTTGGGTGCAGGCTTCTTCTCTATAGTCGTCCTCACCTATTGGAAATGGATTGGCCTCTTATAAATAATTTATTTTCACAACCACAAAGGAGCTGTTTACATGAATTATGAAAAAATTACCCCGGAAACGCTGAACCTCATTTCTGCTATCGTTGGTGAAAAAAATGTTTTAACTGATGCTGAATTACTGCAGCCATATTCCCATGATGAGGTAACGGATCCAGCTTACCACCATATGCCGGAAGTTGTCGTATTCGCCGAGAATACTGAACAGGTAGCAAAACTTGTTAAACTTGCTAACGAAAAACACTTTTCCGTAGTTCCCCGCGGTGCTGGCACAGGCCTTGCCTGCGGTGCTGTACCTATTTATGGCGGTATGGTTCTCAGTTTGGAAAAGATGGACAAAATTATTGAAATTAACGCTGAAGCTATGTATGCAATTGTTGAGCCAGGCGTCAGGACAGATGATTTGCAGAAAGCGGTTAAAGCAATCGGCCTTTTCTACGCCGGCGATCCCTGCAGTGGTGACAGCTGCTTCATAGGCGGCAATATTGCTACCAATGCCGGTGGCAACAAGGCTGTCAAATATGGAACCACCCGCCACCAGGTCTACGAAATTGAAGTTGTTTCACCTATTGGCGAGATACTGCACCTCGGTGCACGCCTTAATAAAATGACAACCGGCTACTGTCTTGATCAACTTATAATGGGTTCAGAAGGAACTTTAGGCATTATTACCAAAGCTACTGTCAAACTTCTTCCAAACCCAAAATACCTGATTGATCTTCTGGCAGTTTTCCCTGATGTTGACAGTGCGATCGGTATCGTCAATAAAGTTATTAAAGCCGGCATTACACCTACTTGCGTAGAATTCATGGATAATATAACGATAAAATCAGTGGAACGTTACCTGCATGAAACTCTGCCGGACAGTGAAAACGGGAATTACATAATTATTCAGGTTGAAGGCAAAGATGAAGATGACCTGGATGAGAAAATGATCCTTCTGGATGAACTGTGTACAGAAAACGGTGCCTCCAGCGTTTTGGTTGCCGACTCAGCTAAAATCTGGCAAGCACGCAAAGCCTTCGCCGAAGCAGTACGTGCTGAAAGCCTGATTGTCTGCAAAGAAGATATCGTTGTACCAGTAGATCAGGAACCTATTATCATCGATAATATTCTGGAATTCGCTAAAAAATATGACTTGATAACCCGCATTGCCAGCCATGCAGGCGACGGTAATATTCATTTAAATATTCTCAAAAACGAAACCCTTTCACACGAAGAATGGGAAACCAAAATTGCTACCTTCCAAAGAGAACTCTACACTCAGGTTTATAAGTTAGGTGGCCGTCTTTCCGGCGAACATGGCATAGGCTACAAAAGGAAAGGTCTGATGGCTGAATTTACTGATGCTGCCGAACTAGATGTAATGCGCGCTATTAAAAAAGCAATGGATCCAAATCTTATCCTCAACCCTGGTAAAATTCTGGACGTTAACGATTAATCTTTAATCATACGCCAAAATTAAAATGGAGCTCATCCCAAAATCGGGTGAGCTCCATTTATATTTATTTGAGCTTCATTACGAAATCGACCAACGGTTTTATATTATCACGGTTTGTCCAATCCATAGGTTTTTCACAAACCTCCAAAAAGCCTTTACTATCTTCATCAAGCTTTTCCGAGTTAGTATATTTGATTTTAGTTTTTAAGACATAAATCAGAAATTTATCCAACAAATTAAGTTCTTGAAAATTAAAAGCTCCGCGCAAATAAAAAAGAGCTACTCTGTCCCTGATATTTGCAGCAAAATTTTTGAAGAAAACATGCCTGAGGTTTTCTTTTCTTTCAGGTGCACAGCCAACAGCAAAAACGATAATATGCTTGCCGCCAAGTTTATCAATATTGGCCGTCAGTAAATTAACTCCTGATATACTGCCGGCATAAAGAAACCCGCCAAAGATAATAGTTTGATAGCTATTAAGTTCTTTAACAGATGTTCTTTCCGCATCGAAAAGGTCTGCTGATAATTCATGCGCAATCCATTCTGCATATTTTTTTGTACTGCCATGCTTTGATTTATATAAAACAGCAATTTTCCGGGTCATTATAATCCTCACTTTATATTCATTATCTACAACTTTCTGTATAGACTAAGTTTTCGCTGCAAATTTTCTTTATCCTGCAAACAAAAAAATCCAAATAAAATAAATACTCTCTCTGGTCAAAACAGTCTTATGCAAACCATTTATCCAAAGAGAGTTAAAGTGAAACAAGCAATAAATAATTTAAATTGTAAAAAAGGCTCAGTACTCCATTTCACCACTGTACACATGACAAAGGGAAAGATAG
>CAZCMY010000151.1:0-3051 GCA_964500055.1 uncultured Acidaminococcales bacterium | reverse complement strand
GACGGTCTGCATCCAGATATTAACGTCAAAAGAAAAATGGCATCAATTATTAATGACGAATTCCCTAAAATATTGAAGTCGCTAAAGCAAAAATGAGCATAAAAATAACCCCATGAGGAATGTAATTATCTTCATGGGGTTTATTAATTTTAGTTCAAAATTTCAATTCGCCATATAAATCAATGGAACAGAGAAAAAAAGCATAATTGCCAAGCCGAGCGGAACACCGACTTTTGCCCATTCCTTGCTTGGAATATCAAGTTTGTTTGCTGAAATAATGTTTGGTATATTACCTAAGATCAACATGCCGCCACTTATTAAAAGGCCCATCAAAATTGCCGTAATTTGTCTGGAAGACATCTTGTCGCTAATTTCAGCAGCAGCAAGAGTTGCATTATCAAGTACAGCAGAAATCATATTAATCCAATACAAAATTTCACTAGGCAACCCAAGAACAAAGCGGTCAATGACAGGTTTCAGGCCTGTACCCAAAAAGGTCAGGGCCATAACAAAAAGATAGACGTTAAAGGCTCGGAAAACTACATCATTATAGCTTTCGCTCTCGCCATTTCTTGCCATTCCCTCTTCTGCCCCTTTATCTTCTACAAAGAAAGCTGCAAATACTCCTAAGGCAATGACCGTAGGTATAATATAAATTCCAAAATTTCTCAGAAGATACCAGAAATCAACGCCCAGCTTTGAAACAACGATTGTCGCCAAAGGCTCACCAATCGGTGTCAGCGCCGAACCTAAACCAATGGAAAAACAAGTGATTATCGTCAAGGCGATTTCATTCTTGCGATTCAGCTTCAGAACGCCGACTATCTCCACGAGAAACAACGCAGCGATAATCGCAGTAATAAGGCTGGATATTAATCCTAAAACAACAACAATAAGAAAAACCAACATTTTATGCGGGACAAGCTTTTGGATACTATGAATAGCTTCCGTTATTGAGTCATTATATCTTTTAAACAAAAGACCAAAAACCAATACCGCAGCAGCAATCATAAACGGCTCTTCCAAAGCCTTTAAAACTAACTCCAAACTCATCTGGTTAGAAACCAAAACTGATAGAACGCCCATAATGAACAGGAATATTTCCAGATTGCGCTCGATTTTCTTGTTTGTGAAAGGCAGGATTAAAACCACAAGGACAATTAGACAAAGGACGCTGTATACCATGTTCCCAATCAAACTAATCATCTCCTTAAACTTAGGTTAAGTACAAATGACTTGCGTATCGGCTTAGCGTCAACTCAATCATTTACTTCAATTAAAGCCCGTGTGGTTTTCTATCATACATTCTTAGGCGAGCTCTGCCTCACCTTTTTCTATAATGTAGGCAACAACAGCGTCACCGGTAATATTAACCGTTGTACGCGGCATATCAAGTACACGGTCAATGCCGGCAACTAATGCTACGCCTTCAAGCGGTAAACCAACTGATTGCAGTACCATGGTGAGCATAATAAGACCAGCACCAGGAACACCGGCAGTACCGATGGAAGCAAGCGTACCTGTAAGAATTATTGTCATCATCTGGGCAGTTGTAAGTTCTATACCATAAATTTGCGCCACGAATAATGCGCAAACGCCTTGATATAAAGCTGTTCCGTCCATGTTGACGGTTGCGCCTAAAGGAAGTACGAAGCTGGAGATTTCTTTGGAAACACCCATCTTCTGGACACATTCCATGTTAACCGGCAAAGTTGCGGAACTCGAACAAGTTGAAAAAGCAACCAATTGTGCTGGCAACAAATTTTTAAAGAATTTAAGCGGGCTGTATTTGCCGATAAACTTCAACATAGCACCATAGACAAACACCGCATGCAATATGCAGCCCAGATATACACAGATAACTACTTTTAAAAGAGGCAGCAAAACGCTAGGTCCATTAGCAGCAACAACCGGGGCAATTAATGCAAAAACACCAAGAGGTGCAATCTTCATGATCATGTTTACTATTGCATAGCAAGTTTCTGCCAAACCATCAAAGAAGTTGAAAACGGTTTGCGCACGTTCACCAACAACAGCGATACCACCGCCAACGAACAGAGCAAAAACGATAATCTGCAGCATATTAGCTTTCAACATAGCATCCATAGGATTGCTTGGGAAAATATCTACGATAACTTGCATGATAGGCGGTGCTGCCTTAGCAGCAGCTTTGACTTCCGCACCAGGCATCGTCAATCCGAGGCCAGGATTAAAAACAGTTCCTAAAACAAGACCGAGAAAAATCGCGAAAGCTGTAGTACCTAAATAATAGGCAAGAGTTTTGGTGCCTATACGACCAATTTTTTTCACGTCGCCCAATCCGCAGACACCAATAATCAAAGAAGCAAAAACCAATGGGACAATAATCATCTTAATCAAATTCAGAAAAATAGCGCCAAAAGGAGCAATCCAGGTTTTAGCAAGTGGTACTCCTTCACTTCCAAGGCCTAAGCCTGCTAAAACGCCAAGAGCCAAACCAATCAGAATCTTTGTTGATAAATTCATTTACTTTCCCCCTGTTTTAATAACTAATAGCATGTAACAATTTTGTCGGCAAATAAGCGTAAAACCTCATATACTGTTACCTGCTATCTTTAAAAAATAACAAGTTACAAATTTGACACAATCTGTAAAAATCCTTCTATAAATTGTTATGTATACAATATTCTTTAAATGATATTGTTTTTTTATAATTATGTTCAATAATCCCTGCATAAAAAAAGCATGCCTGCACAGCATGCTTTTAAGATTTAGCACTTGTTTGATTAGCTTACTTTTCTTTATTTTTTAAACTAAAAGTTGCCAGGGTTTTATAAACATGTTTACCACTTTCAGGAACCAGAATGCTGGAAATCAGAGAAAACTCCTTAACCAACATTGAAGGCATTACCATACTCTTTTGCTCACTTGTATTGTCATCATGCCTAGCGTCAGCATCTTTAAGATGAACATCTCTGGCAACAGTAATATGTGGTATATAAGTTTGCTCGGTACGTAAAAAGCCTATATTATGCATAGCAGCTGCTATCATTGTCTGCAAGCGCTGCAGCG
>CAZCMY010000150.1:0-3054 GCA_964500055.1 uncultured Acidaminococcales bacterium | reverse complement strand
AGCCGCTGACAGTGCTTTTTGAACGGCGAAATCAAAGGCTTAGAGCTATGGAGGAAGAAAAAATGACGGATAAAAGATTTTTGATCATTGCTGATGATTTTACCGGTGCCAATGATACAGGCGTGCAAATAAAAAAGCATGGTCTGGCTGCAAGCGTACTACTAAAAACAGATGACTTGTCACTAACGCATGGTTCAGTTGTTCTTGACACGGAATCTCGTGTAATTCCTGCAGAAGATGCGTACGAAAAAGTTAAAGTAGCTTTACAGGAAGCCTTGAAAGAAGGCGAGTATGAATTTTTGTACAAAAAGGTTGATTCAACGCTGCGCGGCAATATCATTGCGGAAGTAAAAGCCATGGTTGAAGTTTTCAAACCTGAACTGGTTGTCTTTGCACCGGCTTTCCCAAAAGCTGGACGTACGACTGAAAACGCTATTCAAAAGGTTAACGGTACACCGCTTTTAGAGACAGAGATGGTACGTGATCCACGCAACCCCATAGCTTATGATAATATTGTCAAATTGTTGTCTGAAGGGCTGAATGTCACTGTTACTCATCATGAGCTGGAAGAAGTACGCGGAGACAATTTGGCGTTAGAAAATGGCTATCATACCTTTGATGCGGTTTATACGTCTGATATGCAGATGATTGCCAAGAGTGTCATCAAAACCCATAAGCGTACTTTGTGGATAGGTTCAGCTGGTTTGGCCGAAGGATTTTTTGCGGAAAAATATCCTAACAATCCGGTACTTGCTATCATGGGCAGCGTCAGCGAAAGCAGCATAATGCAGATGGAATATGCGCATAAACATCATGTTCCAATCATTGAAATCGATATGGCAGCTATTCTTGATGGGGCTGATTACCAAGGTTGTGCTGAAGAAGCGGTAAATATGTTAAAAAGCGGCAGCGATCTTATTTTAACGGCCGCACGCACCAAAGAAGACTACCAGAAGGTATTGGATTATGCGAAGCAAAAGAATGTTTCAGGAGTAGAATTATCTGCTCTGACGAAAGAAACTATCGGCAAGCTTGCCCGTGCCATACTTGAACAAGTCAAAGTTTCAGGATTATTTATGACTGGCGGCGATACAGCGATTTCCGTAATTAATCATTTGGGAGCGCAAGGTTCCAGAATAGATTCAGAGGTTCTGACAGGTTTTGTCTTATCACGCTTGCAGGGCGGAGCTAATGATGGACTGCCTATTATTACTAAGGCCGGAGCTTTCGGCGGCTTGAAAGATGTATATTATTGCATTTACCGAATGAAGGAACTATCAGCTTAGGGGGATTTTGCAGTGAAAAATAAATATGTTGGTATAACTATGGGTGATCCTGCGGGTGTAGGACCGGAAATAGCCTTAAAAGCTATAGAAGAGCATAGTGAATTTAAAAACAGTACTATCATTTATGGCAGCTATGATATCTTGAAGTATTATCATGAGTTGCTTCATATTTCAACACCGATGGTGAAAATTCAAAGCCCGAAACAGTTTCAAAATGAAAAAATAAATGTTATCTCTGTATTAGATCTTTCATTTAAAGACCTTGA
Source organism: uncultured Acidaminococcales bacterium (assembly GCA_964500055.1). Classification (GTDB taxonomy): domain Bacteria; phylum Bacillota; class Negativicutes; order Acidaminococcales; family Acidaminococcaceae; genus RZYP01. Next base: position 1,502 of record CAZCMY010000150.1, on the reverse strand, counting down.
AATCGGGCAGGTATCCGCCATTGCCGGCGATGCCGCTTACCGGTATGTCGAAAAGGCAATAAGCGATGCTTTGGCTGGCGAAATATCGATTGTAACAACCGCACCTTTAAATAAAGAAGCCTTGCATAAAGGCGGACATAACTTTGATGGTCACACTGAGATATTTGCAACACTTACCAACACCAAAAAATATACGATGATGCTTTGGAGTGAACAGCTTTCAGTAGTACATACTTCAACGCACTGTTCCTTACGTGAGGCTTGTAACCGAGTGACCAAGGCACGCGTGCTCGAATGTATTCACCTGGCAAAAGCGGCTTTGGAAAAACTGGGCATTGAAAAGCCACGCATTGCTGTTGCCGGTTTAAACCCGCATAGTGGTGAAGCAGGAATATTCGGTACGGAAGAAATAGATGAAATTACGCCGGCAATTGAGGCAGCGCAAGAAGAAGGAATTACAGTGGAAGGCCCAGTTCCGCCTGATACGGTGTTTTTAAAAGCCTACCAAGGCAAATATGACATTGTTGTTGCAATGTATCACGATCAAGGCCATATCCCTATGAAAATGATAGCCTTCGACAGCGGCGTGAATGTTACTTTGGGCTTGCCGATTATCCGCACTTCAGTGGATCATGGCACAGCTTTTGACATTGCAGGTCAAGGAATTGCTAAAGTTGACAGCATGTATTACGCTCTGAAATTAGGCAAAAAATTCTTGGGCGAATAAGCAATGTCAGGATTTGTTTTCTAAAAATGGATGATAGTTCTTAACATCTACATTGTTTAATTAGTAATTAACAGAGGCATTTGCAATAGTTTGCAAATGCCTCTGCTGCTTATTTATAAGTTTGTCATAAAAAGTTTCCAATCTTTAAAGTAATTGCCATAAATATGACACATAGTAATCTTAAAATAACATTTAAGTTCTAAAAATCTTTTATCTATCGGAGGTAGTCTTTTAATGCAACAATCCAGTACTCAAAATAATAATGAACACCGAAAAAATATGCAAAAATTACAGTGGCTGCGTATGTCAGTCCAGTTGATATTTTTAGCAATACTTATCGGTGGGTTGTACAAGTATATTAAACCTGCTTTTGTGGTTATTTTACCTTTGGCATTTTTGGCCGGGAACTTTTTTTGTGGGTGGCTTTGCCCCTTCGGTACAGCCCAGGAAATGTTTGGCAGATTAGGATCTCTTTTTATTAAGAAAAAATTTAAAGTATCACCGATACTGCAGCGTTATTTGCAATTTTCCCGTTATATTCTGGCCGCAATTGTTTTTGCACATATTGTGGATTCCTTTGTCGATTTATCCAGCATAAACGCTTATAAAACTTTCATGCGTGCTACGTCTGGCAATTTAGCACAAACAGCTGCTACCTTTATAATGGGTACATTCTTAGTAGTAGCGCTTTTCTTCGAACGCCCTTTTTGTAATTATTTTTGCCCGGAAGGCATTAAATTTGGTTTAGCAAGTTTAACACGGTTTTTTAGTATAA
>CAZCMY010000149.1:0-3071 GCA_964500055.1 uncultured Acidaminococcales bacterium | reverse complement strand
CGGTCAAACTTGCCAAACGTTTGCACCTTCAGCCAACAGCGCACCCCGTATTTGGTAAAAAATCATATTAAAAAGAAACAGGCAGACTCTTTTCCTTTTTTGGAAACGAGCCTGCCTGTTTTAGTTTAATTCTCATAAAACGTTAGTCGTCGGAAGCACTTTTATACGTCCTACTCTTTGCTTACGCTTTCAGCTTCAATATTTTCTCCCTCTGTCATGCAGTCAGATAATATTTTCTTATACATATTGGTAATTCTTTGTTTCCCCTCATCAATACTGGCCAATAAAGCTTCTTCTTCTTTACTCAAGAAACTCTTAGACATCTTTATCCCCCCAGTTAAATATTCTTCACTAAAGAGCTGTTCTGATAAGCCATTTGATTCAACTATATTTTTGCATCATTTGTTCTAATTTAAATTTTATAATGCAAAAAACATTTTTGCATTAAACTATAGACTGATATTCTGACTTAAAAAATATATACGCACTAGTTCATTAGAACTAGTGCGTATATATTTTAATATGATATTTTCTAATCTTAAATTCTTCGAGATTGGTAATTTATTTTATGACAATTACAGGCACATGCGCTTCTTGCACCAGTTTCTTGCTCACGCTGTCGCTCAGAATTCCTTGGAAGGTTCCCAGTCCGCGACTACCGACTACAATAGTGTCACACTCAAACTTTTCTACTGCTTTCATTGCCGTAGCTGACGGAGAGCCAAATTCAAGAATATATTGAACTTGCATACCACTGCCGTCTAAAACAGCTTTGGCGCTGCCAAGCACTTTATTACCAGCTTTAACAGCCTCATTATTTGCCTGAGTACGCAACTCCTGATCGAGCGGAGCAGCTTCTGCCATAACTTTCATATCAGTTTTCACAGAAGTCATCACAATAAGTTCTCCTGCAGACAACTTGCATAAATCAATAGAATATTGCAGTGCCCGCAAAGAATTTTCTGTTCCATCAACTAGCACAAGAACTTTTTTCAGCATACTTTTTCTCCTTTTACATAAAAATCGTGCCGATGTTACCGGCACGATTTTTTTACGTGTTATTTAACGATGATTACCGGACATTGAGCATTTGTAACAACTTTTGCGCTGACACTGCCAAGCAATGCCGCTGACATCAGGCCAAGACCACTGGTACCCATGACAATGGCATCAGCCATCAAAATTGTAGCCTGTTTAACGATAGTCTTAGCTGGTTCAGTGTCAACTACTTCTTTAAATTCAATAGTTTTATAGCCAGCCTCTGTAGCTTTTTTCTTGGCAGCTTCCAAAGCGCCAGCTCCTGCTTTTGCTTTTTCGCCTTCAGTCAATTCTTCTTTAGCAGCTGCTTTCTTTTTAATTCTTTCGGTAATATCGTCTTCTAGTTTTTCCATTTCATAAGAATGTAGTTTGGACAGGTCAAATGGAACAGCCACATGCAAAACTATAATCTCGCTACCACAGGCCTTTCCTAACCCCATCGCAAAATCCAATGCTTTGAATGAAAGCGGGGACCCATCAATTGATACCAGGATTCTGTTTAACATAAATAACGCCTCCCTTATTGCACCCATATAACTATTTATTTCTATGAGCCATCATAGATTAACTATTAGACGCCTAAAGTTATTTAACAATCAGAACAGGTATCGTTGAATACTGTGATACCTTAGAACTGACACTGCCAAGCAGGAACTCAGCTATTCCGCTAAGTCCTCTACTGCCAATAACGATAGCGTCACAACCTGTTTTTTTGGCAACAGAAAGAATTCTCTCTGACGGATGCCCAACCTCCAGGATAAACTCCACACCTTTAGCATAGGCACTGACTTTTTCCTTAGCCATGCCTAATACTTTATCACCTATTTTTTCCAGCTCACTGTTACCCTGATTGATGGTAGCATAGTCAAAAGGTACAGCTAGCAGAGCAGCATTATTATAGGGTTGAATAACATTCACAACTACAAGTTCACTATCAAACTTGTTTCCCAAAACAATTGCCTGCTCCAAGGCATGCCAAGAAGTTTCGGATCCATCAAGAGGAACCAGAATTTTTTTAAACATATCTTACCCCTCCAAACTCATAGCTTATGCCACAAGAAAATATCCTTCTGCTGTACCTATTCTTGATTTCTTCCTTTTTTCCTGCTTTTCCCAGCTATTTTCATTTTGCAGAATACCAAAAATCGTGCCGAAAGATCCGGCACGATTTGAAAATGACCATTATCTAACAATCGTTACCGGGCAATTCGCATTGGAAAGTACCTTGTTGCTAACACTACCAACTAGAAAAGAGCGCACAAAGCCCAATCCCCTACTACCCATTACAATCAAATCCGCGCCTAGCTCCTCTGCTTGTTCAGCAATTACCAGGGCTGGGTCAACGTCTATGACTTCCCTAAAAGATATTTTAGTGTACCCAGCTCCCTCTGCCTTTTGTTTTGCAACAGCCAGTGCCGAATCAGCTGCTTCTTTTCTTTTTGCAATCGATAGAGCTGCCTCAGATGGTCTTGCCTCCCATCCCTCAAGAACTGTCTTAGTCACTTCAGCTGGTTTTGCCTCCCATCCCTCAAGAACTGTCTTAGCCTCCTTTTTAGCCGCCTTCGGGCGTTCACGCAATTGCGCTAAATCATATGGAACAGCAATATGGGAGACCACAATCTCACTGTCAAAGGTCTTCCCCAGACATATGGCATGTTCTAATGCCCTAAATGAACTAGCCGAACCATCTACCGGTACTAAAATTTTCTTCAACATAACTATCGCCTCCCTATTAATACTCATAAAAACTATGTTTTCATACAAACACGCCGAAAAAAAGTTTATGAAAATGTAAATTTATATTATTCTGATAATTCTCCTGTTTATTCACCTATTCTTTGTTAATTTTGATTTTCCTGCTAATTTAATAGATTTTTTAAAAATAATTTAAATATTTTGTTAAATAATTTTATATTATAAAAAAAACGCACCTCCAAGTGAAGGCGCGTCTTATGCATTAACCTAAAAAAGCAAAAATTTATTTAACAATCAAAACAGGTACCGTAGCATATTGAGAAACCTTAGCACTGACA
>CAZCMY010000148.1:0-3086 GCA_964500055.1 uncultured Acidaminococcales bacterium | reverse complement strand
AAAGCGAAAGAAATTTATATCGTTTGTTCCGGCGAAATGATGGCCTTGTATGCAGCTAATAATATCGCCAAAGGTATTACCAAGTATGCTCAAACAGGCGGTGTTCGTTTGGGCGGACTTATCTGTAACAGCCGTAATGTTGACGGTGAGGCAGATTTGGTTTCTGCTGTAGCCAAGGAAATTGGCACTCAGATGATCCATTTCGTACCACGTGACAATATGGTGCAACGTGCTGAAATTAACAGAAAAACTGTTATTGAATTTGAACCTACTTGCGGACAGGCAGATGAATACAGACAACTTGCCTCCAAAATCGACGGTAATGATATGTTCGTAATTCCTAAACCAATGGAACAGGAAAGACTCGAACAGCTGTTGATGGAATATGGTATTCTAGGCTGATTCAATTAAATGCTGGTCGAAGAAAGGGGCAATATATATGATTATGATTCGTGCGGTCGTCAGACCTGAAAAATCCGCCTATGTTTTGTCAGAACTATATGACGCAGGCTATGTTGGCGTTACCAAAGAAGAAGTATACGGCCGTGGCCGTCAAAAGGGCATTACGGTAGGAGAAGTGCATTACGATGAAATTCAGAAAGAGTTATTGATTATTGTGGCAGAAGATAAAGACAAAGACGATATCATCCGTATAATAATGAAAACTGCCAAAACCGGCAATGGTAATTACGGCGATGGTCGTATCTTTGTCGTGGCAGTAGATGAGGCTTATACCATCAGTACCGGCAAGCCAGGCTTGTGAGGGGGGACTGAAAATGAAAGAAATAATGGCATTTATCAGACTCAACAAGGTTAATGAAACGAAGCATGCGCTGGCCTTGGCTGGACTACCTTCCTTTACTTGTTCAAAAGGTGTCGGACGCGGGAAAAAACCTCTAGCCTCCATTGCTACCAAGGTAATCATGGAAAATGAAGGCGAAGTGCCGGCGAATGAAATTGGCGAAAGTCTTGCGGAAAGCATCCGCCTTGTTCCAAGACGTTGTTTCTCTTTGGTTGTCGATGATGAAATCGTGCCTGTAGCGGTCAAGACAATTATTGAAGTAAATCAGACCGGTAATCCTGGTGACGGCAAAATTTTTGTTTTGCCGATTGGCATCGGATACAATATCCGAACCGGGACTTCACAAGACAGAGAGTTTCATGAATAAGGAGGAGCGGGACTATGCAGGAACGCGATAAACTTTTAGATAAATACGCTGCAAAAGTATTTAAAAACCGTAAGGACCATATAGTCCAGCTTGAAGAAAACGGCGTGCCGCAGGAAATAAGCGCCAATAGCAGAAGTGTTCCTGGCTTGATGGTTAACCGCGGCTGCTGCTATGCTGGCTGCAAAGGTGTTGTGTTGGGACCGCTTCATGACGTAGTGACTATTACGCATGGTCCTATAGGCTGTGGATTTTATTCATGGGGAACACGGCGCAACAAAGCAAAAGCCGAAGATGGAAGAAACTTTATTCAATATTGTTTCTCAACCGATATGCAGGAATCTGATATCGTCTTTGGCGGCGAGAAAAAATTAAAACAGGCAATCAAGGAAGCGGTTGAACTGTTTCATCCTGAATGTGTTATGATTTGCTCAACTTGCCCGATAGGACTTATTGGTGATGACATTCAAGCCGTTGCTGAATGGGCAAAAACCACCTTCGATATTCAATGTGTGGCCTTTAGCTGTGAAGGCTACCGCGGCGTAAGTCAGTCGGCAGGTCACCATATTGCTAATAATGGTCTGATGAAACATATTATCGGCAGCGGTGACGCTGTTCCCCATTATGGCAAACATACAATTAATATTCTTGGTGAATATAATATTGGCGGTGATGGCTGGGAAACTTCCCGCGTGCTGAAACGTATCGGCTATGAGGTGCTCAACGTCTTTACCGGTGACGGGAGTTACGAAGGAATCAAAGACTCCCATATTGCTGATCTCAATCTTGTTATGTGTCACCGCTCTATCAATTATATTGCGGAAATGATGAAGACAAAATTTGGCATTGACTGGTTAAAGGTAAACTTCATCGGCGTAGAGGAAACTATCCGCAGCTTACGAGAATTAGCCATGTACTTTGATGATCCGATCATAACAGCCAAAACTGAGGAAGTTATTGCTGATGAGTATGCTGCAATCGCCGGAGATATGGGCTTTTATAAAGAAAAGCTTACTGGAAAAACAGCAGGTATCTTTACAGGTGGTTCCCGCACACATCATTATCAGGCATTGCTGAATGATTTGGGCATCAAGACCGTTATCGGCGGGTATGAATTTGCCCATCGCGACGAGTATGAAGGCCGTGAAGTAATTCCAAACATTAAGCTTGATGCTGACAGCAAAAATATTGAAGAAATAACGGTTTCCAAAGATGAGGCCAAGTATCGCCTCGTAATTGACCGTGAACGATTTGAAGAACTGAAAGACAAGATTGAGCTGGAAGAATATAAAGGCATGTTCCGTGATATGGGTGCAGGTACTATTACCCTCGATGATTTCAACCACTATGAAACAGAAAAAGTGATTGAAATGTTTAAACCGGACATCTTTTATTCAGGAATTAAAGATAAGTACGTAATTTTAAAAGCAGGCATACCTTCACGTCAGCTGCACTCGTATGACTATAGCGGCCCATATTCCTGTTTTCAGGGTGCACTGAATTTTGCCAGAGATTCTTATATGGCGATTTATGCACCGGCATGGGGTCTTATCTCTGCTCCTTGGAAAACGACTTCTACCTTGATGGGTAAGATTGGAGGAGAGAAATAATGTTAGATCTTACACCTAAAGAAATTACTGAACGCGAAGCATTAAGGATTAACCCATGTAAGACTTGCCAACCTGCAGGAGCACTGTATTGTGCGCTAGGTGTTCACAAGTGTATGCCGCATAGTCATGGCTCTCAGGGCTGCGTCTCTTATCATCGCTCTGTCTTATCCAGACATTTTAAGGAACCGGCAATTGCGACTACCAGTTCGTTCTCAGAAGGTGCCTGTGTATTCGGCGGCGGCAGCAATGTCAAAACGGCAGTAAAAAATATTTTCGATATTTATGATCCTGATATTATTGCCTGCCATAC
>CAZCMY010000147.1:0-3091 GCA_964500055.1 uncultured Acidaminococcales bacterium | reverse complement strand
TCCCGTCACTTCTTTAATCCTTACCTCTTTGTTTGTTCTAAATAACTCCGTTCGAATAACATTCTACACGCGACTATTCGTCCGCGAGCAATAGGTAGCTGATGTGCAGCAAGCCTGTCACTTCTTTAGCCCTTGCCCTCTTAGAACGCTATAAAAGCTACTGTTTCTAATCATTAATATTTTGCATATTTCTGCAATGTTCAAAAAAAATAAGGCTTCCGAAAGGAAGCCTTGTAATTTCATGGTGACCGGTGGGGGAATCGAACCCCCGATACCGCCGTGAAAGGGCGATGTCTTAACCGCTTGACCAACCGGCCATAAAATTTTGGTGATCCATGTTGGGCTCGAACCAACGACACCCTGATTAAGAGTCAGGTGCTCTACCAGCTGAGCTAATGGACCATCGCGTTACTGATATATAATACACAATTTTGTTGTTTTTGGCAAGTACTTTTTTTAAATTGGTTTTATAATAACCGGCGACGTTATGTCACTCTGATAAATATTATTCTTTTCCACATCATCTAATGAATAAATTCTTCTGACAAGGTAATGTTTGAAAGGCTATAATGTTGGTATAATTGCTTGTTATTTCATAAGTTAATCTTCAGTTTATAGTTAGATAAATTTGCTGCAGAATTGTCCCATTTGCTTTTAACCCTGGACGACAAGGGAGAGAATTAATATGCTTAAGTTCGATATGTCATATGATTATATAGGAACCGGAGTTTCTAAAGGTATTGACAGAGGCCTTCTTGTATATGATGGAGATATTTTGTTATTGGAAGAAGGCTTGGGACTAGGCGCTTGTTCGCTGCAAACAGGCGGTTATACGTATTTCGCATCAATAAAAAACATCAAAAGAGCAAAAGCTTCTTTTGATGTAGTATATATAATTGATAAAAGGCTTGAGTGGAAGGTGTTTGGCATAAAATCCACTTATTTGACAAGAATCCTGGAATACATTGCCACAAAAATATATATGAAGCATGAGAACAGACAAAACAAACTACTCAAGGTGGGAAGTCTTTTACAAAAACTTTTCAAAGCGGAAACATACTTTGTCAAAGTCCCGGTCCAGGGAGAAGTCAGGATTGCATATGAATTGGGCGATAACGAAATATCGATAGATTTAAGCTGCAAGACTGAAAAAGAGAAAATCAAGCTGTTTGTGATGAACGAACTTGGCGGCAGCATATTTGACAAGAGTTTTATAAATGGGAAAAAGTCAGTTGCCCCTACCGGATGGCAGAAAAACGACGGTCAATGCGAGCTTTACAGCCCTGAACACTCACTTGCATTCACTATGGTTGAAAGAAATGTTCCGGACAATGTACAGAGCACACTTTACTGGGGCAGGGAACTGGTCATCAATAATTATTGCTGGGCTGGCTTTGAAAGCGAGCTTGTATGCGCTTCAAACAAGTTTAATAATTACCGATATTCGATTGTATTTAGAGAGAAGGTAGAATAAGAATGAAAAGAGTTCTGCTTGTGCATCCTTATTTTTATACCGGAGCAAAAAAAGACCAGCTTTTTACGCCAATTGGCATAGGCATACTTTCTGCTGTGTTAAAGCAAAACGGAATAGATGTTATGACGCTTGACTGTACGTTTCTGACAATGGAGGAAGCAGTCAATAAAGCTCAAGAATATAAGCCGGATATTACGGGCATTTATATTATGACTACATTTACAAAAAGTGCTTTGGAATTGATGGAAAAGCTTAGAGCAGTCAATCCAGACAGCATCTATACCGCAGGCGGACCTCTGCCTACACTTTATCCCTCAAAATTTGCTGAGAAATTCGACTATGTGTTCAAGGGAGAGGCAGCCATTAGCTTCCCTGATTTTTGCCGAGATTATTTGACTGCTTCAAACAGAACCGAGTTCATAAATAATATGAAATCATTAAAGTATGCTGGTCTCTACAGCACTAAAATGGGACTTATTGAGTCTCCAGTCATGCATCTTACCAAGAAAGAAATTGACGAGTGCCCAGTCCCGGACAGGGACGGTTTTAATCATAAGAAATATCAGGAACTTTGCTATGAATACTCAGGCAAGAAAAAGGCATCTATCATGATGACTTACGGTTGCCCCTTTTCATGCGACTTTTGCTCGAAGCCCATATTTGGAAACAAGGTCAGATTCAGAAGTCTGGATAAAATCTTTGAAGAGATAAGGGACATAATTTCCCATGGCTATGATTCTCTCTGGATTGCCGATGATCTTTTCACATATGATGCAGACTTTCTTAAAAGTTTTTGCAGCAGGCTTATCAAAGAAGATTTGCAAATTTCCTGGAGCTGTCTTTCAAGAGTTGACAGTGTAACTGACGGGATTGTTGAGATGATGAAAAATGCCGGTTGCTGCAAGGTTTACTTGGGCATCGAATCCGGCAATGACTATGTTTTAAAACTTATGAACAAAAAAATTGATACAACAATGGTAAGAAGGGGTGTGGAGGTCTTCACCCGTAATGGAATAGAATGTGCCGGTTTCTTCATTGTGGGGTATCCTGGGGAAACAATCGAAACAATAGAAGAAACATTCGAGTTTGCGTTGTCCCTAGGCCTTAATGAAATTTCATTTAACGTTCCGTATCCACTACCTGGGTCAAAGCTTTACGAAAGGGTGTCAGGCATAAGTAACGATGACTGGACTTTTGAAAACGAAACACGATTCCTTTATATTAGCGAATTCGATGAAAAGTGGCTAAAAACAAGAATTCAAGAAACACTTGAGACCTTTGAATGTTTACGAAAAAATTCTTAGTTTTCAATATAAAATATGTTTTTACGTTTATCAATAAAATACTTCCAAAAAAGTCCGTCATTTAATGTATTTTATTCTGCACTAAGTTGTGCCGTTTTTGACTATTTCACATCGATTTCTCCTGCCAATACTTTTTTATAGTCAGCATAATTCTTCTTTAATAATTCGGGCGTGTTTAATTCATAGGGGCATTTTGCCTTACAAGCACCACAATTAAAGCAGCCTTCGATTTTTCTCATCTTCTCCTGGTTTAGGGGAGACAGCCAGTTTGCGGTTGGTGCGCGCCTTAGCATCAGGGACATTCTGGCGCAGG
>CAZCMY010000146.1:0-3094 GCA_964500055.1 uncultured Acidaminococcales bacterium | reverse complement strand
TTTTGATATGGCGGAGTGGCTGGGATTTGAACCCAGGCGAGGTTTAACCCCCCTAACGATTTAGCAAACCGTCCTCTTCAGCCACTTGAGTACCACTCCGAATGCCTTACTGCGATATTATAGCTTATTTCACTGAACATTTCAAGCTATATTTAAAAATGGCGGAGAAGGTGGGATTCGAACCCACGGTTCCTTGCGGAATCACTAGTTTTCAAGACTAGCGCCTTAAACCACTCGGCCACCTCTCCGTGCGATACAATAAAAAGTATAATATAGACTAAGTCCGTTGTCAAGTGACAATACTAGCCTAGAATTCTATCGGTTTCGCGAATTACATCGTCTTCCAATTCCTTGGCTTCCCTGCATATTTCCAACAGATGTTCTTCAGTTATCTTCACATATTCCTTATCCTTCAATAAAAGCAAATTGCTGTACACGTTATAACAGGCACTGCGCAAAGCTGCTCTTGCCAAAAGGGCTGCAACCGTAGCATCTGTAATTGCGCTGGGATTGCCTATTCTGACAAGCTTGGACGATAGGTGCAGGATATCTAAGCAGGAATCTGCAATTTTCATCGGTACCTCAGACGCATCATAAGCCGCTATTTGAATACTGTTTGTTCTGAAGGCTTTTTCTTCATCAGTGTTCTTCGGCAGCTTATATGCTTTCATAAAGCCATCAAATACTGCAGCATCTGCCGCAACTAATGCAAGCATTCTTGTTCTCAGTATTTCTGCACTTACCAGCAGCGGGCGAATCTTATCTTCCACATCGGCGAACTTTTCTTTGCCTAATGTCAGATTAGAAACCATAGAAGTCAATGCCGCCGCGATTGCTCCAGCTAAAGCAGCCGCTCCGCCGCCGCCAGGAGTTGGTTCTTTCGAAGCGAGATCGGTCAAAAAATCTTTGCATGATTTGTCCAGTAATTGTGTTTCCATTATATCAGCCTCTCTTTATCAGGATGCAAGTCTCAGATAGCCAACAGACAGACGTCCATCTGCCCGATAGTTGACGGTTTTTTCATTTCTCAGGGCAAAGTTGAAGAATTCCTTAATATCACCGGCATACCTTATGTTTTCGCCCCTGGTTAATGCGATATAGCCATCCCCTCCCTTTGCCAGGAATTCGTTGGTGACTACTTTATACTGCTTATTTAAATCAATGAAACTACTGTCAGTCAGTCTACTTTCTATAATACGATTGCCTTGCGGTAAATCCAGGTCTACTCCCAGCTTAACACCAGCAAAACGTACTTCGCCAACCTTTTCATTGCCAACACCATATTCCAGCGCAGCCAGAAGGTCGCTGCCTTTGAGCTGCATCACCACGATCTGATCTTTGTAAGGATATGCCTGCTGCATAAGCCTTAAGGTTATTGGCCCGGCAGGAATCTCACTGCGGAAAGCTCCGCCATTCAAAATTGCCACATCTGCATTAAACCCTTTGAGCAGTAAGTCTGTAAAATGCTCGGCCAAAGTTGATTCGCCATACCTATCGTTACTCAGTGGATAAACATTCTGGGCAACGACACCGCTATATTTCTTATCAATATCAGCCAAAATAGGATCTACCATTTTAGCAATATTAGGGCTTTCTTTCCATTTATCTTTGTTGACCGCAATCAAAGACTCGTTAGCACCTATTACTTTTTTATCTATTCTGGAGTAAAGCAGGTGAATTTTGCCTATCGCTTCCCCGTTACTGCCAGCCTGTACTACCGGAATATCTTTGTAAGTTCCAAAAACTTTCTGATGAGAATGGCCTGTTATAGCAGCATCAGCACCGTGTATTTGTTCCAATAGACCGGTAATTTCCCCCGTTATTTGCCCCTTATTATTCTGAAAGCTGGAACAGTGAGTCAAAAGAATAACGAGCTGTGCGCCCTTACCGCGCACTTCATCAATATATTTTTGCACCGTTTCGGCTGTCGGCAGCATCGTAACGCCCTGGCTGTTTTTTTGACTGCTCTTAAGAAGCGTTTCTTCTGTTGCCACGCCTATAACAGCAATTTTCAAACCATTGCGATTAAGTATTGTATATGGTTTGACAAAATTGCCCTCTGCAAAACTCAGGTTAGCGGCCAGTAAAGGAAAAGTTGCTGCTGCAGCTTGTTTGGCAATAACTTTTTGATCATAGTCGAAAATATGATTGCCCATTACATCTGCTGAAAAGCCCATCTGGTTCATGGCATAGATAACCGGCATGCCTTCATATTCATCTGCATCCAAAGTTCCGGCAAACATATCACCGCCGCCCAGAATAATCGAACCGGCAGGATTCTGAGCTCCCAGCTGCTGGATAGCACCAGCCAAGACGGCAGCGCCTGGTTTTGCACCTTCAGCCCTGATTGCTCCATGAAAATCATTAACAGAGTAGATATCGATTTCAACTAAAGGTTTCTCTTCAGCCATTACCGGCAGAGCAGCCATCATCAATACCATTACCATTACAATAATAGCCCATATTCTTTTAATTCCTTGTTTCAACCGACACACCTCCACAAAAAAATCATCACAGTACTATGTTTTCGTCATAGAGCCTGATTTCACCTTTTCTTTTCTTGAATTTTTATTTCATTGGTAGTATATTTATATGGTAAAGCAAGAAAGCGGGGACGTAGCTCAGCTGGGAGAGCGTACGGTTCGCATCCGTAAGGCCGAGAGTTCGATCCTCTTCGTCTCCACCAATAAATCTTGCTATTTTGTTATATAATATATTTTATATGACGTTTTGGCATATGCCAATTTGTAATGGGGGAATCAAATAATGTTTGCTTTTAATTACATAAATATATATTTGAGCTAGCTTTTTGCTGCGCCCGTGTATAGTTCACGGCTCAAGTAAAAGGCTGTTTTTTATCTGCATAACATGATTTCCTAGTAATGCAATGCTTTTACTGCAATATTACCTGTCTAAGAATTTTTCTGCTTTAACTTTTTATGAAATGGCACAATCTATCTTACCGGGGGTTAACAATGAAGCAAAATACGAAGCACTTCAATCCATCCTATACAGTAACACGCCGATATGACAAGGCTTTGCGTTCCATTTATAATGAGCTTTTCGAAATAAACTTTACCGATGACATTTGCAG
>CAZCMY010000145.1:0-3098 GCA_964500055.1 uncultured Acidaminococcales bacterium | reverse complement strand
TTTTTATTTTTCAGTTTCACTGGGGAGTTTGGGGTGCTGCCCTGGCTACAGCTTGTGCCCAGATTTTTTCTTTATCTGTTTTAATTTGGTATTTTATTCGTAGCAGCAAAATGCGTTTAAGCTTGCACAATTTATTAAAACCTGATTTAAATATCTGCCGTAAAGTCATGGCAATTGGCTTCTCCAGCTGTATTCTGCAATCGGGAGCTACAATTTTACAAATAGCCATGAATAATTCCTTGCTTTATTATGGCAACTTAAGTCCTGTCGGCGGCGACATGGCAATCAGTGCGATGGGCATAGTAATGAAAGTAAATATGATAGTGATTTCGACTTGTGTAGGTATCGGTATGGGAGCTCAGCCCATTATAGGATTCAACCGCGGTGCCGGCGAACCTGCCAGAGTCAAAGAAACATATTTGTTGGCGGCCAAAATTGCCTCGGCTGTTACTATTACGGGCTGGCTTTGCTGTCAGTTTATTCCGGAAGAAATTCTGTTGATTTTTGGCTCAAATGGTGAAAATTTCATGGATTTTGCCGTTTCCTGCATGCAATTATTTTTAGGCGGTGTCTTTACCGCTGGCTTCCAGATAATATCGACAAGTTATTTCCAGGCAACTGGGCAGCCTTTGAAGGCTTCGCTTTTATCAATGCTGCGGCAGTTGATTTTACTTCTGCCTTTACTGTTTATACTACCGCTTTGGTTTGGTATATATGGCATTTTATATGCCGGCATGCTTTCAGATTTGGTTTCGGCGTCGATAGTGGTTGTGTTCATTTTTAAAGAAATGAAAAAACTTAATAATGAAATTGCAGCTAAAAATCAGTAGCATAAACAAAAGGGCATTGCCGTTGGCAATGCCCTTTTTTACTATTTTGCTTTCTTTAAACTCAATCCTATGCGGTTACGCTGTTCGTCGATGCTGATGATAATCGGTTCAATAATATCACCGACACTTACAACATCGAGAGGATGGCGAAAATATTTATTGCTTAGTTCAGAGCGATGAATCAAACCGCTGACTTTTAAACCGATATCAACGAAAACACCAAAGTCTACAACGTTTTGTACGGTGCCCTTGACGACAGAACCTATTTCCAGCTCAGATAATTTAGTGACTTTTTTGCGCGGAATAGGTGCAGGCGCATCTTCTCTGGGGTCGCGGCCGGGGTTGGCAAAGGCATTTAAGATATCGATAACGGTAGGTTTGCCAGCCTCAAGTTTAGCTGCCAGCAATTCGGCATCAGCTTTTTGCGCGGCCTCGATTATTTCAGCCTGCCTGCTCTGACATTCGCTGAGGGAGAAGCCGAGCTCTGCAAGAATTATTTTTGCCAGCTCGTAACTTTCAGGATGGATGGCAGTATTGTCCAAAGGATTTTTACCGTCTTTAATGCGTAAGAAGCCTGCGCATTGTGTGAAGGCGGCAGGACCAAGCCGGGCTACTTTCAGCAGCTCTTTGCGATTTTGGAAGCGTCCATTGGTATCGCGCCAGGTGATAATATTTTTGGCAACACTTGCTGAGATACCTGCTACGTAGCCAAGAAGTGCCGGAGAAGCAGTATTTAGCTCAACACCGACATGGTTAACACAGGATTCAACAACTGTGCCGAGTGTTTCGGTAAGAGTTTTTTGATTGACGTCATGCTGATATTGCCCAACGCCTATGGCCTTTGGTTCGATTTTAACCAGTTCCGCCAGCGGATCCTGGACACGTCTGGCAATGGAAACTGCGCCACGGATGGAAACATCCAGTTCAGGCAGTTCTTCGCGTGCCAGTTTGGAAGCCGAGTACACAGAGGCGCCAGCCTCACTGGTTATCAGATAGGACAGCTTTAAAGCATGTTTCTCTATCATCTGGGCAGTAAACTCTTCTGTTTCAAAAGAAGCAGTGCCATTACCGATGGAAACAAGCGTAACGTTGTTGTTTTTGACCAGGTTGAGGAAATCTTCTTCAGCTTGTGCGTGCTGGCGGTCGCTGCCGGTCATATAAAGAGTACCGATGGCTTTAACCTGACCTTCGGGGCTGACGACAGCTGCTTTACAACCGGTACGGTAACCAGGATCGAGACCAAGCACGGTATGACCGCTTAATGGACGTTGCAGCAGTAATTGTCTCAAATTACTGGAAAAGACAGCTATGGCTTGCTTTTCAGCCTTCTCTGTCAGCTCGTTTCTGATTTCGCGTTCAAGAGAAGGAAAAATCAGCCTTTTGTAGGCATCCGCGGCTGCAGCGGTATAAAGCTCGGTGAAAATCCCGTTTGCGTTTATTTGCAGCTTTTGATTCATTTTAGCTAGCGTTGCGTCAGAAGGAAGATTCAAATGCAGTTTCAGACAGCCTTTTTTCTCACCACGGTTGAGGGCCAGAATACGGTGAGGTGGCAATTGTTTTACCGGTTCGGCATATTCTTTGTACATCAGGAAATCTTGCCCCACTGTTTCATCGACACAGAGTTCGGAGACGAGCTCAGCATTCTGCCTGATGGACTGACGTACCAGTTCACGAATGTCAGCACGTTCGGCAACCGTTTCTGCTACGATATCAGAAGCACCGGCCCAGACATCGTCAAGACCAGAAAGCCCTTGCTCTTCATTCAGGTAGGCGCTTGCCAGCTGTTCAAGAGTTTCTGTCGGCTTTTCCTGCGCCAAAATTAAATCAGCCAATGGTGCGAGGCCTTTTTCACGCGCAATCTGCGCCCGGGTTCTTTTCTTTGGACGGTAAGGCAGATAGAGGTCTTCAAGATCCTGCAGCTTGGTGGTGCTATTTATGGCTTTTTCCAATTCCGGCGTCATTTTCTCCTGCGCCGTGATGGAAAGAATAATGTCATTTCTTCTTTCGGCAAGGTTGCGTAAATATTGTGCACGTTCGCTGATATTACGTATTTGCTCTTCGTCAAGTTCACCTGTTACTTCCTTACGGTAACGGGCAATAAAAGGAATGGTATTGCCTTCGTCAAGGAGCTTCAGGGCGGCATCTATTCTTTTTTCGGCAATAATTAATTCTTTGGCAAGGATACTAGTAATGTCTGACATGATTTACCTACTTTCTAAACAGTGTGAAAGTGTTAATTCGTTACACATGTTGCAAAATCCTTTATTT
>CAZCMY010000144.1:0-3158 GCA_964500055.1 uncultured Acidaminococcales bacterium | reverse complement strand
CATTTGTACCGCAAAAACCGCTGGAATTGCCGAAAATGGATAATCTTTTTGACCGCATTAGGGAACATGACATTTTGCTTCATCATCCGTATGAGAGTTTTGAAGCAGTCATCAAATTTGTCAGTGATGCGGCAAATGATCCTAATGTTCTTGCGATTAAGCAAACTCTGTACCGTGTAAGCGGTAATTCACCTATAGTTGGTGCTTTGGCAAAAGCAGCAGAAAATGGCAAGCAGGTCACTGTCCTTGTAGAATTAAAAGCTCGTTTTGATGAAGAAAACAATATCATCTGGGCAAGAAGACTGGAAAAAGCCGGTTGCCATGTCATTTACGGCCTGGTTGGTTTGAAAACGCATGCCAAGATTATTCTGATTGTACGTAAGGAACCCGATGGTATAAAACGTTATGTTCATCTGGGCACCGGCAATTACAATGACAATACAGCAAAGCTTTATACAGATATTGGGATTATGACGGCTAACGACCAATTCGGCAGTGATGCATCGGCTTTCTTTAACCTTTTATCCGGTTATTCTGACCCGCCTGTATGGAATAAACTGGTCATGGCTCCGCTCGGTCTGCGCCAGAAGCTGTATGAGTTGATTGATAATGAGATTACGCAGGTGAAAAAAGGTCATGAAGGTCATATCATTGCCAAAATGAATTCCTTGATTGATAAGGAAATAATAAAAAAGCTTTATGAAGCCTCTATGGGTGGCGTTAAGATTGAACTGATTGTCAGAGGCATCTGCGGTCTCAAACCTGGATTGCCGGGTATCAGTGAAAATATAACGGTGCGCAGCATAGTCGGCAGGCAATTAGAACATAGCCGTATTTTTTACTTCGCAAATGGCGGCAGTGAACAGGTATATCTTTCCAGCGCTGATTGGATGCCACGAAATCTTAATGAGCGTGTTGAATTATTCTTCCCGGTGGAAAGCGCACGGCACATTAAAAGGATTAAAGGAATTCTCGAGCTGGTTTTAAAAGATAATGTTGGCGCTCATATCCTGCAGTCCAATGGCAGTTACAGGAGGGCTATCCGCTATGGCAATATCGCTATCAGCTCGCAGAACCTTCTGTATGAAATGGCTAAGGCCAGCGGCAAAGAGAAAAAGATGAGCATTGAACGCCGTCTTAAACCACTTTATCGCAAAGAAGACTGATTTATTCGCTATATGATATAATATCTTGGATACGAATTCGGAGATAATTTTGAGGAGGCAATTATGGGCAAATTCAAGGTTACTTTAAATTGGCAGTGCCACTACGGCTATGCAGAATATGATGAAGAAACAAAGACAGCGGAGGTTGTAATTGATGGGGCTCCGGAAGCTGTCGCAAAAGTGAAGGAATATCTAAGTAAGGCACAAACGATGGATCTTCCAGGCGAGCATGATATTCGTGATTTCTCTACTTACACTTTAGATCCTCTGGAAAGTCTTAAGAATTTCAAAACTTGTTTAACAAGAATCTGGGTTGCTACTGGTGTACGTGTGGAGTGGAGCATGCCACCGGGTATGGCGGAAAAGTTATAAACAACTTTATACACAAAAACAGATGTTCTGTGGATAACTATGTGGGAAAAGCCGATTTTCCCACATTTTTTGTTGTTAAAGCTGTTAGTAAATATTTATTCGAAAAATTGTTTGTATTCTGAAAGAAAACTAACAGAAAAATCAGAAAAGATATTGTCCAAAACTGTTTACATTATCAGTAATGGCAATTTTTAGGCACCATATTTGTTGTTAGATTTCAAAAAATAAGGAAATTATAAACAATATTCACTATTTTGCGTAATAATAACCGGATATAATCAAGTAAAATTGACATGCTACGTTCAATATAGTAAAATCGGTAGTGAGCTTTTTAAGCTGGATAGTTGTCTTGGTAGCTCAGCAGGATAGAGCGACTGCCTCCTAAGCAGTAGGTCGTGAGTTCGAATCTCGCCCAGGACACCAAAGTAAATATGCCGCCTTCTGGGCGGTTTTTTTGCAAGAAAGAGGATTTAACATGTCTGAAGATCAAAAATATATGCAAATAGCATTAGACGAGGCACAAAAGGCTGCTGATTTGGGCGAAATACCTATTGGGGCTGTACTTGTCATTGATGGTGAAATTGTTGCTAAGGCTCATAATATGCGAGAGACCTGGAAAGATGCCACCGCGCATGCCGAAATGATCGTTATCCGTGAGGCTTGTGAGAAACTCGATAGATGGCGCTTAAGCGGTGCAACACTTTATGTGACGATTGAACCTTGCCCAATGTGCGCAGGTGCGATTGTTATGAGTAGGATAAGCCGTTTGGTTTATGGCAGCCCGGACAGCAAAGCCGGTGCGGCAGAATCTTTGTTCAACGTTGTGAATAATCCGGCACTTAACCATATGGTAGATGTTGTCAGCGGCGTTTGCAGTGAAGAATGTACCAAGGCAATGAAAGACTTCTTCAAAAAGAGACGTAACGAAGCCAAACAAAATAGCCGGATTTAATTTCACCTCTATTATAAAAGTTATATTTTATGATATAATATGTGATGTTCTTGAAATTTATATCTGGATGGGTGTCCGAGTGGTCGAAGGTGCTTGACTCGAAATCAAGTGTACGGCAACGTACCGTGGGTTCGAATCCCACCCCATCCGCCATAACAAATGCCTTAATAGAACGAAGACATGAATTATTTGATTCATGTCTTTATTTATTTGCTGAAGCGGTTTGCCATTAACACAGGCTTGTTAGTTTGGTATAATAAAGCTGTCAAGATGGCTAAATATTTTGTTTCCACTTAAAGGAGGAAAGTCAAAATGCTTGAAGTAAATACTATGGCTCCAGATTTTACTTTGCAGGATAAGGACGGCAAATCGGTATCTTTATCAGATTTTAGGGGCAAAAAAATCGTGCTTTATTTTTACCCCAAAGATAATACTCCTGGCTGCAGCCGACAGGCATGTGCTTTCGCCAAAGCCTATGACGAATTCAAAAAAGATGATATTGTGGTTATTGGTATCAGCAAAGATAGTGTTGTTTCACATCAAAAATTTGCTGAAAAATATAGCTTGCCGTTTATTTTGCTTTCTGACCCCGAACTCTTAGCAATTAAGGCTTATGATGTCTGGCAGGAAAAGAAACTATATGGCAAGGTGAGCATGGGTGTAGTACG
>CAZCMY010000143.1:0-3159 GCA_964500055.1 uncultured Acidaminococcales bacterium | reverse complement strand
ACCAGATTTCCAACATTTTCAACAACCAAGAGTTCCAACCCGTCAAGGCTAAGACCACTTAGTGCGTCCCTGATCATATAGGCGTCCAAATGGCAGGCACCCCCAGTGTTGATTTGTACTACCGGCACTCCCTGAGACTCAATTCTTTCCGCATCCATCGTTGTATAAAGATCACCCTCAATAACAGCAATTTTTAATTCAGGTCTCAGTCTTGTAATAATTTTTTCCAGAATAGATGTCTTGCCAGAGCCTGGTGAACTCATCAGATTGATAACATATATATTTTTTTCGTCAAGTTTTTCTTTGTTAATGGCAGTAAGTTCGTCATTGGCTTTTAAAATATTAGTAACAACTTTAATTTCGCTCATTTTAATTTTCCTTCTTTCATTTTAATAAATTTGTATAAAACAGTGTTTTTTATTAAAACCACTGAAATATCCGGGGTATTATACGCAAGTTAAAATAGGATCCTTTCGTCCACAAGCAGCGCCTTTAAAGCCGTTATCTATTTTTATTAAAACGCAGGCTTTAGGGCAGCCTAGGCAGATCATGCCGGAATCGGACGTCCTTTCTGCTTTTGAAGAATGTGGTTTAGTCTCCTGGCAAATTGTACCGCTGATGACCAATTGCGCTGCAAGACGACCAACGCTTTCAGCCTCAAAGGTTACATCATCGACAGCATCATGAACGTAACAGGCATTTCCGCATAAAAACAGCCAGTCAGGGCACCTGCCTCCAGAGCAAGCTTCCTCTGCCAGTTCACATTCAGGGATAAGACCGATTGATGTAATGAGCGTGTCACAAGGCAAAAAATCTTCATGTGAGTTGAGAAGATTCTTGATTGTCACGCCTGTAATTCTGCTTTTCCCATGAATTTCAGCTACTGTACAGCAGGTTCTTAACTCAATATTATATTTTTCAAGACAATTAACTCGGTTTCGCTCCAGCCCGCCGCATTTTTCTTCTTGTTCGATGACCGCAAGCACATCTTTCCCCATTTGCTTCAGCTGACGAGCCATAATAAGACCTACATCACCTGAACCGAGAATTACAAATTGATTGCCAATTTCATAACCCCCGATGTTCATCATTTTCTGTGCCATACCAGCGGTGAAAATGCCTGATGGACGCATACCAGAGACCGCGATGGCCCCAATTGGACGCTCCCGACAGCCGGAAGCAAGGATCACAGCTTTTGCCTTAGCCTCACAAAGGCCACACTTTTCTCCACTTAAAATCACTGAGCCATAAGGCTGAAGATTGATTACAGCTGTTGATACAAATACGTCAACATCTGATTGCTCAATTTTTGTAATAAAGCGCTCCGCATACTGAATACCAGTAAGCTCTTCGCCAAAATAGCTGAGCCCAAAACCTGTGTGAACGCATTGCTTTAGCACACCGCCAAGTTTCTCCTCACGCTCAACAATAAGTATGTTGGAAACACCATGCTCTTTCGCACTGAGGGCCGCTGCCATGCCTGCCGGTCCGCCACCGATGATGATTAAATCATACGCGATCATTTTTGTGCCCATCCTTTTTCCCGTTCCAAATCATATAAGAACCGGGGCCGTCCTTAGCTACCGCATCGACCGAAACATTTTGCTCGCGTGCTAAAAGCTCAATGACCCGTTGTGTACAGAAGCTGCCCTGACATCTACCTGAGCATGCCCCTGTCCGTCGTTTAACTCCTTCGACGGTCACCGCGCCCGGTTTGCGCCGAATACTGTCGATAATTTCTCCTTCGGAAATATTTCTGCATCGGCAGATTACTTTTCCATAGGAGGAATTTTTTAATATAATGTTGGAACGTTCCTGGAATGAAAGGTTATTAAGTCTTAAAGGTGCTGCCCTCTGCGGATTGAACTCCGGATTAACCTCAGCTCTTAGTAAAGATGATATTCTGTCTGCTACAAAGCAGCCAAGCTCATTTGCACAAGTAAGTCCCGGTGTCTTAATGCCAATGAGGCTTATAAATACTGGATTTTCCTCTGATTCAACAATAGTGAAGCCACTGATAGTCTTTTCAATAGGCACATACGAACCGCTGGTGGAATCGAGATGCACGTAACAAGGATTCGGCCTGATTGCACCAAATGACCTGATTACATGTTCCATCGGAAGTGCAGGAATAACTTTGGAGACAAGTTTCATGAGTTTTTCCAGACCGCTACTGGTTGTTTTAAAAACATCTTTTTCATCTGAGGAATTTTTTGTTGGGCCGATCAGTATGTTCCCTTCTACAGTTGGGACAAGTGTCAGGCCTTTGCCCTTTTCCTCAGGCTCGTGAAAGATGACATGTTTGATACAGCCATCTGCTTTTGTATCAAGCACAAAGTAATCTCCTGAATCTGGAATAATCCGCACCAATGGGTTTTGAACTTTTTCCAGAATTTCATCTGCAAACATACCTGCACAATTAATCACTCCTTGCGAGCTAAAAGAGCCTACACAGGTATGCACAGTATAACCGTCTTCTGTTCTTTCTATATCAGTAACTTTTGTGTTCAACATGATTTCAACGCCGTTGCTGGCAGCGTTTTCTGCTGCCGCAAGACCAAGCTCCCATGGCAGAACTGTTCCGGCTTCCGGGGCATAAAGCCCAAGCTGAACATCGGAGCTGAGCCCTGGTTCAAGCGCCAGTACTTCTTTCTGTTCCAGAAGTCTTAGCCCAAGCACACCGTTTTCTAAACCCTGCGAATACTTTTTGCGTAATACTTCTTCCCCTTTGGGACCAAAACACACCATGATAGAACCGCATTGTTTGTATCTGACACCGAGTTCTGAACATAAAGAATCAAAACTTTGCGCAGCCTTGACACACATCCGGCTTTTTAAGGTACCGGGTCTAGTATCGCAACCGCTGTAAACAATAGCGGTGTTGGCGCGGCTAATGCCTGTGCACAGATCTTCGCGTTCTTCAAAAATTGCTATCTTTAACCGATATCTCGCGAGACTCCGAGCCGCAAAACAACCCAAAAGCCCTCCGCCTATCACAATAACATCAAAGTCATGCATGCTCAAACCCCCAAAGTTTCCTGCGTTGGCATTTTAATACGGCAAACATAGATTATTATCTCTAGCACATCGACTTTATTTTAAAAAACTCCTCAGCCTTATCAGCAATCCAGTCTGCGATGCAGTCTTCGTTATTGATAT
>CAZCMY010000142.1:0-3186 GCA_964500055.1 uncultured Acidaminococcales bacterium | reverse complement strand
GGCTGCAGGATTCCTATCAGTATTTCCAGCAGGCTCTGGACGCCGGCACCGATAATGATCTGCTCCGGCGCAGCAATTACACCACGTGCTTCATAGCTATATTTGGCCAGAGTTTCACGCAGCCTGATTTCGCCTTGCGCCTGGCCGTAAGTAGCGATATTCTCCGGTTCTTTCAGTGCATTATTGATGCAGCGCCGCCAGAGAGCAGCATTGAAGGTCCTTATATCAATATAGTTATTGGCAAAGTTATAGAGCACAGCAGGTTTCTGCGGCTGTTTTCGCAGCGGTTTATTTTCAGGCTGCGTCAGTTCAGCTAAATTGATTGCCACATAGCCGCGTTTTGGCTGACTCATAATATAACCTTCTGCCAAAAGCAGGCTGTAAGCAGTTTCTACTGTTGTACGGCTGAGATTCAGCGCGACAGCCAGCTTACGAATTGAAGGCAGTCTGGCACCGTCTTTCAGGTGATTTAAACGCATTTCCTTTTTGAAGTGTTCTGCCAATTGCCGATATAATGGCAAATGACTTTTGCTATCTTCTGTGAAATTCATGGTCAGCATAAACTGTACTCCTTAAATATAGAAAAATATCAGTATTTGGTATGACAGGTACATTATATACCCTTCTTGGTCGTTAGTCACTGTCACAATGGTGTATACATGTATTTTTCAGGCAAAAACTATTGTTTAGACGGCTTTAGTGTGATAAAATTATAAATCAGATTTATTAGAAAATTTAAAGCTGAAATTGGAAAGGAGTGACTTGCAGATGAAATTTCCGTTAGTATTAGGCGTTTCTGCCAGGCATTTGCATCTAAGTACCAGTGATATGGCAAAGCTGTTTGGCGAAGAAGCAGAACTGCATCCCAAGAAGTACATTGCGCAGCCTGGACAGTATGCTGCTGAAGAGCAAGTTACTTTGGTAACAGCTAAGGGTAAAATGAATTTGCGTGTAATTGGACCTTTGCGTAAAGCAACACAAATTGAGCTTTCCATGACTGATGCCAGAGCACTTGGCTTGACACCGCCAATCAGGATTTCCGGGGACATTGAAAATTCCCCAGGTGGACGTCTTATTGGTCCCAAGGGAGAAATTGAACTGGACAAAGGCATTATCATTGCCGCCAGACATATCCATCTTTGCCCGGCAACAGCTACTAAATATGGCCTGAAAAATGGCGATGTTCTTGATGTGAAAACTACCGGCGAAAGAAGTTTGACTTTTAACGGTGTACCGGTAAGGACTGGCGAGGAACATGCAGATGAGTTTCATATTGATACAGATGAAGCAAATGCCTGCGGTTTAGCCAACGGTGTAATTATTGAAGTAAGTAAATAAAGATATAAAATAATCCCCGGTTCAAGCTGAACCGGGGATTGCTGTTTATTTAGCCATACGGTAAATTTCTTCGATATCAGGGATAGCAAGTGTTTTGAAAGCTCCGATGGTTCGTTTGCCCATGAAGCTGCATTTGTAAGCTAATTCTTTGATTTGTTCTTCGGTTAAATCAATGCTCATCTCTTTGAGGGATGTTGGCATACCGATGCTGCGGAAGAAGTCCTCCATGGCGGCAATGCCGTCGAGAGCTGTTCTTTCAGGATCGTCAAAATGATTGGGAACATTCAGGACATTAACAGCAAATTGCGCGAAGCGCGAAGGATTTTCCTTATAAACATAGCGCGCCCAACTTCCCCAGACGGCTGCGAGACCAGCACCGTGAGCGATGTCGAACATACCGCCTAATTCGTGTTCAAGTTGATGACAAGCCCAGTCACCGTAATTGCGGTCACCGGTAACACCATTATGTGAAAGGCTGCTGGCCCACATGATAGTAGAGCGTGCTTCGTAGTTTTCCGGTTCCTGCAGGAGCACTTTGGCATTATACATTACTGAGCGCAGTAAGCTTTCGCCTAAGGCATCTGAAATCTCCAGGGTCTTGCATCTGGCAAAATAACGCTCCATGGTATGCAGCAGGATATCAGTAGAGCCACTGGCAGTTTGATAAGCTGGCAATGTATAGGTAAGTTCCGGATTCATGATAGCAAATTGGCAATAACCTGCTTCCGAACCCAAAGATCTTTTTAGCCAGCCGTCTTCATTAGTGATGACAGAAACATTGCTCATTTCACTGCCTGCCGCTGGCATTGTCACAATTGCGCCTATAGGAAGACAGCCATTGACTGGCAGCTCAGCACCTGTATATAAATCCCAGACGTCACCTTCATTAACTACGCCGTAACCGATGGCTTTGGCACTGTCAATAACACTGCCGCCGCCAACAGCGAGAATAAAGTCAATCTTTTGCTCTTGGCAGAGCTTGATTCCTTCATAAACTTTGCTGAGACGTGGGTTAGGAACAACTCCGCCTAATTCAGCATAGGTAATGCCAGCCTCTGTTAAAGAAGCAAAAACGCGGTCAAGAAGGCCAGATTTTTTGGCACTGCTGCCGCCGTAATGTACGAGTACGTTTTTACAGCCGGTTTTTTTAACTAATTGTCCGACCTTTTTTTCCGTATTTTTGCCAAAAACAATTTTTGTCGGGGCATGATAATTGAATGCGTCCATATTAATACCACCTTTGCTTAAGAGAATTTCTGTTCAACAGATAAATTTATGGTTAACAACAGTTATAAAGGTTGCTGCTGTAAACATTGAGCTTCAGGAACGCAGATGATGCAGAGCAGGCTGTAATTTTTTGTAGAGCAGCCAGGAAGAAAGGGAAATAGTAGCACCTTTCAGAAGATTAAACGGGAGCGTAACATACAGAATAAAAGTAAATTTATCGTGAATGGCTGGTATAAATTTTGCTGAAAGAGCTAATATAGTATCAATAGGCATAAATAAAGAAAACAGGGGCAAAATGACATAATAATTCAAGGGCATCGCAACCAGGGTCATGACAATCGTTCCTGCCAATAAGGCTTTGAACGCACCAGCCTTGGTCTTGCTACGCTGATAGATAAGGCCTGCAGTTCCTACCATGCTGCCGCCAATGATGATATTGGCTAATTCGCCGACGCCGCCGGTGTTGGAAACAAAGAGATGGAGCACATTGCGTACAACCTGAATCAGAATACCGGTCACGGGGCCGAAGGTAAAAGCAGCTATCAAGGCAGGTAAATCGGCAAAATCAAGTTTGATAAAGGGCGGGAAAAAAGGCAGACTAAAATCAAAAAGATAAATAAT
>CAZCMY010000141.1:1746-3251 GCA_964500055.1 uncultured Acidaminococcales bacterium | reverse complement strand
CCTTCCGGTGTAGCACCGACTACGCTGCCAGCCGGGATATAGTTCGAAATACCCATAAAAGCGGAGTTAAATGGTGCGCCGAACAAATCTGTATATTGATGGATTTCGTGATGATAAAAGTCCGAAAGATCAGAGGTAATGCTGTCTACATAGTCGTCATCATTGCCATATTTCGGGCAGGCAAGCACATCCTTGCGCATTTTTTCATAACCCACCCAGTCGGCATCCATGGCGGCTACAAAATCTGACAGTGTATATTTGTTTTCTTCAAAAACAAGTTTTTTGATGGCCGCCAATGCATTAGCCGCATCAGCAAGGCCAATCCCAGTCAAAACAGGTGCGAGGCAATACTTAGCGCCGCCTTTGCTGAGATCCTTACCTTTTTCCATACAGCCATCAACCAGCATGGAAAGATACGGTCTTGGCACGATTTCCGCATGCACGCGCTGGCAGACAAGACTGCCGGTCACAGCGACTCTGATCAGATGGCTTACTTGTTGCAGGAAAAGCTTTTTGAAATCTTTGTAGGTAGCGGCTTCGGCTAAATCGCTGTCCAAGCCAAGTTTTTCGCCGCTCAGACGATGAATGCCGTTGCCCATCGTAAATTCCATTGCCGCCGCCAGATTGATATTCGCAGCGGAAGTCCATTCGCCAATTTTGCGGAAATGCGGTACCACGCAGCCACAGTTGCTCCAGTCACGCGCATCCTCCGGTTCCAGTCCTGCCGCCAGCAACATCTCGTAGCCCGCACGATCATTATGCACGGCCGGGAAACCAGTTCCGCAGCTGATTAATTTGCATACCGCCATCATGAACTCCGGCGGGCAGTTCGGATGAATACGCACGCTGAGGCCAGGCTGATGGGTTTTTACTTTTTCTGTCGCTTCAAGGCACAGATAGGAAACCTCATTAGTAGCATCGCTGCCGTCTCTTTTGCGGCCGCCAATCGTAAGATTCTGGAAAGAATTGTAACCAGCAAAGAATTGTGCTGTATTACTGGAAATCGCCCACACCCATTCGGACAATTTCAGCCACAGTGCTTCAATCAGCTCCAAGGCACGTTCACGTGTAAGAATGCCTGCCGCCACGTCTTTTTCATAAAAAGGATACATGTATTGGTCAAAGCGCCCCAGATTGAGCGCCAATGAGTTTTCAGAAAGAATTGAACCGAGCTGCGTAAACCAGACGCATTGAATAGCTTCTCTGAAGCTTGTCGGCGGATTTGCCGGAACATTTTTGCAAACAGCAGCAATCTCTTCGAGTTCAGCCTTGCGTTTAGCATCACTGCAGTCAAGAGCCATTTCAGCAGCTTTTTCGCCATAACGATTCGCCAATATAATAATACCTTCAGAAACTATGGCAGCCGCCGTATAGAATTCAATTTTTTCGATGCTTTCCGGAGTCAACGGTGCCAGTTCAGCAAGCTTCGCTTCTGCTTCCTGCTTAAAGCCGCCAAAACCTTTTTTGAAAACTAAATCGGTATAGTCGGCCGTAATCTCACCGAC
>CAZCMY010000141.1:0-1646 GCA_964500055.1 uncultured Acidaminococcales bacterium | reverse complement strand
ATGCTGCCAACGATCAATTCATCCTTAAAGATTGAAATATCAATTTGGCGGCAAACATCACGAAAAGCTTTTGCACGTCTGATAATGACTGCTTCGCCCTCTGTTGCCTTGTGTGATTCTGTGAAAATCTTCGCGCGCTGGCTGCTGATGGAAGGCCTTGTTTCGATGTATTCCTTCTTGAAATCCAATATACGTTGTGTTGTCATTTTAAATCCCCCATTTTGCCTTCTTCAGCTTCTATTTTTATTTTTGCAGAAAAGCAGCAAGTTGCTTGCCAGCCTTTTGCATGTGCTGTTTCAATAGTTTCTTAGCCTTGGTAATGTCTTTGGCCCTGCAGGCCTCGAGAAGCTGCAAATGCTCCTTATGCGACTGGTCTTTGAACGCCATTTTGTCCAGGTAAAATACCAGATATCTCCCTACGTTGTTGTGCTGCAGCCTGATCAGGTCATTTAAGCGTTTATTAGTGCAATACTTATAAAGATGTTCGTGGAACAAAGAGTTTAATTCGTTATAACGCTGCGGTTCTGTGCAAGTCGCCTCTTCAGCTAGCACTGCCTCTAGCTGCTGATAATCCTCTGCTGTCAGCTGAGGTACTGAAAGTGCTAAAGCCTCCGTCTCCAATAAGACACGGATAGCGAAGATGTCCAATGCTTCCTCTGAAGAAAGTTTCGCGACAGCGGCTCCATGATTAGGCAGGAATTCTACCAAGCCCTCTCCTTCCAAAATTTTCAGGGCTTCCCTGATGACGCTGATGCTCACATTGAATTGCTGCGCCATGTGGTCCTGCTTGATCTGAGTTCCTTCAGTCAAGCCACCTGTCATAATCGCGTCCCGCAAAGAATCGCTGATACTTTCTGATAAACTTTTTTTGATGCATTCGTCTAAGCGTATGTTATTTTTCATAGCATTAATATAACACTCGAATTTTAAAAAAGAAATATTATTATCGAAAGTATACTGTATACAATCGTAAAACTTTTTCATTATTGCTTGACACTACATCCAATATGTTTTACTATTAGGCAAATAAAAACTTCTTGTTTTAAAAAGCAATGCTGCTTAATTGACTAACTTTTGTCAATCAGGCGGCTTTTTTTATTTTCAAAAAGGGGTGATTTTCTCGTGGACATGAAACAAAAAGCATATGCAAGCATCGACGACAATAAGGATAATATGCTGAAGCTTTGGCAAACCATGGTCAATATTGAATGTGGCCCAGGCTGCAAGGAAGGTGTTGACGACATCGGCATTATGCTGGCAGACTTCTTTACCAAACTAGGCGGCAAATGCAGATTCCACGAATTTGCCAACGCCGGCAATATGCTGGTCAGCGAATTCGGTGACTGCAGCAAACCATTTATCATCCTGACAGGTCACATGGACACCGTTTTTAAATACGGTACCGCCGCTGAACGCCCCTTCAAAATTGAAGACGGCAAAGCCTACGGTCCTGGCGTGCTGGATATGAAAGGCGGCATCGTCATCCTGTCTTATGCTTTGAAAGCGCTGAAGGAATGCGGTTGGGATAAACATCCTGTCAAAGTAATCCTGCTTGGCGATGAAGAAGTCGGTCACGCGAATAGCGATGCACCTATCAGGATAATGGAAGAAGCGCAGGGAGCCTTCGCCTCCTTTAATTTTGAAAC
>CAZCMY010000140.1:0-3262 GCA_964500055.1 uncultured Acidaminococcales bacterium | reverse complement strand
GAATCTTAGGTTGGAGCTTGATGGACAGCATTTTTCTCGGTGGCATGATTTCCATGTCTTCAACTACTATAGTAGTTAAAGCCTTCAATGACTTGAAGCTCAGGGGCCAACTTTTTACAGAAAAAGTTTTTGGCATCCTCATAGTTGAAGACATCGCCGGAATCATCATGATGGTGATGCTTTCAACACTTGCCACAACAAGTGATTCTGTGCCTGGCTTAGACATGCTTTTTAACGTTATGCGTCTTTTGTTCTTTCTGATATTATGGTTTATTATGGGTGTTTACCTCATCCCTTCTTTTTTCAAAAAAGTTTATACATTGATAAGTGATGAAACACTCCTGATAGTCTCAATTGGTTTATGCCTTGGCATGGTAGTTTTAGCCACAAATATGGGCTTTTCTTCCGCTCTAGGAGCATTTATTATGGGCTCACTTATATCTGAAAGTAAAATGGCAGAAAGAGCTGAACATGTAGTAAAGCCTGTGCAGGACCTTTTTGGCGCAGTTTTTTTCGTCTCTGTCGGTATGATGGTCGATCCTAAACTTCTAGTTGAATATGCTTTCCCAATATTTCTGGTAATTCTAGCTGTTATATCAGGACAAATTATTTTCACATCTTTAGGTGTCCTTCTCTCTGGTCAATCTCTGAATACGTCATTGCGCTGTGGTTTTAGTCTTACTCAAATTGGTGAGTTTTCCTTTATCATTGCATCTTTAGGTATGAGCTTAGGTGTCATTAGCGATTTTCTCTATCCTATAATTGTTGCCGTTTCTGTCATAACGACTTTTACAACACCTTTTTTTATTCGTTTAGCAGACCCAGCATACCAGAAATTAAAGAACCTTCTTCCTGCTGATACCATTGTCTGGTTAAACCGTAATACAAGTGATACTGATGCAGCTGGTGAAGGCGATACGGATTGGTCCTCGTTCTTACGCATCTATCTATCGCGATTGACAGCCTATATAACACTGCTTATAACGATAACTTTCCTTTCTTTGAACTATCTTTTACCCCATCTTGTTTCAATTTTGCCTCCATCTTATGCTGCTTTATCGACGGCGGCTATTACATTACTGACTATGTCACCTTTTTTACGCGCCATGCTTGAAAACCGTGGTCATCATCCGGAACTTTTTTCCGTTCTTTGGTTCAAAAAGCGTGCTAATCATCTTCCCCTTATATTTTTAATTATCATCAAAATATCAATTGCGTTTTTCTTCCTATTTTTAGTATTTTCCAAGATTCTTGAATTCCAATTCATGGCTGCAATATTATTGACTTTTATTGCAACTGCAGTTATTGCTTCCTCAGACTGGCTTCTAGGTGAGTATCTGAAAATGGAATCACGTTTTTTAATTAATCTCAATGAAAAACAGATACTAAAAAGACGTCAAGCTTTAAAAGAGCAACACAAGGATTTTCCTTTAAACTGGTTGGATGAAAAACTTTTTATTGTACGCTACAAGGTTGAAGACGACTCCACTTTAAAAAACAAAGCATTATCTCAACTATCTTTACGTGAAAATTATGGTGTTAACATACTACAAATCATCAATTATGGCACTGTGATCGATATGCCTGGCGGCAATGATGTAATTACACCCGAGTCTTCAATATTGTTCATAGGTACTTTCGATCAGATAAAATCCCTCAATGCCGCAGCTGAAGCCAAAACTCTTGGTTTATCTTTAAAAGACGGTCCGGTTAATTTACGTGACTTTGTCCTCAACCAACACAAAGAAGATAAGTCAAAATTCTTGTACACAACAATTACAGTAAATTCAACTTCGCCGCTCTTAAATAAAACCATTAAGGCTACTGATCTTCGCGATAATTGGAATTGCCTGGTTATTGGACTGGAAAGAGGAAACTATACCATCGTTAATCCCAATATTTCACTTGTTTTTGAAAAAGATGATCTGCTTTGGGTTCTTGGCAAACAAAAGATGATCAACAGACTCGTGCGCGAAGAAATCTTGTAAATATTAATATATTCTATAAATTAAAAACGCATCTTAAAAAAAACAAAGCTGACTGCGAATTCGCAGTCAGCTTTGTTTACTTGTATTGCCAAAAACTTCTATTGATCCATTTGTGAATTATATAAATTATAATATATCCCGTGTTTTTTCATAAGTTCATGATGATTGCCAATCTCAGCAACACCATTTTTATCAAGAACAACTATGCGGTCAGCATTAATAACTGTCGTCATACGATGAGCAATTATCAAAGTCGTTCTGTTTTTAATAAGCTTTTCCAAGGATTGCTGAATAACCTTTTCCGTTTTGTTATCCAAAGAAGAAGTAGCTTCGTCTAAAACCACTATCGGAGGTTTCTTTAAAAACATGCGTGCAATTGCAATTCTCTGTTTTTGACCACCAGACAATTTAACGCCACGTTCACCAATTTCTGTTGCGTACTTTTCAGGGAGTTCTTCAATAAAACTGTCAGCCGAGGCCATCTTTGCAGCCTCTTCCACTTCAGCAGGCACCGCGTTAGGTTTGCCAAAAGCAATATTGTTATAGACGGAATCCGAAAACAAAAATACATCCTGCTGCACAAGTCCAATGCTTTCATGCAAGTGTTTTTGCCTTATTTTTTTGATGTCGATACCGTCAATGGTAATTTTTCCTCTATCAGGTTCGTAAAACCTTAACAGCATATTAGCTACTGTTGTCTTGCCAACGCCGGTTTCACCAACAAAGGCTACAGTTTCACCAGGTAAAATCTTTAAATTTAAACCAGATATGATATTTTTATCATTGGCATAGGCAAAGGAAATATTCTCGAACGCAATCTCACCCTTGATTGGCCAATCAGGCACAACGTCTTCTGCGTCAACAATATCTGGTTCTACAGCCATAACCTCCTGAAACCTATGAAATCCAGCCATTCCTCGTTGGTACATCTCAGTTAAAACGGTCAATCTGAACATAGGCTTCATAAACAAGTTGACATAAAGCAAAAAGGCCACAAAATCGCTCATCGTCAATTCATTTTTTATTATTAATAAGCCGCCCACAAACATAACTACCAAATTGGCGAAATTAGTGAAAAAATTCACACTGCCTGCAAAATGTGCCAAAATTTTGTAGGATTTTTTTCTTGTTTGCAATAATTCAATACACTTTTCCCAAAACTTTTTCAATTGATGCTCTTCGCGGGCAAAAGCTTTAACAACTCTTATTCCACTTAAGCTTTCTTCTGCCTGGGCACTCAGTTCACCATTTTTGGCCCGATTGGCGCGGAAGGC
>CAZCMY010000139.1:0-3288 GCA_964500055.1 uncultured Acidaminococcales bacterium | reverse complement strand
AAGTTAAAGAAAGATTATATTCAGACCCTTGAAAAAGAAAAGACGTCTGCAGGTCGGGGCCTAGCAGTAATTCTGACGAAGGGGCCTCATAACGTAATAAAACTTTGGCTGATATCTTATCTGTTTTATTGCGATTGATTAGTGCCACGTTGCGGCGCTCAAGAAGATCACGCAAATAAACGTTGTTGTTAATGGCTGTTACCAGCGAACGGAAATAAGGTATATTTACCTGCGGATTATCAACTATAATGGTTACTTTTGTGCCATTACCGCCGAAGGGGATATTAAGCCTGACGTAATCTTCATTAGTTGCCGTTTTGTCGCCGTCCCAGTCATCATAAACATAATTACCATGTTCGGCACGGAAAAGGTCAACTCTGCTCAGTTGACCATTGTACAATGATTCAATCCAGCCGTGGCCCAAGCCGTAGATGGCCTGTTTCATGCCACGCCCGAAATAGCCTCTGCCGCTTGTTTCACCCTGTGACAGCGAACTATGCGCTCCGCCATATGAGAGGACTGAACGCAGCCTCTCCAAAGACATGCCTTCAGATTGGTCGGCAACTGTTAAGATTGCCCCGTTCTGATGACGGTCATAGCAAACAGTGATATTACCGCTGGTTGGTATAGTTTGTTTTTCAAGGCGGGAATAGCTGTCGTCACTGTTAGTAATGAGTTCGACCAAGGCCTTTTCAATTGAGGCAAAACGTCTTGAATCGATATCTATAACTCTTTGGTCTACCGGTAGTGCTAAAATTGCCACAGCTAAAACCCCCTTAAAAGTTAAAAGAATATTCTAATAAAAGTATAACACGTATAGTACGAATGCGCACAATAAAAGTAGAAAATACTGAAAAAGTCCCATCCATATCTGTTATGGATGGGACTTTTAGCCTATGTAATTACATTAATTGATGCCTTGAGATGGGCCGGAATGAGTGCTAAGAAGAACTGATGTTTCGAAAATACCAGCATTACTGCTGAATTTAGCGAGGCCATTATAACGTTCGGCAATAATACGAATAGATTCTGTGCCGATACCTTTGGCATCACGCTTGGAAGAAATAAAAGCATCGCCACTCTTGTGTATTTCATGATCAAAACTATTTTTTATGGTGATGGCCAGCATATTACCGCTGATCAGTGCACCCTTGGCTCGTATGAAGCGCTGACCGTCTGTTTGTCTTTCACAGGCCTCTAAAGCATTTTCAAACATATTGCCCAAGAGGACAGCGGTATCTGTTTCCGGCAGGGAAAGGTCCTGCGGCAGATCAAAGGCAAGCTCTACTTTGATATCCTTTTGTTTTGCCAGGGAATAATAATACTGGATTATAGCATTAAAGTAGCTGTTTTCACAGATATTCAGGCTGGCATCGTTATCCATGGCTTTGATATATTTGTTCAAATAACTTTCAAGACTGGGTAAATCACTTTCCTGTACGTAGTGTTTAATCAACACCAGGTGTTGACGAAGATTGTGGCGTGAACGCCTGGTTTCCTCAATTGTATTGTTCAATCTGTCAAATTCTTTGCGTTGCAAATCAAGATGTAAAGCTGCAACCTGCAGTTTATTGCCAAGAAGTTCGTTTTTAATGTTTTCTTTAAGCATTTGCAGCATCATACCGAAAGAAAGAAAAGTGCCTGTGCTCCAGGCAATCTGTATCGGTAAGGCATTTTTGCCATTGATAAAAGCTTTGGCGATAGAATCATCAGGATCTATTCCTATATGGTAAAGAGCATAAAAGGAAAAAGGGACAATCCAAAGAAAATCCCAAAAAGTCGCTTGCTCTTTATTTTGTATGACAGGAAGCAAAAGCTTGGTCATAAAAAGCCACATAAAAGGAAACGTAAAGGCTAAAACGAGTAGATAGCAAAAGACCAAAGCGCCTAAATCCAGTCCGAGTGTTTGGGTATTCAATATATAGGATTCGAGATAAATGCCGTAGTAGTCAACATCTTTGGCATAACAGAGGACAACGAAAAAATTGAAAATTATTTTAAAGAAATTACCTTTGATAA
Source organism: uncultured Acidaminococcales bacterium (assembly GCA_964500055.1). Taxonomy (GTDB): domain Bacteria; phylum Bacillota; class Negativicutes; order Acidaminococcales; family Acidaminococcaceae; genus RZYP01. The sequence goes on along the minus strand of CAZCMY010000139.1, from coordinate 1,269 downwards.
GCATGAAGCAAAGCAGGAGACCAAGTAAGGATGCCAAAGCTGTGTAATAAAGCTGCCACTCCAGTAAAGTGCTGCCCGCAGGAAGTAGAAGGTGAGCTCCCAAAATAAAAATAAGGATGAAGGAGCAGACGGCGGTCATGGTTTTTAAGACCGAATAACGGTAATAAGTACGGAACGGCAGCAATATAAGGAGCAGATAAGGAACTATTTTTACTAAAGTTGCAGTGAATAAAACCAGCAGGCTCAACTCAAACATCTCCGTTCAGTTTTTGAAAAGCATAATCAGCATAAAGCTGCCGTATTTCTGAGCGTTTTTCACGTGTAATAGGAAGACGTTCGCCGCTTGTCAGGACAAAATCATTTTCATAAAGGGAGTCAACTCTGTCCATATTGATGATGCAATTGCGGTAGCAATTAAGAAATTGAGGGTATTTTAGAAGCAAAGGCGAAAAATCCTGGAAGGAAAGATAGGTTTTTATGATGTTTTCTTTGGTGTGTATCTGAATATAGTGATTATCATAATCAGCATATAATATATCGCGAATTAAAATTTTAACCATTTCACGGCTTTCTTTTACTTCAATATACCGTGATGACTTATTTAAAGCTTTCTCAGCGAGCGTCATAATTTCTGCTAACTGTTCATATTTGTAGGGCTTAACCAGATAGTCAAAAGCACGTACACGAAAACTTTTCACGGCAAAATCAGAGCTTGTAGTTGAAAAGACGAGCAGACAGTTTGTATCTAGTTTGCGAATCTCGCTTGCGGTTTCGAGACCGCTAAGCCCAGGCATATAAATATCTAAGAAAATGATATCGAAAGAAGTTGTTTTGGCTGCTAAGATTTCTTCGCCACAAGCAAATTTAACAAGATTCAAAGAAATACTGTTTTCTTTGCAGTAACGGACAATATAGCTGCTGAGTAAATCTCTTTCGCTTTTTAAATCGTCAACAATAGCTATTTGCATTATCCAGAGTCCCCTTTCTCGGCGAAATCACTACCATACAGCTAATTTTAACATAAGGCGCAAGGTGGTAGCAATGATGAGGCCTATTTAATGCAGGTTATTCAATGTATAATAGGGGAGAGGTGATTTTTTGTGCGAAGCATTTTAGTTATGTTAATGATGATTTTTCTTTTTACCGATAGTATTGTTTTTGCCGCTGGTACAAAAGCTGAGCCAGCAGTTGACAAGACGCTTTTAAGACCCGCCACCTGGCTGAATAATCAGAACGGTAATGTCGTCATTATGGACCAGCAGGATATTA
>CAZCMY010000138.1:0-3289 GCA_964500055.1 uncultured Acidaminococcales bacterium | reverse complement strand
CATGGTAATATGTTAATACTTTAACGTAATAAAGGAAGTGCACAAATGGATTATATAACAATTGCCCTGCCAAAAGGAAAACTGTTTGATAAGAGCGTTGAACTACTGGCACGTGTTGGCTATAGTGCTGACAATGTAACGGAAGATTCGCGTAAATTGGTCATTACTAATGAAGAAAGCAAAGTTCGCTTTATCATAACGAAAACGGTTGACTTGCCGACTTATGTAGAGTATGGCGCAGCTGATATCGGTATTATTGGTAAGGACGTTTTGCTCGAAGAACAAAAGAATGTTTACGAACTTCTGGATTTGAAATACGGCCGCTGCCGCTTGATGCTGGCAGTACCGGAACATATGCAGAAGCCGAACTTATCAGACTATGCGCACTTACGCGTGGCAACCAAATATCCTAATTGTGCCAAGTCTTATTTTCTGGGACTCGGTATTCAGAATGAGATAATCAAGCTGAACGGCTCTATCGAATTGGCACCGATGGTTGGTTTATCAGAACTGATTGTCGATATTGTCGAAACTGGCCGTACGCTTAAAGAAAACAAGCTTGTGGAAGTTGCTTCCATTTATACAGCTACAGCACGTTTAATTGCCAATAGGGTCAGCTTCAAACTGAAGTTTGAACGCTTGAATAAACTGGTAACCGATTTAAGAGCTATTGTAGAGGAGGAGAATGTGTGATGAAGATCATTGATGCTAGAAAGATGACGGCGCTGGAGATTGCGCAGATGATGAAGAAGCCGGCTTTTGATGAATGCACACTATCTCCACGGGTACAGGCTGGCGTAACTGCTATGTTCGGTGAACCACTTACTGCAGCCCAGGTTGTAGATAGAATTGTTGCTGAAGTACGTATGGACGGCGATGAAAAATTATTGTATTATACAAGTCTTTTGGACAAGGCTGATTTGGCGACTTTTTCTCTGAAGGTAACTGAAGAAGAATTTGCCGCTGCGCAGGCAGTTGTTAAACCTTCCACAATGGCTGCTATCAGAAGGGCTATTGCCAATGTCAAAAAATTTCACGAAGAACAAATGCCGAAATCATGGCTGACTAACAGGGAATTTGGTTCGATGCTGGGTCAGAAGGTGACGCCGGTTGATTCAGTCGGTATCTATGTGCCGGGCGGTACAGCATCTTATCCTTCTTCCGTTATCATGAATGCCGTGCCGGCGAAGGTTGCCGGTGTACCGCGCATTGTGATGGCCGTGCCACCAGGACAGGACGGCAAGGTAAATCCCTATGTTTTGGCAACTGCTGTGGAAATTGGCATCACGGAGATTTATAAAATGGGCGGCGCGCAAGCGATTGCAGCCTTGGCTTTCGGTACGGAAAGCGTGCCAAAGGTTGAGAAGATAACCGGCCCTGGCAATATATTCGTTACTTTGGCGAAAAAGGCTGTTTATGGTCACTGCGATATTGATATGCTGGCGGGACCGAGCGAAATACTGATTGTTGCTGATGAAACGGCAGAGCCTGCTTATCTGGCGGCCGACCTTTTGGGACAAGCGGAACATGATCCGCTGGCCAGTGCCATTTTGGTCACTGACGACTTAGCTGTGGCAGAGGCAACTGTTAAGCAGTTGGAGGTGCAGCTGGCAAAACTGCCGCGTGCTGAAATTGCTGCTTTGTCTTTAGCTAATCAGGGAAAAATAATTGTAGCCAAAGATATGGAGACGGTTATTGAAATGGCGAATTTGTCGGCACCTGAGCATCTGGAAGTTATTACGAAAGAACCATTTGCGCTATTGCCTTATATCAGAAATGCCGGCGCAATTTTTCTCGGTGCTTACTCACCGGAACCGCTGGGTGATTACTACGCCGGACCGAACCATGTTCTGCCGACTGGCGGCACGGCAAAATTCTATTCTGTGCTCAATGTAGAAACTTTTATGAAAAAAACCAGTATTATTGCTTACACAGCGCAGGCTTTAGCAGCTGTTAGTGAAGATATTATTGAAATGGCTGAGGCAGAGGGTCTTAAAGCCCACGCTAATGCTATCAGGGTCCGCACCGGAAAGGAGTAAGCCGATGACTGTTTTCAAAGCTCGTAAAGGTCTGGAAGAAATTGAAGAATATTCGGTCGAGCATATAGATGCCGATATTATAGTTAACGCTAATGAATGCAACTGGGGTTTGCCGACGGCCGTGCAGAAGGAGATTGCTGAGACGGCTAAAGATTTTGCTTTTAATCGTTATCCACCCATGAAGGCTGAAAAGCTCTGCCGACTGATAGCTGCTGATTTTAGTGTGCCAGAGGCAAATGTGCAGGTTGGAAACGGTTCCAGCGAGCTCTTGCAGATGGCTTGCTACGCTTTTGGCGGCAGCGGACGCAAGATCGCTTTTCCGTATCCTTCGTTCTCTATGTATGGTGTTTACACAAAACTTTCTGACAGTAAACCTTTGCCTTATAGTTTAAATGAAGATGGTTATATTGATGCGGAAGCTGTTATTGATTTCTGCAGGTTGGAAAAACCGGCGTTATTGATTGTTTGTAATCCTAACAATCCAACCGGTAATTACAACTCTCTTTGGCAAATGGAAAAGATCCTGGCAAATGTAGACTGTCCGGTAATCATGGATGAGGCTTACATGGAATTTGCCGGCGGCTATGATGCTGATTTTGCCGGTTCCACGATGACACTGCTCGCAAAATACGAGAATTTTATCTGCTTACGTACTTTTTCCAAAGCTTATGGACTGGCTTCGATGCGCGTGGGCTATGGGGTGGGCAGCAGAGATTTGATGAGAATTCTTGGCAAGGTGCTTCTGCCTTATCACGTTAATGCTTTTTCCTTGCTGACAGCCGAAATCGTCTATAAACACAAACAGCTTTTTGCTGAACGGACCAACCAGATTATTGCGGAAAGAGAAAAAATGCGTAACGCGTTGACGGAACTTGGTTTCAAAGTCTGGGATTCGGCAACCAATTTCTTAATGTTTACGGCGCAGCCTGAATTGGCTGTTAAGCTCAGCAAATTTGGTAAAAATGAGGGACTGGTAAACGAGGAAGGTACGGCAACAAAACTGGCAGGACGGACAGTCTTCAAGTTTTTAGCGAAGAAGAAAATCCTGGCACGTGATTTTACAAGAAACCAGGCTTTAGAAGGAGGCATTCGGTTAACGCTGGGTACTCCTGAAGAAAATGTTATAATCCTTGGCGCGATTAAAGAGCTTTGTGAAAAAGCAGGAGGGATCTAATGATGAGAACAGCTGAAATCGAACGTCAGACACTGGAAACAAATATAGAGCTTAGTTTGAATCTTGACGGCGAAGG
>CAZCMY010000137.1:0-3318 GCA_964500055.1 uncultured Acidaminococcales bacterium | reverse complement strand
GAAAAAATATGATTGTCGGAAAGTTCATTCCTGTCTAGTGAAGGCAATGGAGATGCCAGAAATTCAATTTCGTATATAACGGCACCTTTAACTTTGGTCCAGGTTAGCATTGGACGCAATGATGCTGGATTATTAGACGTAAAATGTACTGTTGGTGAGGCTGGTTTGCGCCACTGTGGAGTTGCTGCATGTGCGGTTGTGACAGCAGAACATTCGACATTGGCAGAGTCTGTTGTATTCTCTTGCTGGGTGAAGTTTACGGAATAAAAAACAGTTGCTAAGCTTAAGCTTAATAGTATAGTTTTAGTAAGATGACCTTTCTTCATATTAACAGGGTACCTCATTTCTATTCTTATTTGGTGATTATAGCATTGTAAGCGGCAAATAACAAATTTTAAGAGCACAAAAGAAGCCAACAAATATAAATTTTTCTAAAATAAAAAATAAATTATGCAGGATAATTTATAACTGGTAACGAAAAAACGACTTATCAGAGTTAGAAACTCATGGAGAGGTGGTCGCCATGGAAGAGTTCTATAAAAAATACTATAGGTTGTTTGCCAATTATGCTGAAAGTTATTGGCTGGACACTACGAAATTGAAAGTAACAGCCAAAGAGCAGCCTTGGGTTGAATATGAGGCATGGGTATTCGTAGGTTATAAAGATACTGGCAGGCGTAAAAGAATAATTAATCGACAGAAGTACAAATTGCCGACTAATGGCTATGAGAATTTGGGTACTTCCTTAAAACAGTTCCTTTTTCAATTTAATCTTAGTACACATGAGATAAAATGTGCAAGCAAAGGTTATACTGATTATACTTATTATGGCCTTATCCTTGATTCTCAGCAAAGTGAAAATATGTGTTGGAGCATGGTTGTTCCTGGCAGTATCAGAGACAATATCTTTAAAAACATAACTAAATATGTTGTGGAAAAGGGAATAAACAATATAGCAATTGAAAGACAATGACTAAAAGTTACACATTTATGCTACAAACAATACACAAAATTTTCTGAAAAATTACTTGCGCCTTTGCTATTTTTCAGTTATAATTAAAACAGAAAAAGATTAGGCCATAGGCAGCGAGAGAGTTTCGAGTATGAAGCCGTTTGGATTACGGTTGCTCTTGGTAGTCGGAAAGTTTCTGTGCGGAACAGACTGTTGATGGAAGTAGCTCTCGGGCCTATGTAAAAAGAGGGCGGCAGGATGGCTGCCCTCCCAATAGATGAAAACACCCCGCAAGGGTGTTTCGGATATGGTTTCCGACGATATCCAAAGGTCTTGATGGCAGAAGACAAGGCAGTGAGGGTTTTCACGTGAAATCATATTGAAAGAGGAGCGGAATGAGTTAGTTCCGCTCCTCACTTTTTTATTTTGTTTTATCTATTATGTTATTAACTATAACGTGAAGCGCTTCCCTGGTTATATTGCTCATTTCTGCTGTCGGATCGCCGCTGTCCTCGCTTTCTACGACTTGTGGATCTATCGGCAGTTTACCGAGAAAGGTGAGACCACGTTCAGCTGCAAGCTTAGCGCCACCACCGCTCTTAAAGATGTTATGGACTGTACCGCAATCTGGGCAGACAAAACCACTCATGTTTTCGACGAGACCAAGAATATCAAGCTGTGCCTGCTCGCAGAAGCTGATTGATTTGCGAACATCAGAAAGTGAAACTTCTTGTGGAGTAGTTACAATAACTGCCTGCGCATCTTTGATGGCCTGAATAATTGTGAGAGGCTCATCACCTGTTCCAGGCGGGCAGTCGACAATCAGATAATCAAGATCCGACCATTTTGTATCTGCCAAAAATTGCCTTATTACGCCGATTTTTAAAGGACCACGCCAGATTAAAGCTTCATCAGGATCGGCCAGGAGGCCTTGCACGGTCATAACTTGTAAATTTTCATTATATTGATATGGGAGCAGTTGATCGCAGTCAGCATTTAGCGGTATACCTGTCAAACCCAAAATGCCTGCTATACTTGGACCGTGAAGATCAACGTCCAGTAAACCAACGCTATAGCCTTTTTCGCTTAGTGCGATGGCAAGGTTGGCTGCGACAGTGCTTTTGCCAACTCCGCCTTTACCGCTCATTACCATTAATTTGTGCTTAACCCTGTCCAAAAAATGGTTAATCTTATTGTCTTGTTCATTAGCTGCTTTGTCATTGCAGTTATCGCTGGTTGCGCAAGTATCACAGTTTTTATCACAACTCATAGTATCACTCCTAAAAATATTCGTTTGACATACCTTTTAATATATATTTATTATATTACCTTGTCAATTGTAAGAATTAAGCTTAGAATAGTATAAAATCTGCCTGAAAGGGGACGGAAGCAGTTTTGGAAATACAATTTGTTTTAGCAGTTTCAATGATTATTTTTGCTGCCAGTCTTGTTCAGGCAGTTACGGGATTTGGCTTTGCCCTGGTTGCGGCTCCATTCCTTACTTTTGTTATGGGCCCTAAGGAAACAGTGATCTTTCTTTTGTTCAGCGGTATGTTCATGAAATCGATCATGCTTGTCAAAACGTGGAAGGACGGTAATTTAGGCCAGGTCATGCTATTGTTTGTCGGCAGCTTGCTTGGAGCATTGCCGGGAGGATATTTCCTGAAAATTGCCAGTGTCAGCTCTGTTAAAGTTGTTATCGGCTTAAGCCTGCTTATGGCAACTATTGCCCTCGTCAACAATTTTAAAGTAAAGTTGGTGCATAAGCGGTTAGCACAGCTTGGTTATGGTTTTGTCAGTGGTTTTTGCGGTGCAACCGCAGGTTTAAACGGCCCGCCGATAGTTTGTTATTATCTTAATGAAAATCTGCCCAAAGAATTGATGAGAGCAAATTTAGTACGCTTTTTCCTTCTTGGCAATGCCGGAACCTTAATATTAAGCTATTTTTGGGGTTCTTTTCACCCCACAGAAATGATCAATATAACCTTATTATCCATTCCGGCAATGGTGGTTGGCTGGGCTTTGGGAGAAAGGTTATTTTATAAAATTAACGCAGTGCTTTTTAAACGTCTGGTCATTGGTACTGTGTTTGCCAGTGCTGTCATTACCTTGGTCAGCGGTATTATCTAAAATAATTGCTTTAGAGAACATGATAATGTAATATTGTTTACATTGCATAAAAAATTAACAAAAGTGTAAATATTTTCCTTGACAAGTCTACTGGTGCAAGGTAAGATAACGACAATTAATCTAGAAAATTAAAGGTCAGGCGGCTACATAATGAAATCTAATTTAATGCAAAATTGGGCAGTTGAATACGCGTTTACTTTTAACCAAGGCTATTATTTTAGCACTTGGTATTTTGC
>CAZCMY010000136.1:0-3333 GCA_964500055.1 uncultured Acidaminococcales bacterium | reverse complement strand
TTGGTTTATACAATAATTTAACTCAACAGATAACTATTATTAATTATAATTTGTTATCAAATAAAATACATCTAACTTTTAGGAGGAATTTAACATGTCATTAATCGGAACAGAAGTAAAACCTTTCACAGCGCAAGCTTATCATAATGGGAAATTCGTGGAAATTACCGAGGCTAATTTCAAAGGGAAATGGAGTGTCGTTTGCTTTTATCCTGCTGATTTCACCTTTGTCTGCCCTACTGAACTCGAAGATTTGCAAAATCAATATCCTGCCCTGCAAGAACTTGGGGTAGAAGTATATTCCGTATCTACTGATACTCATTTCACCCACAAAGCATGGCACGACACCTCTGAAGCCATCAAAAAAATCACCTACTTCATGATTGGCGACCCCTCTCATGCTGTTTCCAGAAACTTTGAAGTACTGATTGAAGAAAAAGGCTTAGCAGACCGCGGCACCTTTATCATCGACCCGGACGGAGTCATTCAGGCACTGGAAATCAATGCCGGTGGTATCGGCCGTGACGCAAGTGCTCTCTTCAACAAAATCAAAGCAGCACAATACATCAGAAAAAATCCTAACGAAGTATGCCCGGCCAAATGGCACGAAGGGTCAGCTACCCTGAAACCAAGCCTTGACCTTGTTGGCAAGATTTAAGAGGATGATCGATCATGTTGCTTGATAATGATGTCAGGGAAAAATTAAGTCAATATTTGCAATTGATGGAAACCGATATTCTGATCAAGGTCAATGTCGCTGCCGATCCCGCTTCGGCACAAATGTCAGAGTTTGTTCAGGAATTAGCCGGCTTATCGCCCAAAATTCACGTTGAAAACGCTGCGCTGCCCAGGGTTCCAAGCTTCAGCATCAATAAAATCAATCAAGATGTCGGCATTACCTTTGCCGGCATCCCCTTGGGGCATGAATTCACCTCACTTGTGCTCGCTTTACTGCAGACAAGCGGTTATCCGCCCAAGATAGATGCTTCCATTGTGGACCAGATCAAGAATATTAAAGGCACCTTCAATTTTGAGACCTACGTCAGCCTTACCTGCCACAATTGTCCAGAAGTCGTACAAGCCTTAAACATCATGAGTCTGCTGAATCCCAACATTACGCATACGATGGTTGACGGTGCTATCTTTAAGGAAGAAGTCGAAGCCAAGAACATCTTAGCCGTTCCTTTCGTTTATCTTAATGGCGAACCCTTCAGCAGCGGACGTATGGAGCTCGAAGAAATTCTCTCCAAGCTGGATATCAAGCCGGAACTTACTGATTTAGCTGTCAAAGAACCCTATGATGTGTTGGTAATCGGGGGCGGTCCCGGCGGCACAAGTGCAGCCATCTATGCAGCCCGCAAGGGACTTCGCACAGGGCTGTTAGCCGAAAAGTTAGGCGGCCAGATCAACGATACTTTCGGCATCGAAAATTTCATCAGCATCAAATACACGGAAGGCCCGACCCTTGCCGCCAATATTGAGGAACATCTTCGTTCCTATGATATCGATGTTATCAAGCTGCAAAAGGTCAAAACCCTGAAGAAAGCCGATCTGATAGAGATAGAACTGGAAAGCGGCGCTACCCTGCGCAGCAAAACCGTAATCATCGCAACCGGTGCCCGTTGGCGCAATATCAACGTACCCGGTGAAGCTGAATTCAAAGCAAAAGGCGTAGCCTACTGTCCTCACTGTGACGGACCTTTGTTCAAAGGCAAAAATGTCGCAGTTATCGGCGGCGGTAATTCCGGCGTAGAAGCAGCAATCGACCTGGCAGGCCTTGCCAATCAGGTAACGCTTTTGCAAGCATCAGATAAACTGACAGCCGACGAAATATTACAGAGCCGTGTCTACAGCAAGAAAAATATCAAGGTAATAACCAATGCCAAGACAACTGAGATTATCGGTGACGAGACAGTACAGGGACTTACCTACCTGGATTGCCTGAAAAATGAACAGGTCAAGCTTGCCGTTGACGGCATCTTCATTCAAATAGGTCTCTTACCGAATACCGAATGGTTAAAAGGAACACTTGGTTTGAACGCTTTCGGCGAAATCATCGTCGATAAATACGGCGCAACCAACATACCCGGTGTTTTTGCCGCCGGTGATTGTACTGATTCACCGTATAAGCAAATAATTATTTCGATGGGAGCAGGCGCTAATGCCGCCCTAAGTGCTTTCGACTACCTGATCAGAAACTAACCCCACACACAATTCCATATTTCCCCTCAAAACAAGGAAAGCTAACTGCGCATAATATTTATGGCAGTTAGCTTTCCTGTTTTTGTACAACCCGCTGTCTCTTAATCCGCTACTTCTTCTCGCTGCTTCGTTGTTCACGATAGAATTCGACGAACTTCTCGGCAATCTTTGATAAAGGCCTGTCTTTGACCTTTACTATATCCTTTTGTAAATTAAAACGCTTATCGTTTAAGGTCTTTTTAATAAGATCATTGCCAAAGAACTCATTGTCCTCAGCCGTAACTATCGCAACAGCTATATTGTCCTTCGCCCACTGCAGCGTAGTCGATTTCGTTGTATTGACACTCATGATCCTGGGCGTAAAGTTGGAATCACGGCAGATCCTGCGAAAGATAGCGCCGCCACTGCCCGACAAACTCAAAGGAATGTTATGCAAATCTTTCAATGCCAGAGTTTTTTTATCGTCCAGCCAGGGTGATTTGACATTGAAAACCGCCACCATCTGCTCTGGGCGTGAAAACAAGAGGTCGAAATATTCAGGCCTGTCCAGCTTGGTAGTTGTAATTCCAAGCTCTGCCACACCATTCAGCAATTGCTGTGTTTGCTCAGAAGCGATTGCTTCATATATTTCATAAGTAACCTTCGGATATAATTGAGAAAACTTTTTGATGGACCGGCTGATAAAAAGCGGTGAACGCGAATACGCAATGCTAAGTCGCAAAACACCGACGACGCCTTCGTTGATGCTGGCAATCTCATTTTTGGCAGAATCTTCCAGTGATGTGATATATTTAGCTTTTTCGTATAAGACGCGCCCTGCTTCGGTCAGGATTATTTCTTTTCTGCCACGCTGCAGCAAAATCAACGGCCCGCCATAGAAGGCCTCCAACATTCTGAGCTGCTTGCTGAGTGAAGGCTGCGTAATATGCATGCGCTCAGCGGCGGCTGTGACAGTACCGGCATCAATAATAGCCAAAAAATTCTTGTATGTATCAATATCCACTGAACTTCTACCCCCTTTATTATACGCATTATAACACATTATCCGCACCAGTTTAAATATAGCCAAAAAGAATATTTAACATAAAAATTAACCATTATTATTATAAAAAACTTTCAGATATAATGAAG
>CAZCMY010000135.1:0-3355 GCA_964500055.1 uncultured Acidaminococcales bacterium | reverse complement strand
AACATCTTGCCATTTTGCGCAGGATTCCAGGAATAGAACCAATAGAAGTTAAAACCATTGCCCAACTGGAAGCAGTGGACAGACTGATTATACCTGGCGGTGAAAGCACAGCCATCGGTAAATTGCTTAGGAAAACCGGCATGATGCCTCTATTGCAAAAGCGCATAGAAGAAGGTTTGGCTGTCTGGGGCACCTGTGCCGGTCTTATTCTGCTGGCCAAAAACATTCTTGGGGAAGAACCTTATCTCGATGCTATGGATATTACGGTAAAGCGCAATGCGTATGGCAGCCAACTAGATAGTTTCCGCTGTGAACAAATCATTCCTGCTATCAGCGCCAAACCAATCCACCTCGTCTTTATCCGAGCCCCCTGGATTGAAGCTGTCGGTCCGGAAGTCGAAGTTCTTGCTGAACGCGATGGCAAAATAATTGCCGCCAGGCAAGGCCGCCTGCTCGCCACCAGCTTTCATCCTGAACTGACACAGGATACAAGCGTTTACGAATATTTTTTGCAGATGTAAATAATAAAAACTGGACCTTTCTTGGGTCCAGTTTTTTATTATTTAATTTTACCTCAGCGAAAATCTTCCAGTAATTTATCGAATTCACCCGGTGTAAATTTTCGTACCGCCTGCATTTGGTTATTATTTGCCAATCCACTAGCTTCTTCATAGCTTATTTTTCCCTTGTTTTCATACAGCAACCCTGTAAGCAATCCTTCATGCTTCAAAATATGCTGCAAAACCTTGGCTTTATCATACCTGTCATAATCTTTGATACTGCTGATATCGACAAGTCGTTCCTTAAACCAATCGTAAGTATTAACTTTATTGTAAGTCACGCAAGGACTGAAAACATTGACCAGTGAAAAACCTGGATGCTTAACTGCCGCCACGATCAGATCAGTAAGTTCCTGCAGTTGGGCGGAAAATCCTTGTGCCACAAAACTGGCACCAGCCGATAAAGCCAGTTCCAAAGTTGCCACCGGCGTTTCAATATTACCTGTAGGTGTTGTTTTAGTTTTGAATCCCCAATCACTGCGCGGTGAAGTCTGCCCCTTCGTCAAGCCGTAAACGTGATTGTCCATAAGAACATAAGTTAAATTGACATTGCGCCTGATAGCATGACAGGTATGGCCAAGACCAATCGCCATGCCATCGCCATCACCGCCGCAGGCAATGACAGTCAATTCCGGATTGGCAAGTTTCAGTCCTTGGGCAAAAGGCAGCGCTCTGCCGTGAGTCGTATGCATACCATAAGCATATACGTAGCCGGAAAGACGTCCACTACAGCCAATGCCGCAGACAAGAGCAAGTTGATGTGGTTCCAGTCCGAGTTTCACTGCCGCTTGCTGCAAGGCTGTCTGCACTGCGAAATCGCCGCAGCCCGGGCACCAGTTAGGTTTTACATTATTTCTGAAATCTTGCAATACCGACATTTAAAGCACCTCCTTGCAACGCACAAGCAACTGTTCCGGATACATAATATCCCCGTCATACTGCAGAATGCTTTCCAGATGTGGGCATCCTTCAATCTGCATGCGCAGAAGATGTGCAAGTTGAGCGGTCGCATTATGCTCAACCACAACGATCTTTTTTGCCCTTTGCAGATATGGCATAAGTTCCTGCGCAGGAAATGGTGACATCAAACGTATCTGTACGTGGTTGATTTTTTTGCCCTCCTGGCGTAAAGCTACCGCCGTTTCCTCAATACAGCTGCGTGTAGCTGTCATTCCAATCAACAAGACATCCGCCTCCTCATAAGGCGCATCAACATATAATGCTTTAGAATAATCAGCAAGGAAAGTCTGCATTTTTCTGAGCCTTTTTTCCGTTTGCTGGATATGCATTAATTTGGTTTCACAAGGGCGCCCACTTTCATCATGTTCCAGGCCGGTGCCGAGACAGATACCATTAGGAGTTCCGGGCAGTACCCGCGTAGAAATACCATCATCTGTAGCTAAACTATAGCGCGGAAAATATTCAGGAGTTTTGATTGGCGGTAAAGAATCAGACTGAGCAATCTTGCCTCGTCTTATTGCCAGTTCTTCATATTTAGGCGTAGATATTGTCTGCGTTGCCAAAGAGATCTGTAAATCTGCCAGAACAATGACCGGGCACTGATATTCTTCAGCAAGGTTAAACGCTTCGAAAGTATCATAAAATGCTTCTTCGATTGTACTTGGCGATAAAATGATCTTCGCGGTATCACCGTGCGTATTATAAACAGCAGCCAACAAATCCGATTGCTCGTGTTTGGTCGGCAAGCCGGTACTTGGCCCGCCGCGCTGCGAATGGATGATGACCAGCGGTGTTTCAGTCATAGCCGCAAGTCCAATTGCTTCCGCCATCAAAGAAAATCCTGGTCCTGAAGTAGCAGTGAAAGCACGTGCACCGCCGTAGAAAGCGCCAATAGCCATAGTGCAGGCCGCAATCTCATCCTCTGCCTGCAGCATCTGGCCGCCGAATTCTTTGACCTTTTTCACCATATATTCCATGATTTCCGATGCCGGCGTAATTGGATAGGCAGCCATAAAACGTGCACCGGCACTCAAAGCGCCTAAAGCTAGCGCTTCATTGCCCAGCAAAAAAAGCTTGGGAACTTTTGCAGTTAACGCCGGCAAAGGCAAGCTTCCAAGTAAAGCCGGTGCTTCCATTCTGATAAATTCCATACCAGCTTTGAAAACTGCCACATTTGCAGCCAAAGCTTCTTCACCCTTTTTACCAAACGCTTTGCGCAACTGTACCTCACAACATTCTTCACCAAGGCCGAACAAGGCTGCCGTGCAACCAAGTGCTACGATATTTTTCTGCATGATAGTACCGTATTGTTTAGCAATATCGCCAAAAGGTACTGCAAGAAGCTTGGCTGGGCCAGTATATGCGCAGGGCAAGGCTTTCTCTGCAAGAATAATACTGTTTTCACTTACAGCCAGCGCCTCATTTACAAAAGTATCCTCATCCAAAGCAATCAAAAGATTGCACTCTTTGTTGATTGTACCCACAGGCTGAGTTGCTATTCTTATTTTATAATTAGTATGCCCACCCTTAATACGTGAGGAAAATTGACGAAATCCGTACAAATCATAACCTTGATGGCTCAAAGTCGAAGCCAGGATAGCGCCCAGGCTTTCCAGTCCCTCCCCTTGCTGCCCTCCGGCCTGCCAGGTAATTTCATTTCTTTGCAAGATTACTACCTCCCCTGAGATTCATTATTTATATACTATGGTTTAAGATATTCTTGCTAAAAATAAATATACCTCTTTAATAAATGATTCTATTTGTCTTCTTTATCGGTATAGATTGACTTCGTGAGCATTACCTATATAATTATTACATAGCTGTTTATCCCGTTG
>CAZCMY010000134.1:0-3371 GCA_964500055.1 uncultured Acidaminococcales bacterium | reverse complement strand
AGCAAAGAAGAATTTGAACAGATGAAGAAGGATATTCAATAATTTTTTGTAAGGTAATTAGGCTATCTTTTAACCTTACAGTTCGTTGCGAATTAGAGTTTTAAATAGTCAGCAAACCCTCAGCGAAGTTAAGGCTTTCCGTAGGAGGTGTAGTATGGACCCTGTTTATACCTGCCCTATGCATCCGGAAGTGCAACAATCGCATCCCGGAATCTGCCCTAAATGCGGTATGACATTGGAATTAAAGACACCGCAGCAGGGAACCGAGGAAATAGAAAATGCTGAATTAAAGGATATGACTAAACGTTTTTGGATTGGCGCGGTATTGAGTATACCAGTCGTAGGACTTGCAATGGCACATTTGATTCCCAGCCTAAGCGTACAAAGTTGGTCAAACAGCCACGTCTCGCGCTGGGTGCAGTTTATACTTTCAGTGCCTATTGTGTGGTGGGCAGGATGGACTTTTTTTGTTCGCGGCTGGCTATCGATTGTGCGGCATGAGCTGAACATGTTCACCTTGATCGCTATAGGTGTTGGTGCTGCATTTTTCTACAGTACTGTGGCAATGCTCATCCCTGACATTTTCCCACTGCAGATGCGCCAGGACGGGATGGTCGCAATTTACTTTGAGGCTGCGGCAGTAATCGTTGTTTTAGTACTGCTTGGGCAAGTGCTAGAATTGCGTGCCAGGAGCCGAACTGGAAGCGCCATTAAAGCATTGTTGAACTTGGCACCGCCTACAGCAAGATTGGTAGGAACTGATGGAGACCGAGAAATTCCGTTGGAACATGTCAAAGTCGGCGATTTGCTGCGCGTGGTCCCAGGTGACAAAGTCCCTGTTGACGGAGTGCTGGTTGAAGGGCATTCCAGCGTGGAAGAATCTATGATTACCGGTGAACCACTGCCTGTCGAAAAGATTGTTGGGGACAAAGTCACAGGAGGCACTGTCAACGGAACAGGCAGCTTTGTCCTTCGTGCAGAACGAATTGGCAGCGATACATTGCTTGGTCAGATCATAAATATGGTTGCTGAAGCACAACGGAGCCGTGCCCCGATTCAAGGTCTCGTTGACAAGGTGGCAGGCTTGTTTGTGCCGGCAGTATTGATTGTTTCGGTGATAACACTTATCGTATGGATGGTATTTGGACCGGAACCGAAAATAGCCTATGCTCTTATTAACGCTGTGGCAGTTCTTATTATCGCTTGTCCTTGCGCACTTGGGTTAGCTACGCCGATGTCCATTATGGTCGGTGTTGGGCGTGGAGCTCAAGAAGGGGTACTGGTGAAAAATGCCGAAGCAATCGAACGGTTGGAAAAGGTAGATACTTTAGTCGTAGACAAGACCGGAACCCTTACTGAGGGCAAACCCAGGATTATGGATATAATTCCAACAACTGATTTTAGTGAACAAGAGGTTTTGTCAATCGCTGCTTCTCTGGAGCAAGATAGTGAGCACCCTCTTGCCGCTGCAATTGTGCAGGGGGCAAAGACGAGGGATATTGCCATTGAAACTGTAACTAACTTCAGGTCTATGACGGGCGGCGGTGTAATAGGTGCAGTTAACGGTAAAGAGGTGATTGTAGGCAAATTATCTTTTCTGCATAACGAACATATAGATAACTTAGAACAACTTGAAAAGATGGCCTTTGAACTCCAAAATGAGGGTAAAACTGTAATTTACGTGGCTGTTGATCGTCGAGCGGCAGGAATTATCGCTGTAGCTGACCCAATTAAAGCAACTACGCCACGCGCTATCAAAGAACTTCACGAATTAGGATTGACTATTGTCATGCTGACAGGCGACAGTAGAAGAACGGCTGCGGTAGTGGCAAAAACACTTCAGCTTGATGCGGTCGAGGCGGAAATTGAGCCAGCTGGTAAAGCAGAATATGTAAAAAAAATGCAGTCTTCCGGCAAACATGTAGTTATGGCTGGTGATGGCATAAATGATGCGCCTGCTCTCAGTGAAGCTGAAGTCGGCATAGCGATGGGAACCGGGACGGATGTGGCTATGCAAAGCGCAGGCATAACCCTTGTTAAAGGTGATATTGTTGGTATTGCGAAAGCAATTCGCCTTAGTCGAGCAACGATGAGCAATATCCGGCAGAACCTGATCTTTGCCTTTATCTACAATGTATTAGGAATACCAGTAGCCGCTGGTGTTCTTTATCCGTATTTTGGGTTGTTGTTGAATCCTATAATTGCCGGTGCTGCGATGAGCCTAAGTTCTATATCCGTCATCAGCAATGCTTTACGGCTGCGCTCTGTCAATCTTGATGTACGAATGGAAGGAAGTGAACCAATGGATAAGGAAGGTGCGGATGTACAGCAACTTGTTTATACTTGTCCGATGCATCCGGAGGTGGAACAGGATAAACCGGGTAATTGTCCTAAGTGCCATATGACATTGGTAGTAAAAAACATCAGGCAAGGAATCCGGGATACAGGTAAATAATGGCGCAGTACTCCAATTGGTACGGTTGTTTGTAGAACTAAACGCTATGATATATCAAAAAGTTCAAGGGCTTTGGAATATTTTCCGGAGTCCTTTTTGTTTTAAAGAAAAAACATAGACATATGAGTAAATCAGACTTATAATACAATCAATAGATTAAAACAATCGTTTGAACATATTGGTTGTGTTACTTTGGAGGTGTGATTTCATGGATAATGCTACACAAGAAAAGCTGTTTGCAGCGGCCATTCCGTTATTTGCTAAAAAGGGCTATGCAGCAGTTTCTATCAGGGAAATTGCCAAGGCGGCTGATGTTAATGTTTCTTCAATATCTTATTATTTTCGTGGCAAAGAGGGTTTATATCATGCCATAATTGAGAGCCATGTTGCGACAATTTCCAAGGCTATTTCGTCAGCAGAAGGTTTGTCGCCTGAAGAAAGATTGAAACACTATGCTAAGGCAATTAGTGAGATCCATACAAAAAAACCTTATGTAATACGTTTTGTACAGAGTGAACTGGTCAATCCAACCAGCGCAATGGATACAATTCTGAAAAAGCATCTTTTTTCTTTTTATCGGTTTTTAAATAAGGCTATTCAGGATGGGATTGATACCGGTATCTTCAGAACTGATTTGAATGTGCATCATGCGGCTTTATCATTGGTTGGAATTATGAATTTTTACTTCATAGCTAAACCGCTTTTTCGTGATTTTTTGGATACTTCAGTAGAAGCCGATGCAGCTTATGCTGAGCAGGCAGTTACAATTTATCTGGAAGGCATAAGGAGAAAATAAAATGACTAACAAGCGCTTGATAATTATTGGAGTTATTTTAATCTGCCTGATCGGAGCGGCCTTATATAAGCTATATTACAAACCACAAAGCGGCATAACGGCGACAGGAACGATTGAAGT
>CAZCMY010000133.1:0-3413 GCA_964500055.1 uncultured Acidaminococcales bacterium | reverse complement strand
AAATAAAAAAGTTGGTGCACTAGAAATAAAGTGCACCAACTTTTTTATAGGAACAGATTTAAGCTCTTCATCAATTATGAAATGAGGTATCACCTAAAATCTTGGCTTTTAGCCCACTGTGCTTTCATGTTTTTTGTGCCACCAGACACCTATATAAATAAGTACGGCCAGAACTGCTGCAGTTGTTAAATGCATAATATTTTCCTGCTTGGTCATCACATCATAAAGCAACACGACCTCTATCGTGGTTGAAGGTAGCTTACCAATCAGATTAGCAAATGTATAGTCGCGTGTACTTATTTTGCTTATTGCGCCAAAAGCCGTTATAAGGCCGGACGGAATATAGGGAATGGCTCGCGCTATCAGCATTATTTGGAATCCCTTATTGCCACTTAGCTCATCTATCTTCTTTAAGTTCTGACTTTTGGTAATAAGTTTTTCCGCCGATGAGCGTAAAATCGTCCGCATCAAGAAAAAACTTAAAATAACCCCAATAGTTTCAGCAAGCCAGGAAAGAATAATTCCCGGGATTAAGCCAAACAGCATCGCGTTGGCAGTTGAGAAGAAAATCGCCGGCAAAAAACCGAGCGCATTAACTAAAATACCTAGAAAAAAGCTGAAAATTACCGACCATACACCGAACGAATCGATATAAGCTATCGTTTCATGCATATCCCTGTTCAACAAAACATGCCAAAGATCAGAAAAAAACATTGGTTTGAGCAGATGAATACACACAAGCAAACACGCAAGCAATAATCCGCCTATAATATTAACTATGCAATCAGCATCTAATTGCTTCATAAAAACCTCCATGACCTTCACTGTCTACACTTATTAGCAGTTTTACTATTATATCGCCAAATTGCGACAAAAAAGGATTAAAAATGTGAAAAGAGTATGAAATATACCCGTTTCACATTTTTAATCCTTTTATCTAACAATATATTAAGTTATCTGGCAAAATATCATTAATTTATAATTCTATATTTGAAAGCAGAGTTATTTATTTGGCTTGCAGTCAGCTTGAGCATTTCCTGCGCATAATTAAGGAACAAACCTGCAGTTGAACGTTGTGCCAAGGGCAGCAGCTTGCTCGTCACCTTGTCATAAAAGATTTCGTCTCCTTCATAACAGACCCAATCAAAAAAATCCGCCGCAATCTCAGCATTTTTTACAGAGAGAAGCGATGTCGCTTCTCCTTCCTGGTATAAACCATCTCTAGTCACCACATAATCCTGACAGCGAGACTGCGCCCACAACTCATACGCCTTGTGTCCATTTAAAAGCTTTGCTCTGGCATGATGGGGTACACACAAATCTTGCAGCAAATGAGCGGCGGCGCCAAGATAAAAAATGCTTTTCTTAACATCGTATTGTCTTAGATATTTCAAAGAATGCTGATAATACATCTCAAAAGTATCGACCGCATTATTAAAATTCCATAGTCCTCTGCGTGTGTGAGGTTCGAAATAATGATTGATGTTCTTCCAATCCTTATCTGCCCAATAAACTCCTAGATTAAGATCAACTTCAAACGGTGCCAAAAGCTCAGCGTATTTTTCCAGTCCATCATTTTTCAAGATAATAAGCGCCTGCCTATTACAAAACTCATGCGTAAAACCAGGTTTATCCAATACTTTCTGCAAAGGGGACACAGCTGCAAGCATCATATGAATACAACTTTCCATAGATGTTGTTTTTATTGTCCGAATCATTTTTTCCCTCCCTTAATTCTTTTTCATCGTCTTTCACATTGCCGAATAAACATCTGCATTTTCATTTAATTCATCCATCAATATATCGGTGACAGCGCTTGCGGCTGCAGCTTTGCCTATAGCCTTTGCTCTCCTGCGCATAAGTTGTAAAATCTCCTGTTCAGCCAGCAAACTGTCGGTAAGACTTGCTAGAACCGACAAATCACTAAGTCTTAGAGCAACACCTTGTTGTACAAGATAGTCGGCATTCTCTTCTTCCTGCCCCGGCAAAGGTTTCAGGAGCAGCATAGGTAATTGCATGGCAAGGGCTTCACTGCAGGTAAGGCCGCCAGGCTTAGTAATTAAAAGCGTTGCTGATGCCATGATTTCGTGTACCCGTTCTGTGTAACCAATTGCCAAAAGTTGGTGCCTTGTATCATTCTTCATAAGCAGTATCTTTTTCAGCAAAGCATCATTATTGCCAGTCAAAACAATTATCTTTATTTGTCTCTCTGTACCGAGCAAATTACTGATGGCCTCTTCCAACGCTCCTAGCCCAAAGCCACCACCCATTACGAGTATGATTGGGAGATTCGCTGCACTCTCTATAGTACTCAGAGCACTTTCGGAAAATTTAGCCGTAATCGGTATTCCCGTTACATAGACGCGGCTTGCCGCAATCCCGTTCTGCAGAAGTTCTTCTCTGGTTTCTTCATTGGCAACAAAATAAGAGTCCACTGCCCGATGCAGCCACATCTGGTGGAAAGAAAAATCTGTTATGACTGCCGCTAGTGGTATTGCAATCTGTCCTTTAGCCTTAAGATAAGCAGCAGCGCAACAGGGAAAGGGATGTGTAAAAACTAACAAATCCGGCTGGTATTTTTGGCACAATTTACGCATACGTTTTTTCATGACCAAAGCTAACAAGCTTTTGACATTACTGCCGTAGCGGGGTTCCTGCGAGTAGCGGTAGAGGATGTCATATGCATTGGGAATATAGTCAATCATATTCAAATAGGTCTCTTTGATAATATGTCCCAGCGAACTATCCTGATCCATAAAATCAACAATATGAATGCTCGCATCAGGACTTTTGCGAAGAAATTCGTCCCTGACCGCTCTGGCAGCCTGCATGTGACCTGAGCCTATTGAGGCTGCTACGATTAAGATCTTTTTCTTCATGGCAAACGCTCCTTTGAATAAAGATGCCAATGAT
The DNA here is from genome assembly GCA_964500055.1 of uncultured Acidaminococcales bacterium. Taxonomy (GTDB): domain Bacteria; phylum Bacillota; class Negativicutes; order Acidaminococcales; family Acidaminococcaceae; genus RZYP01. Next base: position 500 of record CAZCMY010000133.1, on the reverse strand, counting down.
GATCGTCCAGCAAAACTTCAATAATACCCTTGTTAAACCTATGTATCAGCAAACCAGCACCTGTTTGTAATGCCATAGATCATCCCTACTTTCAGTTAATGTTGTAGATACTCTTTTACAACTTCAATTTATCATATATTTGTAAAAACCATATTAAGGTATTGTAAAGATTTCATTACATAAAAAAAAGCTACGCACTTTTTGAAGTGCCGTAGCTTTTTTTAGAGCTTATTTATTCTTTTCAATAATCTTAACAATATCATGCGGCTTCAGGACCTTGCCATAAGAAACCACCTTTTCATCGATTACCAAACCCGGAGTCGACATCACCCCATATTTTGCGATTTCTGCGAAATCAGTCACCTTTTCAATTTCTGCTTCTGCACCAAGCTCGACGAGTGCAGCCTTGGTGTTATCAGCCAAGGTAACACAGTTTTTACAACCCGATCCCAGTATTTTGATTTTCATCAACAATTCCTCCTTAAAATCCTAAATAGAAC
>CAZCMY010000132.1:0-3477 GCA_964500055.1 uncultured Acidaminococcales bacterium | reverse complement strand
TTCATAGGCTAATAATACTGGATAATACTGAAAAGTAACTGAAAAAGCCTGTTCATCAAAAGTAAAATCTACAAATTGCTGAACAGGCTTAAATTTACTATTCTTTATTTTTCTTTAAAATTCAAAGGCAGCTTCACCACAAAACTACTGCCGACATTCAAGGTACTGCTTACTGAAATATTGCCATGATGTTTTTTGACGATCAGCTTAGCAATCGGCAGACCTAAACCAAATCCGCCGTTAGTACGCGGTCGTACCCTGTCAACACGATAAAATCTCTCAAATATCCGTGTCTGATCCTCAACAGTCATGCCAATGCCCTCATCGGTTATAGTTATGACTGCTTTTTTTTCTTCTTTTTTCAGGCTTAAGAAAACTTGCTTGCCCTCTTCCGTATATTTGACGGCGTTGTCCACCAATATGGTAATTAATTGCATCAACATTCGTCTGTCGGCAAAAATATCTATTTTTTCGTCAGGCAATTGCCAAGAAAAATGAACGCCCTTTGTTTCCGCTAAATAATTTAAGCTAAGTAAAGTTTGTTCTATTTCATCACTCAGGCAAAACCACGATAAATCCAGTCTCCAGGCTTTACTATCTCCACGTGCCAAGGTCAGTAAATTTTCTACAAGATTATTCATCTTTTTTGTTTCATACTTAATATCTTTAACAACACGCAGTGCGAAATCGCTGTACTTACTCTCTTTATCACCGCTGAGAGCCTCTGCTGCCATGGTGAGCACAGTCATAGGCGTGCGCAGCTCATGGGAAGCATCTGCGACAAATTCCTTTTGCTGCTGAAAAGCTGTTATAATTGGTTCTAAGTTTTTTCCTGCTAAATAATAGCCTATATAGCCGGCAATCGCTAAAAACAATAAAACTAAAAGAAAAATTATCCCTGCAGAAGTTAAGATCGCCTGGTAATACACAGTCAAATTTCTAAACATGTACAAGGTTCCAAGTACTTTGCCATCTTCAAACAATTCGCTGCGCGCAACTATAAACAAAGCCCTGTCGCCCCCATCTTTCGTAAAAAGGAGAAAAGACGCATCCTCATCCGTTTCCGGCCATTCATTCTGCTTAGCCATAATATATTTTGCGTAAGAAGACTCTGTAAGCTGATCGATTACAACTGTGCCACTCGGCGAAAGCATATAAGCAAACCCTTGTCCTTCAGCAATATTCTGTGCTGTAACAGGTAGTTCTCTGTCACCAACATATTCTGAACCTTCGTGACGAACCAGTTCACGCATAATCTCCGTTTCTTCACTGGCAAAAGCCATCATGACGACATAAAAACTTGCACAGGCAAAAGCAACCAGAAATAGACTGAAAATCAGCATATATATTCCTGTTAGTTTCTTGCGTAATCTCTCAAACATGATTACCTCTCAATTTTATAGCCTACACCACGCACAGTTTTGATTATTTCTTCCGACGTGATCTGTGCTATTTTTTTCCGTAATAGTTTAATATGTGCGTCAAGATTATTAGTAGTTATATCGCCGTCAATACCCCAGACCCGGTCCATCAGAATCTCTCGTGGAATCACCTTATCTCTGTTACATAGTAAAATATCAACAATCTTAAACTCACGAGGGCTTAGCTGGATAGTACCATTTTTGTTGCTAAGGGTCTCCGCACTTCTATTCAATTTAAAATCGCCGTAATCTTTTTCTTCTTGCTGGTAGTGCTCGACACGTCTGGCTAAAGCCTTAATTCTGGCAACAAGCTCTGGAAATTCAAAGGGTTTAACCAAATAGTCATCTGCTCCACTGTCTAACCCGGCCACCTTGTCTTCGACGCTGTCGCGCGCTGTCAAAAGGATGATTTTGCCTTGATAGTTTTCCTCGCGTAACCTTCGGCATAAGGCAATACCACTTAAGCCTGGCATCATCCAATCAAGTATCAAAACCTCATAGTCATCACTATAAACTTTTTTATAAGCATCATCGCCACATTCTGTCCAAGTGACCTGAAAATCTGCTCGTCTTAACATGGTTGATAACAAACCGCCTAATTGCTTGTCATCTTCAGCTAATAATATGTTCAAAGCAGCTACCACCTTTTTTCAGCTTTTGTTTTATCTTAACATTATCAATCATAAAAAACAATAAACCCCATAGGACAAGCCTATGGGGTTTTTGCAGCAAATTTTTCAGGCAATTTCCTCTTCAGGACAAACTGCAGGTAAAGCTTTCTTTTCCGGAGCAACAATTGCCGTCACAACATAGGTGATAATGCAAGCTACCCATTCCAAGTAAATAACATGAGGGAAAATCCTGATTGCCGGAACCAATTGCCAGGCAATCAACAAAACAAGACCAACAAGCATAGTATTGAAGCCAGCTGCCTTGCAGGCATATTGGGGGAAGAACAAAGCTACTATGACGATGATACTGAAAGCAGCGGTTAAGCTCAGGCCCATCATGATAGTATTCAGAATACCGGAAACCATCATAGCCATGCCAACGGTGAGAACGCCAGAAATAACAACACTCCAGCGCATAACGGACAATTGCTTGCTTTCATCACAGGCAGGATTTATATAACGTTTATAAATGTCTTTGGAGAAAAGCGTACCGGCACTTAAGAGAAGGTTGCAAGCTGTTGAAACGTCAGCAGCCCACAAAGCCGCTAGTGTTATACCTGCCAAAAGTGGTTGCAGCTCTACGATAGCTTGAGGCAAGGCAAGCGCAGCATTAGCACTAGGATAAGCCGCCTTAGCACAAATTCCAAGCAAAGCCGACATGAAGCCTACAGGGATCATTAAGATACCGCCCCAAACAAATCCTTTACGGGCAGTAGCTGCATCTTTAGCGCCAAGAGAAATCTGGATAATACTTTGTAAGGAAAGATTGACAGTGACTAAAACAACAATCCAGGACATAATCCCTGTCACACCTACACCAGCAATCGGATCGAACCAAGGTACATTAGCTGGCAGTTTCATTTCGAGTCCGCTTAATCCTCCGACCTTCGTGAATTGAATTACTGTCGCAACAGCAATGCCACCATAGATGAGTATAATGTTTAAGATATTAGATAAGCTTGCTGACCACATACCGCCGATAAAGGTAATACCAATGAAGGTCACAGCACTGATCATCACGCCCGTCTTAAAATCAATTTCCGGCATAATAGCGCTGATGATGCTGCCACCGGCAATATACTGCAGAGAAATTATAACAAGTTGAATAATGATCTGGCAGATAACACCTAAAACAACCGCCTTGCTGTCATGATGACGCTCAATCAGTTCTGAAACAGTCGTAATATTGGCCTTGCGGTATTTCTCAGCAAGGAACATTCCCATTACGACAGCGCCAATGCCCCAGGCAGCAGTATACCAGCCAGCTGATAAGCCAACCTTGAAGGCATGTTCTGAAACACCGATTGTTGAAGCGCCGCCAACAGCCAAACCGATAATGGAAACGCCAATTAAAGGTGCGTTTAATTTACGTCCGGCAAGTGCAT
>CAZCMY010000131.1:1683-3486 GCA_964500055.1 uncultured Acidaminococcales bacterium | reverse complement strand
TTTTTGTTTTCGGTTGGCGCCATGAACTTTTTAGCTTAAAATAGAAGAGTAAACAAACTTAAAAATGAAGTAAAACGGCCAAAGGGGACTGTCCCCTTTGGCCGCCTTCGGACCGAAGAGAGGAATGTTATTATGAAAAAGGTTGTGGTTATTACTACGGGCGGCACAATCGCCATGAAATATGATCCGATAACTAAGGGGTTGGTGCCTGCTGTCAGCGGAGAAGATTTAATTGAGGCTGTTCCTGAACTGGCAGATGTTGCGGAAGTGGAAGTAATTGAATTTTCCAATGTGCCTAGTGGCCATGTTACGCCGAAGATGATGCTTGAACTGGCAAAGCTCGCTGATAAATATGCTGCCAGAGAAGATGTCGCCGGTATCGTTATTACTCATGGCACTGATACTCAGGAAGAGACAATATATTTGCTTAGCCTTGCGCTGGAGACTATCAAACCTGTCTGCATTACAGGCGCTATGCGCGGAGCTTCGGAGATGGGCCCGGATGGACCTGCGAATATATTGGCGGCGGTAAAAGTTGCAGCTTGCAAGGAAGCGGCAGGGAGAGGCGCAATGCTGGTTTTCAATGATGAAATTCATGCGGCGGCTGAAGTGACAAAAACACATACGACTTCCTGCTCGACTTTTGCTTCTCCTGGCTGGGGACCGATAGGGCATGTCTATTTTGACAAGGTCGTCTTCAGAAGGCAACCGGAAAATCTTCAGAAAATCAAGACGGAAGTTATCGAGGAAGATGTCTATCTGATAAAAACTGTTGCGGGTCTGGATGATTATATGTTTAAATGTTTAGCTGCAAAACCGGTAAAAGGGATTGTAGTAGAAGCTCTTGGCTGTGGCAATGTTCCTCTTGGCGTTAAACAAGGTATAGAATATGTGCGTTCCTGCGGTATTCCGGTAGTGCTTGCGACTAGGGCTCATGCGGGCAGAGTAGTTCCTGCTTACAGCTACGAAGGAAGTGCATTGTCGATGGCGGCAAGCGACATAATTTTGGCCGGCGAGCTTACCGGGCCGAAAGCCAGGATTAAACTGATGTTAGTTTTAGGGATTACCAAAGATGTTGATGCAATTAGAAAATATTTTGAATAAAACATAATATTGTATACATATAATTTTAAAAAGTGTTAAAATATTACAAAATATAATAAACTTACAACACGAACATTCAAACTTTACAAAAAATGTTTGTACAAAGTATTGACATGGTGAAACTATGCGCTTATACTAAACACATAGTTTATGACGGCAGTGAGGCCGAATTGTTTTCTCCGAACAATTCGGCCTTTTTTGCAACAATAATAGAGGTATAATAGAGGAAAAACTAAAAAAGGCGGATTTTTGAGCAAAATTTCCGTTTTTTGATGTATCCGGGTGGTGCGACAATGTGTTTTTAAGAAATGCATGGGCAGAGATTGATTTAGCGGCTATTGCCCATAATATCAAAGAAGCGAAGAAAAAGATCAGTGAAGGTACAAAATTGTGTGCAGTTGTGAAAGCTGATGCCTATGGGCATGGAGCAGTACCAGTTGCCAAAATGGCATTGACTGCCGGGGCAGATTTTCTGGCCGTAGCTTTGTTGCAGGAAGCAATTGAATTAAGAGAGGCAGAAATAAAAGCACCTATCTTGATTTTGGGAGCATTGCAGGAAGAATGTGCCGAAGAAACTGTAGAAAATGGAATAAGTCAGGCTTTATTTACTTTGAGAAGCGCAGAATTGCTTTCAGCAGCTGCCGTTAAGCTTGGCAAAAAAGCAAAGGTTCATTTAGTAATTGAAACAGGCATGAACCG
>CAZCMY010000131.1:0-1583 GCA_964500055.1 uncultured Acidaminococcales bacterium | reverse complement strand
AAAGAATTGTCTGCAGATAAAGTTGCCGAATGGACAGAAACCATAAGTTATGAAGTGCTCTGTGCTGTAAGTAAAAGGATTCCTAGAATTTATATAAATAGATAGATAGAGATATATAAATCTGGTTGTTCAGCCACAAGGCTTAGCAATATAAAAAGAAAAGTAATTACAAACAAGGGAGTGAATGGCTAATGAGGGGAAAATTATTAGCAACAGCAATTTCGGCAATGCTTGCAGTGTCGGTAGTTGCAAGTGGTTGCGGTGGGGGCAGCAAGGCTTCTGATGAAATTAAAATCGGTGTTGTATCCGAAATGACAGGAAGCAATGCGACCTATGGAACATCTGTTGTCAATGGCATGAAATTGGCCTTGAAAGAGGTAAATGACAAAGGCGGCGTAAATGGTAAGAAAGTTAGCATCGTGGTAGCAGATAGTAAGAGTGAGCCTGCTGAAGCAGCTAATGCCATGTCCAAATTGGTAAACCAGGATAAAACTCCTGTTGTAATGGGTATCTTCACCAGCTCCAGCGCTATTGCCGCAGCAAATGTAAGTGAATCTGCGAAAGTTCCGTTCCTGGCAATTGGTGCAACCAACCCGAAAGTTACTTTGGACGAAAAAACTGGCAAAGTAAAACCAAATACCTTCCGCGTCTGCTTTATCGATCCTTTCCAAGGAACAGTAGGTGCTAACTTTGTTCTCAATGAATTAAAATTGAAAAAAGCAGTAATCTTTGTTGATAACAGCAGCGATTACTCCAAAGGCTTAGCTTCTTTCTTCAAACAAGCTTATACAGCTAAAGGCGGCGAAATCGTCGGTGAAGAAGCTTATCTCCAAAAAGATACTGATTTCAAAGCAGTTTTGACTAAAATCAAAACTATGAACCCTGAAATTCTTTATGTACCTGGCTATTATGAAGAAGTTGGTAAGATCATAAAACAAGCTCGTGAATTGGGTATGAATCTACCGATTGTCGGTGGCGACGGCTGGGATAGCCCGAAACTTTCTGAAATCGCTGGTGCTGGTCCTTTGAACAACACCTTCTTTACCAACCATTATTCTCCTGATGATACCAGTGAAGCTTCCAAAGCTTTTGTTGATGCTTATGTAAAAGCATACAACCAAAAACCAGATGCTCCGGCAGTACTCGGCTATGATGGTGCACGTCTGATGATGGATGCTATCTCCCGCGCTGGCGGCACAGATGGTGCTAAAGTTTCCAAGGCTCTTGCAGAGACTAAGAACTACAAAGCAGTTACTGGCGACACTTCCTTGAACGAAACTCATGACGCAGTGAAGAGCGCCGTTATCATCGAATTCAAAGATGGTAAACAAGCTTATCGCGCAACTGTTAAACCTTGATTTTTGAAGAGGACATTTGAATAGCTTTCCCTTAATTGTGGCTGTCACTGGCTTAGGCCGGTGGCAGCCACTCTATTTTTGTTCGGCAGGAAATATGATGAGTCGCGGCGAATGAATATTACCGGATAATATGATTCTTAAGATATGTATGGAGGAGATAGAGATGACAGAACAGGAATGGAATGAATATGTAAATTTTGCTTCCGGCGGTGAATGGCCGATACC
>CAZCMY010000130.1:0-3523 GCA_964500055.1 uncultured Acidaminococcales bacterium | reverse complement strand
AATGTAAATTAACTTTTTATGACTCACAAATGTTTTTTTTGCAAAAATATAAAGTGCATTTCAATATACTTCAAAAAAGGATTAGAACTTTTAGAGGACAAGGTTTAAACAAGTGACGGGCCTGCTGCACATCAGCGACCGGCTGCTTGCAGCCGCATAGTCGCGTGTGGAAGCGGCCAGAGGAGCACTTTAACCATCGCCGATAGTGAGAGGTGCGAGGAACTCTTTGAACCTTGCAATTATCTCAGCTCTCGCCTTTCTTAGAACTCACTTTGTGCACCGGTTCCCAATTTTTAATGATTTTTATAAAAAAAGTCCGGCTGACAAAAACTGTCAACCGGACTTTTAGCTATAATATTATATTTTAAAAACTATTCATTGCATTTACGCTGCATACTGCGCAGCCTGATCAAAAGAAAGGCCGCTGAAAAAAAGATACCAGTTATAAGGCTCTGCCAATAGGAATAAGGGCCATGTCCAAGATAAACATCCAGTATGTATCCTAGAGGCAGGCAAATACCCCAATAGGCGAAAAGCGAGGCATAGAAAGCAGCCTTGACATCTTTATAGCCACGCAGAATTCCCTGTATCGGTGTCGCCGTACCATCAAGCAGTTGAAAGAATGCTGCATAAAACAAAAATTCTCCAGCTAACTTAATGATTTCCTGATCCTGGCTGTACAGCATCGCTACGTATTCTCTGCCAAAAGCCAATAACAACACAAACAAAAGTGCCAGTGTCAGATTAGTTATGATGCCGATACGCCCGTAGTCAGCTGCTTCCTTGTATTCTTTAGCTCCCACTTTGATACCGACAAGAATGGTCATTGCTAAAGAAAAGCTTAACGGCAGCATATACAGCAGGCTGGTAAAATTAATAGCTGCCTGATGTGCAGCGATAGCAATCGTCCCGAATTTTGCCATAAAGATAGCTACAACGCCAAAAATGCTCGTTTCAAAGAAAATTGAAATGCCTATAGGTATGCCGATATGCAAATGCTCTTTCATTAACTTAAAGGACACCTGCCGCCAGGTTGAAAAAACATGATAAGAACGCAAAGCATCTATTCTATTGATGACAAAAAGAAAGAAAAGGCAAACCAACCAGTAAGACAAAGACGTGGCATAACCGGCTCCAACGCCACCGAGACGTGGAAAACCGAATTTGCCAAAAATCAAGAGATAGTTAAACACAATGTTCAAAGGCAGTATCAATAAAAAGATACGCATAGTCATTGCCGTATAGCCTAAAGTATCGACAAATCCACGCAAAATTGAGCAGGCAAAAATAGGAATAATACCTAAAGACAGTGCCTTCAGAAATTCGGCGGCAATCCTTTGTACCTTTGGTTCCAACCCCATGATGAGCAAAGCATCATCAATGAAAAACCAGACACCAATGATTACCAACGCACCGATAATGAAAGCCAGATAAATGCCATGCATAACTGCACGTGAAATTTCTTCACGCTCCCCGGCGCCCACATGATGCGCAACAATTGGCATCAAAGCAATTAAAATGCCATTCAGGCTGGTAAAAAAAGGCATCCAGATATTGGCACCGATAGCCACGCCAGCTAAATCGGCTGCGCCAGCCTGTCCTGACATCACTGTATCAAAAAAACTCATACCCATTACGGCCAATTGGGTGACAAAAATCGGCAGCATAACTGACAATATATCACGTAATTTAGACCTGGTATTCTCTGAAATAATCATATTACTCCTTTACTCAACACCTAGTTCTTCCGCCAGATTAGTTAAATACTCCCACCGCTCCATCAGTTCTTCCAGTTCTTTTTCAATCTTCTGCTGCAAGGAAGTCAGTTCCTGCAATTTGGTAAAATCGCTGCCTGCTTTGTTGATTTCGTCTGTTACGACTTGCAGTTCCTTTTCCTTAGCAGTGATTTTCCCCTCGATAGTATCATATTCAAGTTTATCCTTGTAGCTCATTTTCTTGGGAGCGTTGTTTTCTTTCCTGCTAACCTCCTGTTTGGTCACAGGTTTTATTGCGGCTGCTTCTTGTTCACGTCTGGCATCTTCATAGCAGGAGTAATCACCAATAAACTGCCTGATTTTACCCTTTCCCATAAAAGCAAAAATCTTTTGGGCAAAGCGGTCAAGGAAATAGCGATCATGCGATACTGCTACCACTGCGCCTGGGAAGTCGTCAAGATAACTTTCCAAAACGGACAAAGTCGGTATATCAAGATCATTGGTTGGTTCATCAAGGAGCAGGACGTTAGGAGCTCCCATCAAAACGCGCAACAGAAATAAGCGTCTTTTTTCGCCGCCGGACAATTTATTAACAGGTACCCATTGCAATTCCGGTGGAAACAGAAAACGTTCCAGCATCTGAGCTGCTGAAATTTTTGTGCCATCCACGCTTTCCACATACTCACTTACATCTCTGATATACTCCAGAACTCTCATATCACTATCAGGGAACTCGCTGTGCTGTGAAAATAGTCCTATCTTCACTGTCTGCCCTACTTTTACTGTTCCCCTGTCCGGCATGATACGGCCTGCAATAATGTCGATCAGCGTTGTTTTGCCGCTGCCATTCGGGCCAACGATACCAACCCTGTCATTGCGCAAAATAGTATAGGTAAAGTCGTCAATATAGGTAGTGCCCGCATAATCCAAGCCAACACCATCGCACTCAATAACCGTCCTGCCCAGGCGCGTACCCGCAGAAGAAATTTCCAGATTTTCTTCCTTTTTAATATTCTTAGCTTCATCTTCGATTTCCGCAAAACGGTCAACCCTGAATTTTTGTTTCGTGCGCCGTGCCTCAGCGCCACGTTTTATCCAGGCTAGTTCCTTACGGTAAATATTGTTTAGTTTTTTAGCAGCAGAGGCTTCTTCTATTCTGCGTTCTGCTCTCTTCTCCAGGAATAGGCTGTAGTTGCCAGTATAAAGATAGCCTGTGCCGTTATCAATTTCCAGCGTACGGTTAATGACTCTGTCAAAAAAGTAGCGGTCATGTGTGACCATCATAAGCGCGCCTTTGCGCTGCTTCAGGTACTGTTCGAGCCAAGCTACGGTTTCATTGTCCATATGATTGGTCGGCTCATCCAGTATCAATAAATCTGATGGTCTTACCAAAACGCCAGCAAGTGCCACCCTTTTCTGCTGTCCGCCGGAAAGTTGTTCAATAGGTTGCGAGAAATCTGTAATGCCCATTTGGGTCAAAACGCTCTTGGCTTCACTCTCCAGCTGCCAGGCATAGGCAGCATCCATTTGTTGTTGGGCGGACAGGAAGGCTGCCTGGGAAGCTTGATCCTCAGGTTTTTCCCCTATGGCCTTTAATGTTGCTTCATAATTGCGAATAACCCGCATCAGCGGCGATTCACCGCAGAACACCTGTTCTAAAACAGTTGCTCCATTGATAATTTCCGGATTTTGCGGCAGATATTCAATGATTGCTCCATTACTGATAGTAATGGTCGCGCCTTCACCTGCTTCATTTTTAGCAATATCACGGAGCAAAGTTGACTTGCCACAGCCGTTGACACCGATAA
>CAZCMY010000129.1:0-3530 GCA_964500055.1 uncultured Acidaminococcales bacterium | reverse complement strand
TTACCCTTTTTTGCTTCATTCTCAGATATAAACCAATCAGCGGAAATTTTTGTATATAGGGTTTTATCATATCCTGCTGTTTGTTTATGTACTTGATTATTGTCAGCCAGTTTCAAATACTCCGGTGAAGTAACATCAGTGGCATAAATATTACCAGATACACTGCCAACGCCGCTATCAGCAAACTTTACAGCTCCACCTGCATGCATAACACCTTCTAATGATGTTGCTGTCCCTCCGCCGCTTTCGCCGCCGCTACTACTGCTTTTTGCAAAAACAAATTCTCCTGTAATGATTTTTTTTACTCCGTTATAAATTCCTTCAGAATAAATAATGTATGTGTGATTTTCTGCTGGAAAATCAGCTGTTGAGCTCGGTTCCGTTTTATCCTTTACGGTTAATGTATAAGTAGCCGTATTATCTTCATCCGATAAGGGCTGCCCAATTCCTAACTTGGCTTTAATTAAGGATGCATCATTCTGATATGCCTTTACATATTTAATGCCGGCTTCGGCCGCATACCAAGCCTTCTGTTCATCCATATCCATACTGGCATGTTTAACTTCAGAACTCATTAAAGGTATGAAGCCAATGCCAATAATAAGCAGAAACATCATAAATATGATTGATATAACCGCAGCTGAGCCTCTATTGGAGTTCATAAATAATATCCCTTCTTATTAACCATTGTAGCCAAAATATTTGTCAAATGCGTCTATCGCTGACGGATTACCTTTAAATGTCCCAAAAGTACAAGTGCCTACTATTTTTAATTCCGAGCCAGAACTTTCTATCATGCCATGAACTTCTGAAGAATCTATTTTACAAGTTCCTCCTTTAGCTATTAGGATGCAATTTTCCAAATTGCAATTAACTAAATTTAATTCTGAGCCAGCATAAATAAGTACCGCAATTTCCTTCGGTACTGTCAGGTTATAAAGATTAACTTGGGAGTTTGAATAAATCACTATTGAGCCCGTACTTGTGCCGCTGGCTAAAGAAAAGTCTGTATCATTTTTATTACTATCATTACCAATAGTTACAGCATTTTGTGCATATATAGCATTTGTACCCTTTACATAAAGCACAGTGCCCGAAGCCGAACCCCACGAGACATTGTTTGCTTGTATTACTTGATTTTCAGTAAATGTCAGTGGATAAGAGGTCAGGTCAATCCTGTTTGTAGCATCTTTATCATAACCAAAAGAATACTTGTCTGATCTTTTGTATGTATCAATTGTTGTTTTAAGACTCATTCCATTATATGTATCTACAATATTAATACTGCCTGATTGGTTCTTTAGTGTCGAATTATTTGTTAAAACATCAAAAGATTTACTGGAATTTAAACTACCATTATTGTAGTTGTTGACATTACTAGCATTAATAACAAACGTTACAGCATCGTCCGTTCTTATTTTGGCGTTTGCAGACCCAAAGGTTAAATTGCCAGCAGTTAACAAAATAGGAGGAACATCCGCGCTAATATTATTTTCCTCGCCTTTCAACACATCAGTAATCAAAGCATCTGTTTTATCGCCACTCAAAGCAAATTTATACTTATAGGGAAGGTTTATATGGTAAAGGGAATCATCTTCTTTATTAACAGTAATAGGGAAGTCACTGCCATCGCCCTTGAAAACACTGTTATCCGTGCTATTAGGGAAATAAGATGTGTTCGACGAAGTACCGACTTCTTTTGTTATCTTAATTTGTTTCTTAGCGTTGTCCTTCCATTCTACAGTCATTTTTACCGATTCATTTGCTGCCGTGCTTGAATTATAAATAGTCGCTGTATATTCCACTTTACTTGCTATTTTCGTATTATCATATGTCGGCGAAGAAATTTTGTTGCCACTGGTATCGTAAAATACTGCCGCGCTATCTGCATATCGCAAAGTAGTTTTCAAATCATTTACTACAGCACGTGCCTGCGCATATACTTCCTGTTGTTTGAAACCGCTCATTTCTGACTGCACTGTACTGGAAAACAGAGAAACCAAAGCACCCATAATAAGCACTGTCACCAACATCCCAACCAATAATTCAATTAAAGTAAAACCAGCTTTATTTCTCATTTTTCTGCCACCCATATTATTTATTTACAAGAATATATCCTTCTAAAATAATTTGATTCTCTACCGGATCATTCCATGACACTTTCACCTGTACAGTCTCAATTTTCTGCGTTGCATTTGTTGCCTCTGCCTCATCAATTTCTTTTGCTTCTACTATTTCACTTCTAATTTGATAATCGCCAAGACCTGTAACAGTCGGTGTTATATATTCCGAAGTTTCATCATAAACATTGTCTTTTAACGCCTTGTACGTTCCACCATCATATTTTTTCAATCTTTCCATTTCCTGACCGGCAATCTGAACAGCAGCCTGCCTACGTTCGCCAGCTACTCGTGTTTTGATGCCCTGTGTATACATAAATGCCAAAGCTACCAGCCCGATAGCAACTATTAAGACAGCAACGAGACCGTCTACCAGCATAAATCCTTGCCTATTTTTCTTGCTATTCAAGTTTAGTTTGCTTGAGTCTTTTATTTTCATCGTTTATTGTTTCTCCTAATGACAGCAGCGTCTACAATTGATCAACTAATCAGTGTGTATTTAAAAGTAAGGTTATACCTTAATAATATCTTCCACTCCGCTTCATTCTATTTAACCCTGATTGCGAGTTCAATGCTTTTTACTGAACTCGTCTTTTTTTTACTATTTCTGTATAACGATATTTTTTTTACGTTGTAAAACAAAAACGCCCCTTGAAGGGGCGTTTTCAAATATCAGGGGTTTTAATTATTTCTGCAAAGCCCAGTTCTGAAGTTTAGCCGCTACTGCTCCTGCGTAACTGCTAATGGAATCATAACCTGCCGCATCCTGTTCGTATACTCTTAAAACATGAATATCATCATAATAAATATCGGAGAAATAGCTGTCATCAACCGTCAGGAAACGTGTTTCATCGACAGGTCCTCTCTTTTTGGCAAGGTATAAAGCACCTGCCATCATCTTCGCCCTATACGCTGGTTTATCGCTGTTATAAGTCTGACTGATGACAAACTGCCAATTACCATCTTTTACCGTTGCAGTTCCATCTTCAGCAATAGCAACCGTCGGCGTGATATTCATCTTAGCCAGCGATTTATTCACCCGCTCGATTCTAACTTCCGGTTCCGGATGTGTGGAGAAGAGTCCAAACCCAGGATTACCTTTGGTATCAGCCAGATCCTGCAACTTGCTGACCGTGACCAACATACTGTAAGGATTAAAACCAGCCTTATTGGTCAGGGCAAATCCTTGTTCATCAGCCTCGCGTTCATCAGAGCGGCTATAGCCAGCCATCAGGGCCTGCATGGTCGCGTCAGCCAGAATGAATCCCTGGCCCTTCGTAAGTATCAATGTCAAAAGTGTAAAGGCCAGCTGCTTTTCTACTTGTTTGACGGAATGTCGTTTAACGATATGGCCGACTTCATGTCCTAAAACACCGGCCAGCTCATCATCAGAAGGCATGAAATCAAGCA
>CAZCMY010000128.1:0-3555 GCA_964500055.1 uncultured Acidaminococcales bacterium | reverse complement strand
TTGCCAATTTTTTCTTGGCCATATCTAAAATCTTTTCACCGGCTTCTTCTAATGCGAAGTTAACCTGATAAAGCTCAGTGCTATCCCATGGCGTGATTAAAGGAGCTATATTGCCGCTATACGGTTCTACAACATGGACTACAACAAGGTTGGACTCAAAACGCTCACCCAAAACCATTGCCTGATCCAGTGCTTTCCAAGCTGTATCAGAACCATCAATCGGGACTAAAATTTTTTTGTACATATATATCACTCCCTACCTAAAAGTTTGAATTTAAATATTTAAAACTTATATTATTTCGTGTATAGATAATCATAGGTCATTGGAAGTTCATTGTTAAGACCTTTTGAAAACAATATTTGAAAGACATCCATATCCACAGCACGAAAAGAGGCCGCACAGCATAGCAGATACAAACTCCACATTCTTATAAAACGTTCATCAAATTTTTGCCTTATTTCATCAACATGCTTTAAAAAATTCGCATACCAAAGATCGAGAGTCTTAGCGTAATGCAGGCGCAAGCTCTCCAGATGTAGTGGATGAAAGTCGTATTCTGGTAAAAGCCATACCACTTCCCTTAAAGAAGGGACATAGCTTCCTGGAAAAATATATTTTTTCATCCAAGTATGGGACGCCGTTTTTTCATCAGCGCAGGCGATAGTATGAAGCAAAGATAAACCACCTGGAACAAGAATCTTGTCTAATATCTCCATATATTTGTGGAGATTATCCTTACCTACATGTTCGAACATACCTACACTGACTATTCTTTCAAATTGGCAGTCGGCCTTATCCAGATCCAGATAATTCATTAGTTTTACATCAACTTGGCCAGCAAGCCCCATTTCGTTTATTTTATCTTTTGTTTTATTGTACTGCTCTTGACTTAAGGTTATGCCCAAAGCATTTACGCCATATTCCTTAGCAGCTCTGATTATAAGTTCACCCCAGCCACTACCGATGTCGAGAAGCCTTTGCCCTTGATGTAGGTTTAGTTTTTTTAAGATATGCTCTATCTTGTTCGATTGTGCTTGTGCCAGGCTATCATCAGAACGGGTAAAATATGCACAAGAATAGCTCATAGTCTCATCCAACCAAAGTGAAAAAAAGTCATTACCCAAATCATAGTGCCGCTCGATGTTATGCTTCTGTTCTGATTTATTTATGAAGCTACTGATTTTATTTACAATATTTAGTTTTTGCAAATTACAAAAAATATTTTCATTTTTCACTATCATAGCAAGTAATATTTCGAGTTTGCCTTCGAAATCAATGGTTCCATCCATATAAGCTTCGCCTAACGCCAATTGAAGGTCTGATGTTTCCATCTGCTGCGGTTCCTTGCGAAATATCAGATGGAATTCAGGTGCGACATCTCCATACGCGCATTCCTCTCCATCCCAAAATGTTACTTTCAATCCTCCATGCTTAATACCATTCAAAAGTTTCTTCAACAGCAACTTATTCATCTTGGACACCATCCCCGTCCTTTATCGTAATAGAAGAGTTATGGGCATTGCTAACAACTTTTTACGAGCAATATTTTAAAAAAACTATCTATTTTAGAAAACGCATACAGCTTTCAAAAACATATTGTTAATTATTAATATATTATTCGAATATTCCGTCTATAATTAATTATAGTATATCAGATATGTTAAAGCAATGAAGTATATATCAATAAAAAAGAACGCTGTCATACAAAAGCAGACAGCGTTCCTAATTACTTTATTCATCCTTAATTTAAACCATAAAAATCGTCGGTTAATACATTTTTATTTCTACTGACAAACATGGCAATCAAATTTTCGAATTGGCTTTTGCAGATACAATTATTTTGGCATATCTTCCGGATCGATATTCTCATTATCAGCCGGGGACTTATATGGTGATTCTTTAGAAAATGTTGCAACGCTCTTTCGTGAACGAGCAGCCGACACAACAGTTCCAGGGCCGCCTATACAGCCATTTTTGCAGGCCATACCTTCTAAAAGCAAACCATTTTTCATACCCAGCTTCGCCAGTCTCATAACTTTAACACATTCAGCAAGCCCTTCTATGCATTCAACCTTGACCTCCATGTCCGGATTTATTTCGTTAATTCTTTCCTTAACAGCCTGTGCCACACCGCCGCCAACCGCATAACCTCTGCCAGTTACGGAAGCGTCTTTTATCTTGCCCTCAACTTCTATTTCAGCCGGCTCAATTTCTTTGGCTACAAACATACCCATTAGTTCTTCATAGGTTATTACGAAATCAACGTAGTCTTTGACATGGTCCTGCAATGCTTCAAGTTTTTTGGATATGCAAGGTCCGATGAATACAACTTTGCTGTCCGGATGGTTCTTCTTAATATGGTGTGAAGTATACACCATAGGAGTGCTGGATTCTGAGATATAATCGTTAATCTCAGGGAAGTTCTTCTCCACCATCAGCTTCCAGGAATAACAGCAGCTCGTTCCCATGAAAGGTTCTTTTTCCGGAACGGTTTCGACAAATTCTTTGGCTTCGTTCAAAGTTGTAAGGTCCGCTCCCAAGCCAACTTCGACAACGTCCTTTATACCAAGTGCACGAATACCATCAAAAACCTGCTCCGGTGTCGTCAACGCACCGAATTGTCCTACAAAAGAAGGTGCAATAATGGCGTATACTTCCTTGCCGCTGGTTATAGCCTTAATCAATTGAAATATCTCAGATTTATCAGAAATTGCACCAAACGGACATTCCTGGATGCAATTGCCACAAGCCACACATTTGCTGTCGTCAATTTCTGCCCGGCCAAGATAGTCTGATTTTATTGCGTTAACGCCACAGCTTGCAGCGCAAGGGCGGTCATATTCCACAATGGCATGATAAGGACATTCAGTCTTGCAGCGACCGCATTTTATACACTTAGCCTGATCAATAAGGGCGCCGCTCTTTTCAATGGTAACCGCATTTTTAGGGCAAACATTTTTGCAAGGATGTGCAAGACATTTTCGGCAATTATTAGTGACAAAAACAGTTTTTTCGGGACAAGCCTCGCAGGCAATCTTAATAACAGATACAAGCGGTGGTGTATAAACCCTTGTATCCACATCTACATTTTCTATACCTTCTGAAATTGGTCCCGTTTCAGCAGCTGTTCTAGCATCAAGACCCAAAGCAAGCCTGAGTCTCTCTCCAATAACTGCTCTTTCGCGAAAAATATTTTCTCTATAATGAGCTTTCTCTCCTGGTATCAAGCGGTATGTCTCATCGCCGAGTTTCTTCAGGTCTTCATCCTCATAGGCAATTCTAGCAATGGCCGCAAACACCATCCTTCGTATATTGATGATGTCATTATAAAATTCTCTCACAATCTTAATCTCCTTGTGCTTATAGCTTTTGCGTTAATCTTTCTCATTACTACTTAGTCAGGATATTGTCAAAGGCCGCATCTAATACAACCGACATAATCTCCTCACGGGATGCATTATGATAGATAACACCATCTACTACGACAACCGGAGAAACCGCTTTCTTTATCTTACACTCTCCCAGACATCTTGCTATCTCAATATCGAGATCAA
>CAZCMY010000127.1:0-3565 GCA_964500055.1 uncultured Acidaminococcales bacterium | reverse complement strand
CCACTGCCTGTATTCTGAGTAACACTAACGCCGGCGATATTTTTACTTTGTTCTTGATTACCTTCTTGTCCTGTGGTGCTTTCCTGCAAAACAGGATTAGTCGGCGAATTTTTTTCGAATTCTTTTGTTAATTGCTCAACTATATCATCAATTGATGGCTGTCCAGCCATATTTTGTGAGTAGCTACTATCAGCATTTTCGCGATTTGTTTGTCCGCTTTTTGAACTGTTTTTCAATGCTTCTGCCCTGGCTTTTGCAAAGTCTTCTGATGTCGGATCCAATGGTTTTTGTCCGCCACCGCCGCCTCCGCCACCACCGCCGCCTCCTCCTAAAACAGCAACTTCAATGATTCTATCATCAGTTTTGCTGAAATGAAAAAGGCCAGTAAAAGCCAATAACAAAATTAAAAACAGGTGGAAAGCTATCGAACCTGCAAAACCTATTTTTAATCTTTTTGAGCTATTATTCATTACTTACCAGCTCCTACATCAGTTGCCAAGCCAAATTTATTGATTCCTGCACCTCTAAGTAAATCTAATACAGCAATTACTTCGCCATAATCCGCATCTTTATCTGCCCTTATCACAATCGCAAAGTTTGGATTTGCTTTTTGTTCCATAAGTGCCTGCATCGCCAAACTTCTTGCATCCGTTTGTTTATCTCCCAGCCAAATGGAGCCATCTTTTTTTATAGACACCGAGAAAGTTGTACTGGCAGCTACTGAAGAGTTTGCCGCTGTAGGCAATTTGATAGGTATAGTCTTTAAATCGACCATGTACATGGTACTTATCATAAAAAATACCAACAAAAAAAACATGATATCTATCATAGGAATAATCATCAAGTCCGGTGTTTTGACCTGTCTGCTATCTCTCAGCTTCATTGGTCTTCACCCCTGCTGCCAGCCTCAAGTAATGCGGAGAAACATTGTTCCATATTAGTAATCGCTGTATCAAGTCTTTGCGCAAAGTAAGAATGAACGGAAAGCGCAACGATAGCAACACATAGTCCTGTAGCAGTAGCTATCAGAGCTTCACCGATCCCTCCTGTAATAGCCATTGGTTGACCTGATTTTAAGT
This sequence comes from uncultured Acidaminococcales bacterium, assembly GCA_964500055.1. Lineage (GTDB taxonomy): Bacteria > Bacillota > Negativicutes > Acidaminococcales > Acidaminococcaceae > RZYP01. Next base: position 2,486 of record CAZCMY010000127.1, on the reverse strand, counting down.
TGAAAATACTGAAAGAATTAATCATACCGACAATTGTACCAAGAAGGCCAAGCAAAGGCGATAAGGTCACGATAACACCTAAATAACTCAGTTTGCTGCGCCATTTAGCGATGACAAGGCCTGCTTGTGCTTCCATATAGTTGAACTTTCTCGTATTATTACCATTTAACTTCATAGTCTCAGATACTATACGAGCACATTCGCCTTTTGTTCCCTTGGCCAAATCATTTGCTTCCTGGGTTTTGCCGATTGCCATCAAATTGGAATATTCGTCAGCAAAAGCATTGCCGGAATCTGTTTCTTTATAAAACAAATAACGTTCAATCGCTATTGTTATAACCATGATCGAACATAATAACAACGGCCACATGACTAAGCCGCCCTTATTAAAGTACTCTGCCAACATTTTTATAGAATCCATCTTTTTGCCTCCAAACAACTTTTATTAAATTAATATATCAATAATGCAAACGATATTTGATTTAGATTGCACTAATTTTCGCAAATAACCTTTATTAACAATTCTTTACGTTCCTCTTCTGCACGGCTCGGAAGCGTAGTAATTTCGATTCCGCCACTATTGGGGTTTTTTATGACTTTTACAGGAACATTATAAGCAATACTTAAATGCCCAGCGTCCAAAACTTCTTCCGGTGAACCATCCGCCAAAATTCCACCATTAGCAACTAAAAGCAAACGATTACAAAATTTTGCTGCCAGATTTAACTCATGGGCAACCATAATGACAGTTTTTCCTGCTTTACAGAGAGTTTCACAAAACCTGAAAATCTCTTCCTGATATACTATATCGAGCCCAGTTGTCGGCTCGTCTAAAAACAAAATCGGAGTTTTTTGAGCTAATACCTTTGCCAGTAAAATGCGTTGTTTCTGACCGCCTGATACTTGTTCTACCGAAGTATCAGCCAAATCCCAAACGCCGGTATATTCCATGCACTGTCTGACTATCGTTTCATCATCGGCACTTTCACCCTGCCACCATTCCAGATAGGGATAACGTCCTGCCATGACAAGCTCTTTACCCGTATAACCAAAAGATACATCGACATGCTGTTGCAAATATGCCACATTACGTGCGAAGTCTCTTTCGGATAATGCATCAATATCTGTTTCAAATAAAACGATACTTCCTTTTTGCTTAGGCAGAAGGCCGCGTATGGTTTTTAAAAGCGTGCTTTTGCCAGCACCATTAGGTCCTATGATGCCAATCATTTCACCTCTTTTTACGGAGAATGAAACGTTGTTCAAAATGCTTTTACTCTGGTACCCGGCAGACAAATCATTCACAGCTATTACTGTTTCCATCCGTGCCTCTTTCTACCACCTTACAAAACCTGAAGATGGATTAAATAATTTTCTGATATTGGCTATCCACAAAACTAAAATAATTAAAAATACTCCGGATATACAGCACGAGCAATTTCATCTACTGCATTAGCCGCATAATGGGAAATGCTATAAAGGTAGGCATCATGTATCTGAATTAATCTGTTGTTCTTTATTGCCTTAACTGTTTTGAGTGCGGGATCATTCATCGTCTCATTGATAAAATTCTTAGCATCACCGCTTTTGCCAAAATCCCATGTTGGCAGTATAAAAGCATCTGGGTTGATTTCCACTATTTTTTCTTTCGCTATAACAGCATTTTTGTCGATACCGGCAGCAGATATGCCATTGGTAACATTAGCATAATTGCAAATGTCATCGAAGGTTGTACCTTTGCCACCAAATGCCCCCATCAAAGAAAGAGGAACAACCACCTGTTTTTTATCAGCTGGCAGATTTTTTAATTTCTGCTGGACACTGTCCAATTTTTCCTGCATAGCGAGTACTAATTTATCACCCTGTTCACGTGCATCTACCACTGTTGCTATTTCGCGAACAGAATTCTGAATATCTGCCAGTGTAACAGGCGTTTTGTAGAAATATACCTTAATGCCTACATCTCTGAAACTCTGAGCCTTTTCAACTCCCAGCCAATCTGGCATTAAAACAAGGTCTGGGTTCAGTGACAATATTGCTTCTACATTTTTACTTTGCACCCGCTGTTTAACGGCTTTTGCTTTTTCAGTTGTAGAGCAAATACCTGGGTCATCCGCAAGATTAGTTAGTGCGGCAATTCTTTCCGGCGGCAGCATGTCCAACAAAATTTCATCAGCACTACTGCTCAAAGACACTATACGTTTTGGGCTTTCCGCAAAACTAATTTTTGTTCCGGTTGCATCCGTAACCGTATAGCCTTTTTCACTATTACTTTTAGTATTTTTTTGTTCACTGTTTGCACAACCGCCAAGCACTAAAGCTGTTAAAAAAAATAGTATAACTAAAAGCTTGGGATAATATTTCCTGCTAACCATCAAATTAGTCCTTTCATAGCTTAAAACGGGGACAAACTATGCCCCCGTTTTAAATTCGTCATTAAATTATAACATATATGATTTAGAAGGAGTATTCCATACCTACAACAA
>CAZCMY010000126.1:0-3586 GCA_964500055.1 uncultured Acidaminococcales bacterium | reverse complement strand
TGTTATAATTTATAAGCTTAGGTAGTATTTTTGAGTTTTAATTAAAGAGAGGTGCAGAAAGATGAAAGAAGCAATCCATCCGAAATACGGCGAAACCAAAGTGGTTTGTGCTTGTGGAAATACATTCATGTCAGGCTCAGTAAAAAACGAATTGCACGTTGATGTCTGCTCTAAATGTCATCCGTTCTTTACTGGTCAGCAACGTAATTTGTCAGCTCGCGGTCGTATCGAGAAGTTTAACAAACGCTATAAAACAGAAGAGAATTAATTGCTGCAGCAGAGCCGGGGCTCTGCTGTGTTTATATCCGAATCTTTTTGTTAATTGCAATTAGGAGAAAAACTATGGAAAGAAAACCAAATGTTGGCGGTCAGGCCGTCATAGAAGGCGTCATGATGCGTGGAGCTGCCGGTAATATAGCTGTAGCAGTAAGACAGCCGAATGGCGAAATTATTATAGATAAAATGGCTTCCGGGTCTATTGCCGATAAATATCCTATTTTGAAGAAACCTTTTTTGCGCGGTGTCATTGTTCTTTGTGAGTCCTTGGTCCTTGGTATGAAAGCACTTTCATATTCGGCCCAGGTTTCCGGAGAAGAAGAGGAGCAGATTACCGGCAAAGAAATGGCTATGACGATTGCTTTTGCCATGCTGCTCGCCATTGCTCTTTTCATTGTTTTGCCAACCTGGTCCATGCGCTTTGTGAAAACCTGGACTGAAAACCATATGGCGCTTAATCTTTTTGAGGGTATCCTGCGCATGCTGATTTTCCTCATTTATATTGGCGCAATATCCAAAATGAAGGATATTCAAAGAGTATTTCAGTATCATGGTGCTGAGCATAAGACAATTTTTGCTTATGAAGCAGGCTTGCCTTTGGAAGTGCCGAATGTACGCGGTTTTACAACGCTGCATCCAAGATGCGGCACTAATTTTCTGATGATTGTTATGATTATCAGCATGTTTGTTTTTACTTTCTTAGGGTGGCCTAATCTGCTCGAAAGAATTTTATCAAGAATTATCCTGATGCCTGTTATTGCCGGTATCAGTTATGAAATTATACGTTATGCCGGCACACACATGGAACATAATTGGGTGCGTACGGCTATTCTTCCCGGACTTTATTTGCAAAAACTGACTACCCGTGAGCCGGATGACTCACAGATAGAAGTTGCAATCGCAGCCCTGAAGGCTGTACTGCCGGAAGAAGAACCTGCCTTGGTAGCGGCAGAGGTTAGTTTAGGAGAAGAATGAGATGTTAGATAAATTACAAGCGTTAGAAGATAAATTTCTGGATCTGGAAGCACGTATAAGCGACCCGGACGTTATCAGTAATCAGGCAGAGTGGCAAAAATATACGAAAGCTCATGCTAAGTTAGCAGATATCGTGCAGGTTTTTCGTGAATACAAAGCACTTATGCACAAAATAAAAGAAGACCAGGAAATAATTGATGCGCACGAAGATGCCGAACTTGTGGAAATGGCAGAAGAAGAATTGAAGGAATTGAAACCTGAGGTTGCCGACTACGAGGAAAGATTGACTATTTTGCTGCTGCCATCAGATCCTAATGATGACAAGGACGTTATCATGGAAATCCGCGGCGGTGCAGGCGGCGATGAGGCGGCTCTTTTTGCTGGAGTATTATTCCGTATGTACACCCGTTATGCTGAAGAGCGGGGCTGGCGCGTCGAGATTCTCGATTCTAACCCGACCGGCCTGGGTGGTTTTAAGGAAGTAGTTTTCCAAATATCAGGCAACGGCGTTTTTAGCCGTTTGAAATTTGAAAGCGGTGTTCACCGTGTGCAGCGTGTGCCGGAGACTGAGTCCCAGGGACGTGTACATACTTCGACAGTTACCGTTGCTGTATTGCCGGAAGCAGAAGAAGTTGATGTGGAAATTAACCCGGCAGATTTAAGGGTTGATACCTATCGTGCGGGCGGCGCAGGCGGCCAGTACGTAAATAAGACTGAATCCGCAGTGCGCATGACACATCTGCCGACAGGCATCGTGGCTCAATGTCAGGATGAAAAATCACAGCTGAAAAACAGGGAGAAATGCTTGCGCGTCTTGCGGGCAAGAATTCTGGAAAAGGCTGAAGAAGAACAACGTATGGCAACCGCTGAAGACCGCAAAAGTCAGGTAGGAACCGGCGACCGCAGCGAACGTATCAGAACCTATAATTTTCCGCAGGGGCGTGTTACTGACCATCGTATCGGTTTGACCCTGCACAAATTGGATACCATTATTAATGGTAATCTTGATGAATTATTGGATGCTCTCGTTACTGCCAAACAAAGTGAACGTTTGCAGCAGGTGAAATAAATGGAAGAAGCACAGACAAAAGATATATGGACTATCGTCAAAATATTGGATTGGACCAGGCAGTATTTCGCAGACAAGGGGATAGAAAATCCCCGTTTGGATGCAGAGATACTGCTTTGTGCTGTGCTTTCCTGCCCACGTATCAATCTATATGTGCATTTTGACCAGCCGCTGAAAGCTGAAGAGCTCTCTAAATACAAAGAATTCATCTTAAGACGTGGACGGCACGAGCCATTAGCTTATATTTTGGGTGAGAAAGCTTTCATGAATTATATTTTCAAAGTAACACCTGCTGTGCTGGTGCCACGTCCAGAAACAGAACTTTTAGTTGAAAGTTTGGTTGAGCTGAATGACAGCAGTAAGAAAATCAAAATACTGGATATAGGGACGGGCAGCGGTGCTATCGTAATTTCTCTCCTCAGCCTGTTGCCGCTGGCAGAAGGCACGGCAGTTGATATTTCGTCTGCGGCACTTGCTGTAGCCACCGAGAATGCCGAAAGGCTCGGCGTAAGGGAACGCTTTACTCCTGTATTGTCTGACCTTTACAGCAAACTGCCGACGGGGGAGCAATATGATGTTATTGTTTCCAATCCTCCGTATATACCTACGGAGGATATAGCTGCACTTGCTGCTGATGTACAGAAGGAACCGAAAGGCGCTTTGGATGGCGGCAGGGATGGTCTTGATTTTTATCGCAGGATTATTGCCGAAGCCTCGAAGTACTTATTACCAGAAGGCCTGCTGGCTTTTGAAATCGGTATTCACCAAGGTGACGCTGTCACGCAGCTTTGCCGGGATCATGGTTTTGGTGTGACGGCAGTTCGCAAGGATTATGCCGGTATCGAACGGATGATTTTTGCAACGAAGGAAGGCTCAGTATATGCAGACTCGCTTATGGCGATTGACAAAGAATGAAGAAAAGCTGAATGAAGAGAAATTAAATGAGGCCGCTGCCTTAATAAGAGAAGGGGAAGTAGTTGCTTTCCCTACAGAAACGGTTTATGGTCTTGGTGCCAACGGATTGGATGGTAACGCGGTAAGAAAAATTTTTGCCGCCAAAGGACGGCCGGCAGATAATCCTCTGATTCTTCACGTAGCTGAAAAAAGTGAAATAGAAAAATTGACAACCGGGTTGTCGGCTAATGCACAGGCTTTAATGCAAGCTTTTATGCCAGGTCCCTTAACGATGGTTGTACCCAAATCTGCCATTATACCTGATGAAGTAAGCGCCGGTCTTGATACGGTAGCTGTAAGGATGCCTGTTCA
>CAZCMY010000125.1:0-3607 GCA_964500055.1 uncultured Acidaminococcales bacterium | reverse complement strand
TGTTTACTGAAAGGATTGAAGAGTAATGCTGGAGAATGCACGTAATGTATTAAAGATGGAAGCGGACGCAATTTTGGAATTGGTTCCGCGCATCAATGGACAGTTCACTGCGGCGGTAGAGATGATTCTCGCCTGCCCGGGACGTACGGTAATTACCGGCATGGGTAAATCAGGCATAATCGGCCGCAAAATGGCGGCTACACTGGCTAGTACCGGTACGCCTTCTTTTTATCTGCATCCGGCAGAAGGAATACATGGCGATTTGGGTATGGTGACTGCGGACGATGTAGTTATTGCTCTGTCTAACAGCGGCGAAACTGGTGAAATTCTGCATATCCTGCCTTCGCTGCGCCGCATTGGCGCCAAAATAATTGCTATGGTGGGTAACCCCAATTCTTCTCTGGGTAAAAATGCCGATGTGGTTTTAGATGTTGGTGTTTCTAAGGAAGCATGCCCGCTAGGACTTGCACCTACCTCCAGCACTACTGCCGCGCTTGCTTTTGGTGATGCACTGGCTGTAGCTCTTCTTTCCAAACGTAAATTTACTGCCGACCAATTCGCTGTTTTCCATCCGGGCGGTTCGCTGGGCAGAAAACTTTTGATGACCGTTGCCGATGTTATGCATGCTGGCGATGAGAATCCGCTTGTTAAGGGCGATATGAAGGTACAGGATGCTTTATTTATCATTACAGACAAGGGACTGGGTGCAGTTTCTGTTGTCGATGCTGAGAACAAGATGATTGGCGTCCTTACTGATGGCGATATTCGCCGCGGCTTAAGCCAGGGTTTCTCTTTCCTGACACGGCCGGTAACTGAACTCATGACCAAGGCACCAAAAACGATTACGCAGGATAAGCTGGCAGCGGAAGCTTTGCATTTGATGGAAAGCAACAAACCGCGTCCTATCACAGTTTTGCCGGTAATTGATGCGGAGAAGCATGTCATAGGTCTTTTGCATATGACTGACCTTGTTCGTCAGGGGGTTGTCTGATGACAGCGGTTAATACGGTAGAAAGATTAACTTCGCTCGTGCAGAGCACTGTCAAAGCCGAAAATATCAGGCTATTAGCGCTCGATGTCGATGGTGTACTGACAGATGGCGGTCTCTATATCGGCGCAGATGGCGAAACCTGCAAGCGTTTTAATGTACAGGATGGTCTGGCTATCAGCTGTGCCATCCGCAATAACCTGATTGTAGCTATTATTACCGGACGCCAAAGTGAGATAGTCTGTCGTCGTGCCGCTGAGGTTGGCATTACGGAGATTTATCAAGGCGTTCAAAACAAAAAAGTAATGCTCGCAGAACTTGCTGCCAAACATTCTTTGCAGCTGACAGAAGTTGCCTATATGGGTGATGATCTGAATGACTTGTCGGCACTGAGTATTGCAGGGTTAGCCTGCGCACCGGGAAACGCTGTACAGGAAGTAAAAGAGAGGGCTGATTTCGTGACCTCAAAGAACGGCGGCGAAGGTGCAGTACGCGAGGTCGTGGAAACTATTATGAAAGCTCGAGGTGAGTGGGCACAGATTGTGGCTGCTTATATCAACAATGGACAGGGAGATAGTCAGTAATGTGGCTTTATTATTTATTGAAAACGATGAGTGCGATCATATCGCATCTTCCATATAAACTGGTTGTAAATATCGGTGTTGGGCTTGGACATCTTTATTGGCGTATTGCGAAGAAACAGCGGATAAGGGCTGAAGAAACAATGCGCGAAAGGCTTGGGGTTTCCGAAGCTGAAGCCAGGAAAAATATCAAGGGCCTTTTTGTCAAGACAGGCATTACCTTCTTGGAAATTCTCTATATGCCCGCGCTGAACAAGGATACCATCCGTGGCTTGGTCACGATTGACCGCCCTGAAGTATTGTGGGACGCAATCTCAGAGGGCAAGGGTGTTGTCGTGCTTGCCTGCCATATGGACAACTGGGAATGGCTGGGAGCAGCACTGGCACTTCATGGCTTCCCGCTGAGCGCAGTGGAAAAACCGCAGCCAAACCGTGTTTATAGCAACTTTATGAATGAATTGCGTACCGGTGTGGGGCAGGAAATCTTTTCCCGTGGCACCAGTGAGATATTGGGCTGTGCACGTGCGATGAAAAAAGGCAGGATGCTTGGTCTGATTGCGGACCAGGACGGCGGCTATAATGGTATTTTCGTACCATTTTTTGGCAAGATGGCTTCAACGCCTAATGGCCCCGCTTACTTTTCCCGCAAATTCAAAGCACCGATAGTACCGACCTTTATTGTTCGCAACGACAATTATTACGGACATAAGGTAATAGTTAAGGATCCTATTTACTACGAAGATACCGGTGACCAAAAAACCGATGATTATAATGTTACGTTGAAGATGACTCAGACCATCGAAGAGATAATCAAGGAATATCCGGATAACTGGCTGTGGTTCCAACATCGTTGGAATACGCCATATACACCTCCGGAGGAAGAGGACGGAAACCTCGATGAAAAATAAAAAACTCATACTCTCGGTTGTCATAGGACTCACGCTTTTAGGAGCAGTATTCTTGTGGCTTTTTAACAGCGGGGCACCAAAAGAGAACACCAAGCCTGAGCAAACGAATGGCGAAGAAAACGTCAAGGTGAAGAACAGTTCGCTGAAAGAAGAACGCGATGGCAAACTGGTTTGGGAGCTGCAGATTGGCGAAATGGAGTATATCAAGAAAACTGATACCAATGTTCTGAAAGATGTCAAAGGCAAATGGTACCGCGAAGACGGCAGTTACCTGACTATCAGTTCCGAAGGCGGTTCAGTCGTTATGGCGAAGAAAGATGTAGTGCTGAAGGGCAAGGCTCAGGCGGCGCTTTCGACCGGCGGGGAAGTTTCAGCTGACGAAATCAGCTGGCTGCATTCCGAAGATAAAATTATGGCGACCGGTAAAGTCAGAATTGTGAAAGATGATACTGTGGCAACAGCAGATAAAGCTACTACTGACACGGGAATAGAAAATTTGCGTCTGGAAGGCAATGCGGAAGTTCAGAAGGGAGCAGGAATATGAAAAAACAATTAGGAGTTCTTTTATTAGGCTGCGTTTTAGCAATTGGAAGTTTCACTGCTGTGCAGGCAGCAGATGCCCCTACAAGCATTAAGGCAGATGTCATTGAATATAACACCAAAACAGGTATTACAACTGCTAAAGGCAACGTGGTGATTTCTCAGCAGGATGGTCAGGCTACAGCTGCCGCTGCTGAATACAATACTAAGAACAAAACCGGCAAACTCACGGGCGGTGTAGTCGCGACTAAAGACGATGCCAGAATTACCTGCGATACGCTTGTTTTGCATGATGAAAACCACACTACCGCTATCGGTAACGCAGCAATGAAGAAACAAGATAAAACTTTGCGCGCTGCACAGGTAGAATATTATAAAGACAGGAACTTCATGGAAACAGTCGGCTCCTGGGGTGAACTTGCCATGGATGACGGCAGTGTGCTCACAGCAGGCTACATCAACTATGATGGCCGTGTTGGCTACGCAACCGCTGAGAATAACGTACAGATCGTCAGCAATGCCCGCAATCTGACAGCGGCAGCAGACAAAGCAACCTATGACACCAATAACCAAGGTACGATCGAATTAAC
>CAZCMY010000124.1:0-3675 GCA_964500055.1 uncultured Acidaminococcales bacterium | reverse complement strand
GCATTCCTACATTTATATTTACTTTTTATTTGGCACTTGCTTCCGGTGTCCAGATGACTATTTCCAGATCAGTTGCTTCCTTCATCATATTCTCAGCTAACTCATCCGGATAAGGATTAGCGTAGACAATTCTTCTGATGCCTGCATTAATCAAAATTTTTGTGCAAACAACACAAGGCTGGTGAGTGCAATACAAAGTACCGCCATCAACAGAAACACCATGTACTGCTGCCTGGATTACAGCATTCTGTTCCGCATGTATGCCACGACAAAGTTCATGCATTTTGCCGGAAGGAACATTCAGCTTTGTGCGAAGACAGCCAACTTCTTCGCAGTGGGCCATGCCTCTGGGGGTTCCGTTATAGCCGGTAGCCAGAAGTCTCTTATCCTTAACAATGACAGCACCAACGCTGCGGCGCATACAGGTAGAGCGTTTACTGGCAACCTGTGCCATTTCCATAAAATATGAATCCCAATCTGGTCTGTTCGGCATAATTATTTCGTCCCAAAAATACGGTCGCCGGCATCACCGAGACCAGGAACTATATAACCATGGCTATTCAAATGATCGTCAAGTGCAGCCGTAAATATTTCAACATCAGGATGTTCGCTGTTTACAACTTCAACGCCTTCAGGCGCAGCTACGAGACACATCAAACGAATGTTTTTCAGGCCACGTTTTTTGAGCATGGAAATAGCTGCAGCCGAGGAACCGCCGGTAGCCAGCATAGGATCAACAACTATTGCTTCTGCGCTCATATCTGGCGGTAATTTGCAGTAATATTCAACTGGTCTCAGGGTCTTAGGATCCCTATAAAGTCCGATATGTCCTACTTTAGCATTCGGAATCAGTTTCAGAACGCCGTTAACCATACCTAAGCCTGCCCGTAAAATAGGAATTACTGTTATGGAAGTAGTCGCAAGACGGTAGCCTGTGCAAGTAGTAATAGGTGTCGTAACACTTACTTCATCAAGTTTGAAATCACGCGTGATTTCGTAGGTCATAAGCATAGCAATTTCATCCAGCAACTCGCGGAAATCCTTAGAGCCGGCTTCAGCGTCACGCATCATTGTTAATTTGTGTCTGATTAAAGGATGATCAACTACCTTGATTTTCATTTAAATTGCCCCTTTTTCTAAATTATAGCTCCGGATACATAGGATATTTTGTGCAGAGAGCCGCAACTCTTGCTGCAGCTTCTTTTTGTTTATCCAAGTCTGCCGGGTTATTTAATACCAAACCAATAATTGCCGCCACTTCTTTAAGGTCTTCTTGTTTAAAACCTCTGGAAGTAACAGCTGCCGTTCCCAGACGAATACCGCTCGTTACAAACGGACTTGCCGGATCAAACGGAATAGTATTTTTATTACAGGTGACTCCTGCCTCATCTAGTAGGTGTTCAGCCTCTTTACCTGTCAGACCTTGCCCGCGGACATCAACCAGCAGCAAGTGGTTATCAGTGCCATTGGAAACAAGACGGAAGCCTTCGGACATAAGTCCTTCAGCCAAAGCTTTGCAGTTATCCAAAATAGCCTTTTGGTAAACTTTGAATTCAGGTTGCAGCGCTTCGTGCAGAGCAACAGCTTTTGCAGCAATTACATGCATCAAAGGACCACCTTGAGTGCCAGGGAAAATAGCTTTGTCGATTGCTTTGGCGTATTTTTCTTTGCACAAAATCAACCCTCCGCGTGGTCCACGCAGAGTCTTGTGGGTGGTAGTGGTAACTATATCAGCATAAGGTACCGGGCTCGGATGCAGGCCTGCAGCGACAAGACCAGCGACATGCGCCATGTCTATCATTAATAAAGCACCGACTTTGTGAGCAATTTCGGCCATTTTTTCAAAATCAATCACGCGCGGGTACGCACTTGCGCCACCGACGATAATTTTCGGTTTGTGTTCTTCTGCCAGTCTTTCCAACTCAGCATAATCAATCGTTTCGGTTTCTGGATTTACACCGTAAGGAACGATATTGAAATAGGTACCGGAAATATTAACAGGGCTGCCGTGAGTCAAGTGACCGCCATGGGAAAGGTTCATACCCATGATAGTGTCGCCTGGTTTCAGGAAGGCAAAATAAACAGCAGTATTTGCATTAGCGCCGGAATGAGGCTGTACGTTGGCATGTTCAGCGCCAAAAAGCTCTTTAGCACGTTCGATAGCCAGCGTTTCAACTTTATCGACGTATTCGCAGCCGCCGTAATAACGGTGTCCAGGATAGCCTTCCGCGTATTTATTGGTCAGCACGGTGCCCATAGCTTCCATAACGGCCGGAGTTACAAAGTTTTCAGATGCAATCAATTCAATTTTGTTGCGCTGCCTGCCTAATTCTTCTTGTATTGCAGCATAGATTGCCGGGTCAGAAGCTTGCAAATTTTCCAAATACATCAAAATCCCCCTCAACTATTATTAATATTCGGCCCTTTCGCCGCCTACATAGGGCGGGCGGGTCCTGGCAGCAGTCAAAATAGCTGCGCCTATTTCTTTTTGCGACAAACGCACCGGTACGGCAACACTTTTAAGATGCATGCCTATCAGCGTTTGTCCTATATCAAGCCCAAGATGGGCAGTGATTTTTCCAACAACAATAGGTCGTTTAAAAGTATTATAAGCTACCTGTGCCAAAGAACCGCCGGCATACGCCACCGGTCTTACTGCTACCTCTTCCCAGCCATACTTTTCCGCCGCTTCAGCTTCTGTAACCAGAGAGCGGTTCAGATGCTCGCAGCACTGTATTGCGAGATATAAACCATGTGTGGCAGTAACTTTCTGTAAAGCATCGAAAATCCCTTGTGCTACTTCGAGCGAGCCGGCAGTACCGATTTTATTGCCCATAACTTCACTTGTACTACAGCCTACGACAAAAACCTGGCCCGGTTTCGGTTCAGCAATCTCAATAAGTTCTTCAGCTGCTGCCTCGACCTGTTGTTTTATTTCCTCTACCGACAATGCAATCACCTTGCTTTATCTAATTTCATAATTTTTTCTGTTCTGTCAGCGTGGCGGCCGCCCTGGAATACTCCATGCAGCCAGGTATCAACAATCATATCAGCGTGCCCGACGCCCAAAGTGCGCTCGCCAAGACAAAGAATATTAGCATCATTATGTTCGCGGCTCATCAATGCTGAAAAAACATCAGCGCAAAGTGCGGCGCGAATACCATGAATTTTGTTAGCAGCTATGGAAATACCTATGCCTGTACCGCAAATAAGGATACCTCGTTTAGGTTCGCCTGCTGCTACTGCCCGCCCTACTTTTTCAGCAATATCGGGGTAATCAACTGATTCCTCAGTAAAAGTACCAAAATCAAGCACTTCAACACCTTTTGATTGCAAACATTGTTTGATGTGCTCTTTCAAATGAAATCCGCCATGATCACTGCCAATTGCGATTCTCATGTCTTCTTCACTCCTAACTTAATTATTCCTAGGACAAATCATAATGCTATTTTATCACAAAAATTCAGGACGCGTACCACTTTGTACGAAAAGTTTTTGGTCCTCTGCAAGCAGGATGTTATTGCCTGCCGCTTTGCGCAACCTGTTCATCAAAGCCAGTCCCAAGCCGCTTTCAGCAACTCCTTGTGCCAGAATTACATCGACTTTTGCGTGGTCGAAATTACGCAGCCAAGAAAAAAGATTCTCTGCCAGAACTGCTGTATCTTGCTGCCAGTT
>CAZCMY010000123.1:1824-3728 GCA_964500055.1 uncultured Acidaminococcales bacterium | reverse complement strand
CCGAAAGCTTTTAACATCATGGCCAAAGATCCTGCTATCAAGACTACCGCTGATTTAAAGGGCAAAAAGATCGCCGGACCGAAAGGTACTATTCTTCACCAGATTTTAATCGCCGCCTTGGATAAAGAAGGCTATGCTGCAAGCGACGTTGAATTCCTTTCCATGGGCATCCCAGAATCAGTAAATGCTATGATGACGGGCAGCGTTGATGTCGCCCTTGTCGCTGGCGCCGATGTTCTGCGTGCTGAAAAAGCAGGGGCACACATAGTAGCTAATGGTGAAAATCTCGTTGATGCAACAATCGTCATAGCCGTCAGCGGCAAATTCTTAGAGCAGTATCCTGAAGCCGTCAAACAATACCTGGCCGCGCACAAAGAAAATATAGCCTTTATGAACGCTAACAAAGCAAAGGCCTATGAATTCACCGCCAAAGAAACAGGGCTTGACACCAGCGATGTTGAGCTTATGGCTCCTTGGTATAATTTTGACCCAGCCATTACCGACAAGGATATCATCGAACTCGAAAAAACTCAGGACTTCCTTTTGAAAACAGGTATGCAAACTAATAAGATCGATATCAAGAAAATGATAGTTCGTTTATAATTCATTTAGTAAAAATATTTACACAAAGCACGCGAAGAAAAAATTCGCGTGCTTTTTTATTATTTTTTCTTGACAGCCATGCTTCCTTTGCGATATCATACGTTTCAACAACTTAATATCGACTTCTTATCCAGAGAGGCGGAGGGACTGGCCCTATGATGCCCGGCAACCACGGTTAAACCGTATGGTGCTAATTCCAGCAGACCAAAGCGTCTGAGAGATGAGAATGTGGTGCTTTTATAATTCAGCAGCCGTTCATCTCGAACGGCTGTTTTCTTTTTTAGCCGGCCGATTACATATAGAAAAGGAGACGCTGCCTTAGCAGCATACCAACTATGAAAATCAATGAATTGTTCTCACAAAAGAAAACCGTCGTATCCTTCGAGGTATTCCCGCCAAAGCCGGATTCACCTTTTGAAACAGTCTTAGAAGCCGTCGAGGCCCTCCATGTTTTAAAGCCCGATTTTATCAGCGTGACTTACGGTGCAGGAGGCTCCACGCATAGCAAAACGCTTGAACTTGCGCAACACATTAAAAATGAATTGGGTACCGAAGCCTTGGCTCACTTGACCTGTATCAGCAGTAGTGACGAAGAAATCGAAAGAATTCTGGACGAAATTGCCAGCAGAAATTTGGAAAATATTCTGGCCTTGCGTGGAGATCCGCCTAAAGACTGCAATAAGCAACTTAACAAAATCCACGCTTGCAATCTGGTTGAGCGTATTGCCGCCCGTAAAAAGTTCTTCATTGCCGCCGCAGCCTACCCAGAAGGCCATCCTGAAGCCAGCAGTCAAGAGGAAGATTTGCTCCACCTGAAAGAAAAAGTTGATGCGGGCGCAGGCCTTTTAATCACTCAGATCGCTTTTGACAATGACTACCTGAAACGTTTTCATGAAAAGGCTTTGCAGAGTGGCATCAACGTTCCCATAACTGCCGGCATAATGCCGGTCTTCAGTGCCAGCCAGATCAAACACATCAGCGGCCTTTGCGGCGCAACCTTGCCGCCAGCTTTGCAAAACATGATGGAGAAGTATTCTCATAATCAGGATGCCCTACAGTCAGCCGGCATTGAATACGCCTGCCGCCAGATAGACGACCTCGTTGCTTATGGTTTCGCCGGTGTCCATATCTACACGATGAATCGCCCGCTGCTCGCCCGCGCCATCCTTACCGGTACCAATTTACGTTAAAAACAAGGAGGATTTAAAAATGAAATTTGAAACACTTGCCGTCCATGCCGGACAACAGCCAGATCCTACAACAGGATCCCGTGCTCTGCCTATATATCAGACAACAGCTTA
>CAZCMY010000123.1:0-1724 GCA_964500055.1 uncultured Acidaminococcales bacterium | reverse complement strand
CCTATTGAATTCGGCGCGGATATTGTTGTCCACTCAGCCACCAAATTCATCGGTGGTCACGGCACCTCTATGGGCGGCATTGTAGTTGACAGCGGCAAATTTGACTGGAATAGCGAAAAATTCCCCCTGCTCAGCCAGCCTGATCCTTCTTATCATGGTCTTAACTACGCTGAAGCGCTTGGCTCCACCGCTTTCTGCACACGTCTCAGAACGCAGATCCTGCGTGATTACGGTGCCTGCATCAGCCCTTTCAATAGTTTCCTCTTAATGCAGGGACTGGAGACCTTGCCCCTGCGTCTTGCTAAGCATGTAGAGAATGCACTTGCTGTAGCCAAATTCTTGGAAGCACACCCGCAGGTTTCCTGGGTCAGCTATCCGGGCCTTGCCAGCCATCCTGATTACGAAAAAGCACAAAAGTATCTGCCAAAAGGCGCCGGTTCCATTTTCACCTTTGGCATTAAAGGCGGCCTGGCAGCAGGCAAAAAATTCATAGATTCATTAAAGCTCTTTTCTTTGCTTGCCAATGTCGGCGATGCCAAATCACTGGTTATTCATCCGGCCAGCACTACCCATTCTCAACTTACATCGGAACAACGGCAGCAGGCAGGTGTACCTGATGATTTAATCCGTCTTTCGATCGGCATCGAAAATGCTGACGATTTAATTGATGACCTGACGCAAGCACTCGCTGCAGCAAGATAATACGATATTAATGCTCGGAGGATAAAACGATGCCAATAAAAATTAACAATGATTTACCTGCCAAAAGTATTTTGGAACAAGAGAATATCTTCATTATGCCGGAAGAGCGTGCACAAGCGCAGGATATCAGACCACTAAAAATTCTGTTACTCAACCTGATGCCCACCAAGATAATCACGGAAACACAGTTTTTGCGCCTGCTCAGCAATACGCCCATACAGGTCGAAATAGATTTTCTCTGTACCACTTCCTACACGCCAACCAACACCTCCCACGAACATCTAATAAAATTCTATGAATCATTTGCTGACATCCGCGACCGTCGCTACGACGGTATGATCATTACAGGTGCCCCGGTAGAGCAAATGCCTTTTGAAGAAGTTGACTATTGGCAGGAATTTGCCGAGATCCTCGAATGGAGCAAAACCCATGTCTATTCGACGCTTTACATCTGTTGGGCCGCACAAGCCGGTCTTTATCACCATTATGGAGTGCCCAAATATGATTTGCCGCGCAAGACGTTTGGTGTTTTCCCCCATACGCTGAACCATGCGCATCCTGATAAACTTTTCCGTGGTTTTGATGATGTTTTTTTCGTACCGCATTCCCGTCATACAGAAGTTCGCCGTGAAGATATTTTGCAGCACAAAGAACTTACTATCCTTTCCGAGTCACCAGAAGCTGGCGTTCTTGCCGTGGCTGACCAACTAGGCCGCAAGTTCTTTATCTGCGGACATCCTGAATATGACCCGCTAACCCTCAAAGCAGAATATGACCGTGATTACGACAAAGGCTTAAACCCAGATATACCAGTTAATTATTATCCGAATGACGATCCAACGCAGACGCCGGTTGTCAGATGGCGCAGTACGGCAAACCTCCTTTTTTATAACTGGCTCAATTACTATGTTTACCAAGATACTCCATTTGACCTGAGCACCCTTTAATACGACTTGAACCTGGCCGACTAACAGGGTACAATAGATGTGAATTGGTTTTGAGGAGGTCAAGGTATGCAGCGT
>CAZCMY010000122.1:0-3729 GCA_964500055.1 uncultured Acidaminococcales bacterium | reverse complement strand
GCCTCGCATTTCCTCTCTGCTGAACCCGTACTTTTACTACTTCCGCTCATAGCTTGTCTTATATGAATTTATACTCACTCAATAATAACAATGCAATAACCAGCTGTCAAGTATCCTCTAAAAAACTCTTCAGGCAACTGCACCATTTAATAAAACTGAAACACAGAAAAGATTGTCCTTCTGTTTTATTTGCAGTTCTCCTTGATATTTATTGGCAATGTCTGCTACACTGGCCAGACCAATTCCGGGTTCGCGATATTCGCGCTTGCTGGAAAGAAGGCGATTACCACTATAGACGCATTTACCATCAAAGGTATTATCCAATGTCAAAACCAGGATATTGCCAATCACCCGCATTTTAAGCGTTGCCTGCCGCTCATTTTGCTGCACGCACTGGCAAGCTTCGCTGGCGTTTTCCAATAAATTGCCCACCAAAACGCATAAATCAAAGTCATCAACCGGCAACTTTGGCGGAAGCTCCAGCCTCATATCAGTTTTAATACCATAATTTGCAGCCGTTTCCTGCCAATTTTTCAATAAAGCATCAAGCACCGGTACAGCGCACAACGGCGTACTCTCTTGTTTGCTTAAATCCCCCTGGTACTTATATAAATAAGCCAAAGCTTCCTTGGCACGCCCGTTTTCCAGATAATTTTGTAAAACAAAAAACTGGTGCCGTAAGTCATGTCTTATTCTTCGAGTCGCTGCCATGTTTTCATATAATGATTCATAATGATAAGCCTGAACCTTCTGCAATTTTTCAGTTAATTTTAGATTACTTTGTAAACGTTCTTTTTCACGAATTGCTTCAATAGAATCAACCAAAATTAAGCAGCAGGCTAAAGCACCCGTACCGGCAAAAAGACGAACGAGTATGCTATAGAGGTTTACGTCTGCGCTTATAGTAAACTGCTTGGTTGCGAGAATAATAGCCAAAATGCATGTAGGAACCAGCCATATCCATCTCCATACGGTATCATCCTCATATCTGACAAAAGAACTGATCTTCTCGCGCATGAATTTAAAGAAAATTTGATAGGTGAGGGCGAATTGCAAAACAAGCAAAAGATTCGCAATAAGATATGGCGGCAGACCGCTTTCAGTCAGTGTCCATCGTTCACAGGCAATGGAGACTCCAACCAACAGTAATTGATAAATCACCATCACAAGCGTGACAAAAAGCTGTTTGTAAAAACTGCTGCGCACTACAACAAGCGAAAGAATAATATGTAAGAGATAAAAAAGAATTAAAAATTCCGGTATAATTATGTAATTATAATGGTGAAATAATACTAATTCACTGACCAGTAAAGCCCCGTATATCGAAGCAATAACTGTTTTAGGAACTCTTAACTTAGTTAAAAATGGGTAATATTGCAAAAAGCTAAAAGGGACTGTGGCTAATATCAGATAAATAATTGGATAGATATTACTAATTGTCATTACCCTCCCCCCTCATGGAAGAGAATAGGTATTCCATGTAGGTCTCTTTGATTTCTTTCCGGCCGGCCTGTCGTATGGGCACCTTCTCACCTGTAGTCAAAACAAATTCTGTAGTTTGTACGAGATGTACATAGCTCATATTAACCAAATAGCTGCGATGTGTTCTTAAGAAAACATCGCCGTCTAAATCTCTTGCCAATTCTGAAAGAGTCTGGTAGGTTTTTAGCGTCCTGCCATCACGCAGATGAATGATACTTTGCTTGTCATAAACTTCAATATAAACTATTAAGCCTAAATCAACTTTGATTCCTACATGGTTATTGTTGAGCATTAAATATTTCTTTTCCCTATGCTCAATAAGATTACAACGAACCAAAGCCTGTTCTATCTGCTCTTCGGTAAACGGTTTCACCAAATAATGGCAAGCACCGACCTCAAACCCATCCAAAGCGTATTCACGACTGCTGGTTACAAAGGCTATAGCACATTTTTCATCAAATCCGCGCAGTATTCTTGCTACTTCACACCCAGAAATATCCTGCAAATAAATATCAAGCAGAACTAATCTAGCTGATTTTTCACGTAAATATTGCAAGCACTTATCACCTCTGGTAAAAAGAATTGTCTTAGCATCAATACCATTTTTTTGGCAACAAGACATGACCAGATCATTTACGTTCCGCAAATCTTCAGTTTCGTCATCACAAATAACAATTCTATTCAATATACCCTCCTCCGCTTGCGCAGAAGCCATCATCGTTTGCAATTTCATTGCTATTCTTATTATATAGAGGCCTTAAGTGGATGTAAAGTTTATTTCATTTTGCATATACTATTGTTTGTACTGCACAAAGACAATACGAATGTTTCCAAATAAGGCAAAAAAATAAGAGCAGTTGTCCAGACCGCTCTTATTTTTTGCTGCTAATTAAGTTTTTTAGTCAATTACCATAAACATAAAGTGGGTGACTCTCAAACACCCAAAAGGAGGAAAAGGAAAATTTGAGAATGGCAGATAAAAAAACCGTCTTTCATACGAAAGACGGTTTAATAACCTATTCATGTTTTCCCCAGCTTCTGGTGAAAACTTCCGGCATCCCATCCCTGTCTCTCGCAGGTACTAGCAGTGATTCCCATACAGGCAGTTGTTCTGGCTCTGGTTAAACAGTAATAATATAAAAGCTGCTAACCAATACAGTGGCGGGACCGCGTCGGATTTTGACCGACTTCCTAATTAAGCTCCTAAGAGCACCTATATGCAATATTAAATTATGACTTCATTATAACCTTTAGGAAAATCCAAGTCAAGCTAAGAGAAAGATATTATTGTTTCTACAAAGTATTTCTACCGATCCAAGGCTTTTTCCGGTTTTTTCCCAAAATACATATTGAGTCCCAATGGCACGGCTATATTTAAAAATAAAAAGCGCGATAATTGGTAAATAAGGATAACCGAAACACTTTCGTTAAGGCTTAATCCCACTAAACACATTTCTCCCAAACCGCCGGGAGCCATTGCCAAAAAGGCTGTCACCAAGCTATAGCCATAATGCGCAGATAAAATAAGGGCAACACCAAGGCTAACCAGCAGCATTACAATAATCCCTGCAAAGGTATAAGGCAAAATGCGTTTTAGTTCACGCAATTCCCTTGGATCAAGGCCCATACCCATATTAAGACCGATACTTATCTGTGCGGCCATCATCAAAACAGGGTCAATCGTATTCAGAGTACCCAACTGTAAAGAAGCAGCCATAGCAATTATAATCGGTGCCATCAGATAAGGCGTTGAAATCTTCAATTTATCAGCAATAATACCGCCAACAGCTGCTGCCGGCAGTATATACCAGTAAGACAATCCATCATTTACCGCCAAAGAAGCTGTTGTGCCTACTATCTTTGCATCTAAAAAATGCATAACTAAAAATGGTACCGCTACAATAACAGACATCAAACGCAAGCTCTGCATCAGAATGACTATATTTTTATCTGCTCTGTCATCCTCATCGCACATTATCGCCATCTGCGTAAAGCCGCCGGGCATGATTCCCATCACACAGCTTTGCAAATCAAGATTCTCTTTTTTTGCTGTCCACCAGGCAATAGCTAATGCTACCAAAACAGCGGAAACGGTAGCACCCACCATACCGGCAAGCTGTCCCGGTACCTCACGCAAAGCCGGAACGGTAAGATAACGACCGATGCTATAGCCTATAACAACCAAGCCTGCACTACGATAGGCCCTTGGCCAGGAAGCCTTCTCCGCAAATTGCGTCTTAGCAACAA
>CAZCMY010000121.1:0-3738 GCA_964500055.1 uncultured Acidaminococcales bacterium | reverse complement strand
TAGAGTCTGCAAGCTCGCTTTTATCAGAAGCACCATTTACGATAATTGTCACGGGTTCCGCCGGCATAGGTCTGGCAGATGGCTTGAACCTGCCTTTTGTCCAGGAAGTTATTGCTTGTACAGCCGGCATCAGGAAATATATTCCTTCTGCGAACACTGCTGTTGAGCTAGGCGGCGAAGATGCCAAAATTACTTATTTCTATGACAATATGGAACAACGTATGAACGGTGTCTGTGCCGGTGGTACTGGTTCTTTCATCGACCATATGGCAACCTTGCTGAATACAGATGCATCAGGTCTGAATGAAATGGCTAAAAAAGCCAAAACCATTCATTCTATCGCATCACGTTGTGGTGTTTTTGCCAAAACAGATGTGCAGGCACTTATGAATGATGGTGTCGTTAAAGAAGATATAGCTGCTTCCATACTACAAGCCGTTGTTAACCAGACGATAGGCAGCCTTGCTCAAGGTCGTCCCATCAAAGCACCGCTTGCCTTCCTTGGCGGCCCTCTGTTTTTCCTTTCAGAGCTGCGCGGGTTGTTTCTTAGAACGCTGAACATTCCTGAAGAAGAGGCCGTTGTACCCAATTCTTCACCTTATTTCATTGCTCTTGGGGCAATTTGGGCTCATTCCGGTTTAACCATTAATTATAATGACCTTGCGAATAACCTGAAAAATTTTAACGTTTCGGACGTTAGTATAAATAATTTACCACCGCTTTTCGCAGATGCAGACGAATACGAAAAGTTCTGCTCACGCCATGCGGCCCACAAAGTTAAAAAAGCTGAGTTGGCAACCCATATAGGTCCTGCCTATCTGGGCATTGACGCTGGCTCGACTACAACGAAACTGACACTGATCGACAGTGCCGGTAATTTGTTATATTCAGATTACGGCAGCAATCAAGGTCGTCCGTTGGCCTCTGCCGTTACAGCTCTGCAAAAAATGTATTCACAGCTTAACAAAGATACTTATATTGCCTACGCAGGCGTTACCGGCTATGGCGAAAAAATGGTACAGGCCGCTTTGCAGGCTGATATGGGAGAAGTTGAAACAGTTGCCCATTTCCGTGCTGCCGAAACATTTCGGCCGGGAGTAACTTTCGTTATTGATATCGGCGGTCAGGATATGAAAAGTTTTACCGTTAAAGACGGTGTTATCGATTCAATCAAGCTAAACGAAGCATGTTCGTCAGGCTGCGGCTCTTTTATCAGCAACTTTTCCCAGTCACTTGGTATGACTGTCGAAGAGTTTGCCAAGTCAGCTCTCTCATCGGCTCATCCTGTTGATCTTGGTACCCGTTGTACCGTTTTTATGAATTCTAAAGTTAAACAAGCTCAAAAAGAAGGTGCTAAAGTCGGTGATATTTCTGCCGGCATCGCAATTTCTGTCATTAAGAACGCTTTGTTTAAAGTTATCCGTATCAAAAATACCGAAGAGCTCGGATCAAAAATAGTTGTGCAAGGCGGTACTTTCTACAACGATGCGGTTTTGCGCGCACTGGAAAATCTTCTCCAATGTGAAGTAGTAAGACCTGATATAGCCGGACTTATGGGAGCCTATGGCATTGCACTACTCGCAAAAGAGGCTGCGCCCCAAGAAGCACGTTCTTCTATTCTGCCTTCTGCTGAATTAAACACCTTCTCCATTAATCGCACAAGCTACCGTTGTGGCATTTGCGGCAATCATTGTCTCATTACATCGTTGAAATTCCCAAATGGGACAAAATACCAGACAGGCAATCGCTGTGAACGCGGGCTTGGCAAATCGTTGCCAAAAAATCCTGTGCCAAATCTCTATGCCTACAAACTGGAACGAGTCTTTAATTATGAACCTTTGACCGCAGCAGAAGCTCGGAAAGGTTCCATCGGCATACCCAGAGTGCTCAATATGTATGAAGATTACCCCTTCTGGTTCACTTTCTTTACAAAGCTCGGTTACAGAGTTGTTCTTTCCAGCAAATCTTCCCGTGCTCTGTATGAGCAAGGACTGGAAACCATTCCTTCCGATTCCCTTTGCTATCCGGCCAAAATGGTTCATGGTCATATTATTGATCTTGTGAACCACGGAGTCACAAAAATATTTTATCCCTGCATCCCCTACAATATCAAAGAAGATATGACCGCAGACAATAATTATAATTGTCCTGTAGTAACTTCCTATGCTGAGAACATCCGTGCCAACATGAAAGTTCTCTCAGAGAAAAATATTGAATATATCGAACCTTTCCTGCCACTTGATAATCCTGAGCGATTAGAAAAAAGAATGGTTGAAGAACTCAAAAATGAAAATATTTCACAAACTGAAATTGCCGAAGCAGTCAAAGCCGCCTATCTGGAACTAAATAATTACAAAGATGATATTCACCGTCAAGGTGAACAGGTCCTTGATTATATTACTAAGACAAAGACTCCCGGTATTGTCCTTACTGGACGTCCCTACCACATTGACCCAGAAATCAACCACGGTCTGCCTGAATTGATTCAATCCTACGGTCTTGCCATTCTGTCAGAAGATTCTATTTGCCATCTAGCAAAAACACCACGGCCAATTCGTGTCATGGACCAATGGATGTATCACTCCCGCCTCTATGCAGCAGCTTCTCTGGTTGCTAACAGATCCGATCTTGAACTCATTCAACTGAACTCTTTCGGCTGCGGACTTGACGCTATCACCATGGATCAGGTCAAAGAACTGCTTGAAAGAAATCACAAAATTTATACAGCAATCAAGCTTGATGAAATCAATAACCTTGGTGCCGCTCGCATACGTATACGTTCGCTCCTGGCTGCTTTGAAAGTGCGCAATACTGATAGTAATGCAAATACTAAAGAAAATCCTCATGACCACTGGCCGACTTTCAAAAAATCCATGAAAAAGACGCATACTATTCTGGCACCGCAGATGTCGCCTGTCCATTTCCAATTCCTGCAGGCCGCTATCGAAGGTTCTGGTTATCAGATTGTCATCCCTCCTCTGCCGGACAAAAGAGCAGTTGATCTCGGCTTGAAATTTGTCAATAATGATATCTGCTACCCGTCAATTATAACAATCGGGCAACTATTGCAGGCTTTGACCTCAGGGCAGTATGATCCTGAGCATACTTCAATCCTGCTCTTCGAATCAGGCGGCGGCTGCCGTGCTACCAACTACGTTGCGCTGATGCGCAAAGCTCTGAAAGATATCGGCATGCCTAAAGTACCGGTCTTCTCCCTCTGCGGCAAAGACTCCGGTGAATTCAGCATTTCTATAGGAACCATGGATAGATTGCTGATGGCTATTACTTATGGTGACTTGCTGATGCGCGTCATGCAGCATGTCCGTCCATATGAGCTCGTTCCTAATTCCGCAAATGAGCTTTATGAAAAATGGTCCGAAAAATGTCGTTATGACTTACTCAAATGTAATCGTTGGCAGTTTAAGAAAAATATTTTCGGCATTGTTCGTGATTTCGACAACCTGCCTCTGCAAACGCAGAATGACAAGCCAAAGGTTGGCCTGGTCGGCGAAATACTCGTTAAATATCACGCCATTGCCAATGGTCACATCGTCCAGACGCTGGAAGAAGAAGGTGCTGAAGTTATAGTACCGGATTTAATAAACTTCTTCCTCTATACAGCCTATGACGACTGCGTCAAATACAAACTACTTGCCGGATCATTTGCCAATAAGATCAAGTCACAGATTTTCATCCATATTGTTGAGCAATATCGCAAAACTTTGGAGAAAGCCCTGC
>CAZCMY010000120.1:0-3738 GCA_964500055.1 uncultured Acidaminococcales bacterium | reverse complement strand
TTTGAAACCTGCCGGCAGTTTTTACCTTATCAAATAGAAAGCTCTTTCTTCTTCTCTTCCGTCGGCACGCCTTCCTCGTCCCATCCCCTTACGGCATAGTATTCAGGCAGCATGACATCTAACTCGTTAACTTTACCTTTTGCAGGTCCCTCAGCAACAGGCTCATGTAAAAGTCTCGGCGGCAGAGTATCATCTTTCTTGGAAAACCCACATTCCATGTTGAAGATTTTTTCAGCATTCCAAATTCTCTCACCAGTCAAAAGAATCTCTTCATCTGTATATTTCAAACCTGTACAAGTCCGGTACATTTCTGCAATTTCCGGCAGACCAATGGCGAACGTTGTAAAGAGACAGATTCCTACAGAATCCACAACAGCTGTTAAATCCTGGAATACTTTCAGTGTCGCAGCCTTGCCTTCTGTTACAAGCGGATCCATCTTTACAGGTATGCCAAGAATTTCAGGGGAGGTCATATACCCGCGGACGTGACAGCCTCCGCGATTGGAAGTAGCATATTCAAGACCGATTCCCTGCATTGCACGCCCGTCGTAAGCTGGCATCTCTTGCTTTTTAACTGACATGGACAGTTCGGGATGACCGAAGCCATCGGCCATTCTGTAAGAACCCAGTGCCAACTTATCACCAAAACCTTCGCGATAACCTGTCATTTTTGTCAGCTCAACAATCGCCTCGGCATTACCGAAAGATAAATCCATGCCAACATCTTTTTTGGTAGCATAACCTTCTTCATATAATTCCATTGCGCATGCCAGGGTTGCACCCATAGTAATAGGATCCATGCCAAGTTCATTGCACAAGAAGTTAGCTTCACAAACTGCTTGCAGATTATTGTTTTCGCAGTCCGAGCCAAAAGACCAACCAGCTTCATACTCAGGACCTTCACCAAAATTGGTATACTGTGATCTCTCAATCTTTGTAACTCTGCCGCAACCTATTGAGCAATCAAAGCAGCCTCTGTTTCTTACAAGATGTTTCTCTGTAAGTGCTTCACCGCTGATGTCATCAGCTTTATCATAATAAGAATGCTGCCAGTTTCTTGTTGGATGAGCTCCTGACTGGTTCAAAATATTTACCAGGATCTGTGTTCCGTATGCAGGCAGCCCTGCTCCTGTAACAGGATTATCCTTCATCATTTGCCGAGATTTTAAGCAGATATCCAAAAATTCCTTTGGTTGAGCAACCTGTATCGATTTGGTGCCTTTGACAGCAATTGCCTTCAGATTTTTGGAACCCATAACGGCACCGAGACCAGAACGTCCTGCAGCACGATTTTTGTCATTCATAATTACTGCGAAAAGTACCAGCTTTTCGCCTGCCGGCCCAATACAAGCAACTTTTGCGTCCTCATCGGTTTCCTTTACCACTTCGTCTGTTGTAGTAGGAACATCCTTGCCCCAAAGGTGACTTGCGTCTCTGAGCTCAATATGATCATCATTTATGTACAGATATAGTGGCTTTTTAGCTTTCCCTTCAAAGATAATTCCGTCATACCCTGCAAACTTTAGTTCCGGTCCAAAATGCCCACCGGAACTGCAAGCTCCAATTGTTCCCGTCAGAGGTGCTTTTGTAACTACCTCATATCTGCCTGCACAGGCGGCAAGCGTACCTGTCAGCGGGCCTGTCATAAATATCATGTTGTTTTCCGGACTTAGGGGATCTACCTTAGGATCAACTTCATTCATATAGATTTTTGTGCCAAGGCCTCTGCCGCCCACATAAAGTTTTGCATCCTGCATATCCAGCGGTTCAGTTGTAATAGTTTCATTTTCCAAATTAACACGAATTATTTTTCCCATCCAGCCGTTCATTATTTTTCCACCTCCGCAAACAAGTTTTTGAATTTTTCTCCGATGATCTTTTTCTTACTTATGTTCGCTGTGGTGGCATCTTCGTATTTAATTGCACCGGAAGGACAAACTTTTGCACAACAAGGGTCACCGCCGCACAAATCGCATTTTATGATTTTCTTTGACACTTTACTAACAGAAATATTACCTAGGGGACAAGCGCTGACGCATAATTTACAGACCATACATTTTTTAGGATTGGAGATCACAGCTCCGTTTTTATCTCTCGAAATTGCTCCCACCGGGCATACTTTCATACATGCTGCGTCCTCACACTGCATGCACATTATAGGTACTGAAATTGCCGCTTCTTCGTAAAACAGCACATTGACTGCCGCCTCCCTCGGATTGAATTCACCTATTTTGTTAAATGAACAGGCCAATTCGCAACTTCTGCAGTTCGTGCATTTGTCAGGAGAAATCGTTAAAATTTTGCTCATGATCATTCTGGTTACCGCAACTGCGATACCAGTTTCGCCCCCTTCTGTAATTTGATTGTTTTTTTACTGTTGAGATTGTGCACTTTGTTAATCTGGCTATTTATTTTTTACTACATTAACAACTTTAATGGTTTGCGCAAAAAAAATCTAACGGTAATCTTTAAAATATAGTCCTGTTTTTTCATCAAAAAAAATATCCGTAATCGTACTAGTTTTTATTGTTGAATTAGCTCAAAAACTGCATTTGATTCTTCCATATTTTGCTATGTCAGAATATTTTAATATCTATTTACAAATATATATGCCTTTAGTATAATTGCTCTGTAAACTTTGTTATTTCTTTAAGTTAGGGGAGAATTCTATGCTTACTAATTTCAATAGGGATCTGGAACTAGTTGACGGCTTGGAAAGCGACTACCTTAAGCTTCTATATTATGACCTTTCCCCAATGAGCTCCAATTACAAAACATATGAATACAGCAGGCTTTGCACAATTCTTGAAGGCCGCAAGCATGTTGCTGTTAATGGAGATATAAATTTAACCTATAATCCGGGACAGTTTATTCTCTTGCCACCCCATTCGAATGTTCGCATGGATATCGAGAGCTCAACAAAGGCTTTAGTATTTGAGATTAATGACAGTCTGTTAAAAAAAGTAACTGAAAAGTTAAATATTGATTTGAATACCAGCTATGATACGCTAAATGAAGACAGATTTTTTTACGGTGATGCCTCAAACGAACTTGGAATATGTCTGAATAAACTTTCCAGCATTTGTACCATACCAGATAACAATCGGCAATTCCTACTTGATCTCTACGCGCAGGAACTCATTTATTACTTGATTAAGATTAAGGGTGTTCAGCAGGTTATACATCTTGAGCCCGATAATCCGATACACAAAGCAATCAAATATATACAGGAAAATATCAAGCAGCCTATCTGTATCAGCCAGTTGGCATACGATCTAAATATGTCTGATGGTAATTTTTCTAATTATTTCAAAAAAGTTATGGGCATTACGCCAAGAGAGTACATTACAAATCTTAAGCTGATTAAAGCAAAGGAAATGCTTAATACTCAAAATGTTACAGAAGTGGCCTACGATTTGGGGTATTACAACATTTCGCATTTTATATTACTTTTTAAAACCAAATACGGCATCACACCAAAGCAGTTTAAAAGTATTGGAAATGTTCCTGTAAAGTACAACATCTAATAGACATGAAAAAAGACAAGAATTGCCAACTCTGATAGAATGAAGGATACCACACGACCATTCTGAAAAGAGACAGCAAACCTTGTCCAAGAAAATTATAAGTTTTATAGTATCAAAAATCGGACTTGTTGAAAAAACAATATTTTCAACAAGTCCGATTTACTGTTTAACCTTCAGTTGTAATAAATACAACTGCATTACCCGCTCTTCT
>CAZCMY010000119.1:0-3821 GCA_964500055.1 uncultured Acidaminococcales bacterium | reverse complement strand
ACCATTTGCCAACATATAATCTATTGCTTCATTTGTGCTAGGCATATTTGATCCTTCACAAACGAATTTTATGCCGTTTGCAACTATTTTCTTGGCATCTTCAATAAGAATTTCATTTTGAGTTGCGCAAGGTATAACTATGTCTACCTTACATCCCCACGGTTTTTCACCGGCATAGAATTTAGCTCCAAAGCGATCGGCATAATCTTCTACACGGTCGCGGCCAGATGCTCTCATTTCAAGCATATATTCGATTTTTTCACCGCTGACTCCATTTTCATCATAAACATAGCCATCAGGGCCGGAAATTGTAACAACCTTACCGCCTAATTCAGTTACTTTAATAACTGTACCCCACGAAACGTTGCCGAAGCCTGAAACTGAGACCGTTTTTCCTGCAAAAGAAGTGCCTTTTGCCTTGAGCATTTCCTGGCAGAAATAAGCAATGCCGAAACCAGTTGCTTCAGGACGAGTCAAGCTGCCGCCGAAGGACAAACCTTTACCAGTAATGACACCATTTTCATAAGCGCCTTTAATTCTTTTATATTGTCCGAAAAGATAGCCAACTTCTCTGCCGCCAACACCAAGGTCACCAGCCGGAACGTCAACATTAGGGCCAATATGTCTATATAATTCTGTCATAAAACTTTGGCAAAAACGCATTACTTCAGCATCTGATTTACCTCTTGGGTCAAAATCAGAACCGCCCTTGCCGCCGCCCATAGGCAGGCTTGTTAGCGAATTTTTGAAAGTCTGTTCAAAACCAAGGAATTTAATAATACTGAGATTTACAGAAGGATGGAAACGCAAGCCACCTTTATAAGGTCCAATCGCGCTATTAAACTGAACACGGAAACCACGGTTTACCCTTACTTTTCCGGTATCATCAACCCATGGAACTCTGAAAATTATTTGTCTTTCTGGTTCAACTATCCGTTCCATAATCCCCAAATCAATGTATTCAGGATTTTTCTCAAGAACCGGAACCAAAGAACTAAGAACTTCTTTTACTGTTTGGTGAAATTCTGGTTCATTAGCATTTCTTTCTACCACTCTGTTATAGAGTTCATCACAATACTTCTGAGCACTTGTTGTCATTGAACAACCCTCCCAATTATTTTGCTTCCGACGGCAGTTTTTTAATACTTTGTTCCACTACCATTATACGTCTTGTTTTGTATTTTGTATACGAAAAAAGTTGGAGATAAATATTGGAAAACTTAGATGAACATTTTCTACTTATAGATAACACCTTGAAAATTTCTGCCGTCAATTTTAACTTTAAAAGGCTCCTCCCTTCTTACAAGTTTTACATATTTTGTTTGCTGCAAAACTGGCTGGCTAACCAACCACTGCCAGTCAATTGTTCCGTGTTCACCAGCAAATGGTACATGAAAGTAACCCATTCCTGTTGCCGTTAAATTATGGAAAAAATGGCTTCCTAAAGAAGGTTCAGGTCTCAGCTCTCGGCGTTCAACTTCCACTATAATCAAAGATTGTGACATCTGCTCCCAGGTAAGGGGTATACCCAGCCACCTGTCAGCAGTTCCTATTCTTCCAAAACCAATTAAGATACAGCGGCGTCCTTCCTGTGCCAGTATTTTATTGAGCGTCCCAATCTCTCTTGCAATCTGCATGCTTTCTTTAAGATCGAAATTTTCAGGATCGACGTAGATAATGTCTTTTATGTCATCATAGTAACCGTTGCCAATAGTTTGCTTGCTAAAACACCAGGTGTCAGTCGTTTCTTCGAGGTTTACCTGATGTGCTTCTCTTCCAATAACAATTGGTCGTATTTGCAAAAAATTGAATTCAGCTGGTTTATTTTTATCTTTAGGTATGTTTATTGCGAACTCAATCTCAACATCTGAGCCAAAGGCTTTTTTGCCCATAAGCATCAGATCCTGAATAATCTTTGTTAAAGGTAATCTGTCATATTTGAGAATGGGCGCAAAAGTAACCAGCTTTAAGCCAGTATGATTTACATTATCATATATACAGTCATTTTCAGCAGAATATGTGCTGCCGATATATTCCAGGGCGCCATCCTTATACGCCTGTGAAACAGGCATTTTTTCATAAACATAGTCTTCATCAGCCTGCAGTGTAAGATTAGCGGTTTTTTTAAGATTAACAGAATAAAATAAATTTTGTGCTTTGCTCATCTGTTCTTGTGGGCTGGAAACTAATGGGTTCAGTTTGGGATATACAGGTGAAAATCTAAATGTACGTTCACCCTCAACAATTGTTTTTCCAAAACCAAGAGCAAGGCTGACTGTGCCATCTTCCGGTTTCATGGGATAGTAAGGATAGAAGTTATAGGATTGGGCTACACCTGATATAGCAGGATAAAAATGTTCACCATAATATTCACCGACAAGCTCCTGGATAAGCACTGCCATTTTCTCTTCTTCTATTCTTATATCAGCATTTTGCGCATATCTTACAGGTGCTTCATAAAATACGGAGGCATAAACCAATTTAACAGCATCCGAAAGCTGCTTGAAGCATACTTCGTTATTATCGTTACTATTGGGAACAACATAAGTTTTATAAATGCCGGCAAAAGGCAGTATTCTGGAATCTTCAAGAATACTTGAAGATCTCACTGCAAGAGGACATTTTATATACAAAGTGAGAACCCGAAGATTATCCTGAATTTCCTCCGGTAATTCAGATTCAACAAACTTTTTGGCAATTTCAGCCTCAGAAGGGCCATGACTAATAAATGAATAAAGGTCATTCTGTTCAATGAATTTTTCAAAAACCTCGCTGCCTACAACAAACGAACGCGGAACCTTGACTTTCATATCTTCGTATTTATCGGCCATATGAGCCTTGGATATCATGGCATTCATAAAGGCAACACCTCGTGCCTTACCGCCTAAAGATCCTTTGCCAAGTTTTATAAAGGCATTTTCCATATCTTTTTTTGCAAGGCCTTCAAAACTTAATATAGAACCTGTCTGATATTTTTTGAAATAGGCAGTGAGCACGCCAAGAATATAATTTCTCATATCAGAAACACTGTCAATTTTTGCCGCATCCAAAAATCTTAGTTTCTCCGCAACTTCAAACTCTGCACGTGCACGGAACCAACGTGAAAAATCATTATTTGCTGCATGATACTGCAAGCTTTCTTCTGGCAAATCCCTTACTATTTTTTCCAGCGTAGTAATATCATTTGCCTCTTCAATTACACGTCCATCAGGATATTTAAAAACAAATGGTCCGAAGCCGTAGCTTTCCAAAATATAGCTGCGCAAATTATGAAGAAGACTCGGCGAGGTTTTGCTTAAAAAATCTATTTTTCTTGCTAAAGCTATCTTTTCATTTTCCTCATCTTCAGACTGCAGCAAAAACGGAAGATCATTGATCATACCCTTTACTTGCTGAGCAAGTTCAAACCCTGCCACTTTATTTAGGCAGCCGCCCTTTGGGAAACGTACATCAGAAATTATCCCCAGCAGATTGTAACGATATGAATCGATAATTTTGATTGCCTCTTCATAAGTTTCCGCAAGTAAAATTTTTGGTCTGAGCCGCACCCTGAGCAAGCCATGTTTGACATTCATGGCATGTAAAACCAAGTATCTCGTTTGTGTCAATATTTCCGTATATATAATAGGCAAAATTTGCGAATAATATACAGGTGAATCTTCTACCAGCAAAATTGCCTGCACTCCAAGCTTACTATCAGTAGCAAAGTTTTGCTGATCTTCCACATATTTGATGATTGCCAACAAAACTTTATTGTCCCCTGACCAATGAAAAACCCTATTAATACAAGTGTTCTCCCTTATTCGTCCAATAACTTCCGG
>CAZCMY010000118.1:0-3842 GCA_964500055.1 uncultured Acidaminococcales bacterium | reverse complement strand
GGTATCGTGCTCCTGCTTGAACGCTTGAATAAAATTCTCGAAGTAAATCATGATGCCATGTACATGGTGGTAGAGGCTGGCGCCCTCACAAAAGAAATTCAGGAAATAGCAAATAAAGAAGGCTTGCTGTATGCAGGTGATCCTTGCAGCGCTGACAGTTGTCTGATCGGCGGCAATATTGCTACCAATGCTGGCGGCAATAAGGCTGTTCGTTATGGCACTACAAGAAATCAGGTTTATGCAGTTGAAGTAGTCACACCGACAGGCGATATTGTGGAAATGGGCGCACGCTTGCAGAAAAAAACCAGCGGTTATTGCCTGGAACAATTACTGATCGGCAGTGAAGGAACTTTGGGCATTATTACCAAGGCTACCTTGAAGCTGCAGCCGTTGCCGCCATACCGCTTTGATTTGCTGGCGATTTTCACCGAAGTTGACAAGGCTATTGATATTGTCCCGAAAGTAATTAAAGCTGGCATTACGCCGACTAGTGTGGAATTCATGGATAATAGTTTCGTGCGTTCTACCAATGACTATTGCGAGAGCCGTCTGCCGCATTATGAAGATGGCAACTATGTTATCATTACGGTGGAAACCTTCAGTGAAGATGAACTGGATAGCAAAATGGAAGTGCTTGATACTTTGTGCAGTGAAAATGGTGCTGTTGAGGTATTGGAAGCGGACGAAAGAGTCTGGAAACTGCGCCGCAGCTGTCAGGAATCTGTGCGTATTATCAGTCTCGTCAGCATTACGGACGATTTGGTCGTGCCTCTGGATAAAATTGCGGAAACCATCAAATTCGTCATGGAAACCGGTAAGAAATATCCATTCAAAGTTATGACGCTTGCCCATGCCGGTGATGGCAATCTGCATTTTGTTCTCTGCAAAGGTGAACTTGCTGATGAAGTTTGGGAGAAAGAGGTTGCCAAGTTCCATGCTGAGGTTTATGAATATGCTTATGGCATTGGCGGACGCTTGTCAGGTGAACATGGCATCGGCTTTAAAAAGCTGGAAGAACTGGAAACTTATACTGCACCAGGTGAATTATTGGTGATGAAAATCATCAAAAAAGCAATGGACCCCAATAACATACTGAATCCGGGCAAACTGTTAAAAATTTAGTAGAATTTTGCAAGAGCAATGTTCCAGTGGAACATTGCTCTTTTTTCTATGTAAACATTTTCATGTAAGTGACAATTTTGACCTTTTGGTGTAAAATGAAAAAGCAAGTTTGTTCAACAAAACAATTATATTAGTAGGAGTGTAGAATGGAATGAGTAATTATAATCCTGTCACAGAAGAAGTTATCGCAGCGCTTAAAGCTGCTGTAGGTGAAAGCTATGTCTATAGTGATCCCGAGAAGTTGAACCAATATAAGACTGATGAAGAAACTGACGCTCGTTTTCATCATTTGCCGGAAGTAGTCGTTGCTCCGGCTAATACGGAGGAAGTTGCGGCTGTCATGAAGATCGCCAATGAATACGTTATCCCGGTTACGCCGAGAAGTGCCGGCACCAGTGTTTCCTGCGGAGCCATCCCGGTTTGCGGCGGTATCGTTCTTTTGATGGAGCGTATGAATAAGATTTTGGAAGTTAACGAAGATGCCATGTACATGGTGGTTGAAGCTGGTGCCAGAACAGTAGAAATTCAGGAACTGGCTAACGGCAAAGGCCTTTTGTATGCTGGTGACCCTTGCAGTTCCGATAGCTGTCTGATTGGTGGTAACATTGCGACCAATGCCGGCGGCAATAAAGCAGTTCGCTATGGCACGACACGCGACCAGGTTTATGCTGTTGAGGTAGTTACCCCAACAGGTGATATTGCTAATCTGGGTGCACGTTTGAAGAAAAAATCAACTGGTTATTGCATGGAACAATTGGTTATCGGCAGTGAAGGAACTTTGGGGATCATTACCAAAGCAACCTTGAAACTTTTGCCTCTTGCTCCTTATAAATTAGATATTCTGGCAATTTTCACTGATTTAAATCAAGCTATCGACATTGTTCCTGTTTTAATCAAAGCCGGTCTTAATCCGACCAGCGTTGAATTTATGGCGAATGAATTCGTGCGTTCTGCCAGCGATTATTGCGAGTTGAAACTGCCTCATTATGAAGATGGCAATTATGTAATTATTACTGTTGAAACATTTAGTGAAGATGAGCTGGAAACCAAGATGGAGCAGTTAGATGAACTGTGCAATGCTAATGGCGCAACTGATGTGCTGGAAGCAGATGACAGGGTCTGGAAGATACGCCGCAACTGTCTGGAGTCTACACGTGTCCTGAGTTTGGTCAGCTCTTCTGATGATCTGGTTGTACCTGTCGAACAAATTGCTACAACCATTGAACATTTGACAGAAGTAGCAAAAGATTATCCTTTCAAAGTATTTACGCTTGCTCACGCCGGTGATGGTAATCTGCACTTTACGATGCTTAAAGGCGATATGAGTGATGAACTGTGGGAAAGTGAATTAGAGCGTTTCCATGCTGAAGCTTACCCTTACATTTACAGCTTAGGCGGCAGACTTTCCGGCGAACATGGTATTGGTGCCAAGAAGTTAGCTCCGATGGAAAAGTATACTGATCCTGTTGAAATGCAAATGATGAAGGCAATTAAAAAAGCGCTTGACCCTAAAAACGTTTTGAATCCTGGTAAAGTGTTTAATATGAACTGAAAATAAAAAAACAACAGGTGCCTGCTTATTTAAGCGACACCTGTTGTTTTTTTATGGCTTAATTCAGAGCCAATTGCGATTCTTAAAATTTCTATACAGGAAAAGGGAAATAATGCCCATGAAAGCGATGCAAATAGGATAACCCCACTGCATACGCAGTTCCGGCATATAGTCGAAATTCATGCCGTAGACGCTGGTTATAAAAGTCAAAGGCATAAAAATCGTAGAAATCAAGGTCAAAGTCTTCATAATTTCATTGGTACGTATATTGATATTTTCAGAATTAACTTCAATTAACATAGTGATTGATTCGCTATAAATTTCGCAGGATTCTGCCAGCTGCTCGATATGGTCGCTCAGATCAGTAAGGTAAGGATCAATGTTTGGCAGAAAATAGTTGTCGCGTTTGAAACGCAAATCAGTGACGAATCTGCGCATGGGTACGATTATGCGTCGTGCCATGGCGATATCATGTTTGAGGTTAGTCAATTCTTCCAAAGGGGATGTTTCTTCTTTGGCATTCAAAAGTTTATTCTCTAATCTATCCAAACGCTGGTGCAGGTGTTCCATAATAGCAAAATGGCCATCAATCAGATTATCCAGCAGCATATAAAAAACATAGCCTTTATGTGTGTTGGGGTATTTAAGATTAAGAACTCGTTCCCTTGTACCTTGAAAACTGTCGTTTACCGGTGGCTGAAAGGAAAGAATATAGTCGGGACCCAATATGAGGGCAACATGTTCGGCATGCATACGTTTACCATGACCTGAGATGATTCTTTTGGTGATTATGATCAAACTATCATCAAAAGTTTCAATTTTAGGCCTATGTCTGGTATTAATGATATCTTCCTGCAGTAGCGAGTCAACATTTAATGTTTCGAACAAGGTGTGAATGGAATTAGTATCGGAAAAACCCTGTATATCTACCCACAGAATAGTGTTATCGTCATGTTTCAGTAAAGACTCTGTTATAGAAGCCGTTTCCTGTACTGTTACCTTTTCCTGGCCAATGTTATAAATAAAAAATTTAGAAGGAATAGCTTCTTTCACACCAACTGACACAAAAGAGCCCGGAGGCAGACCTGTTTTCTCCGAGATGTTTTCAACTACACGCTGCATACCTTGACCTCCTCAAAACCAATTCACATCTATTGTACCCTGTTAG
>CAZCMY010000117.1:1935-3844 GCA_964500055.1 uncultured Acidaminococcales bacterium | reverse complement strand
AATAATTAACACGATATGGGACTGGCGGATCAGTGGAGCAACCACGTGGACCATATTGTAGAAACAGCCGACCGCCTGGGCAACAGTATGCTGCTCAGGCGGTTTTTTGCTTGTTTATAAGCTTACTGCAACTTAGAGAAGAGGTGCTTAGCAATGCAAGAATGGAAAGGTTTTAATGAAGGAATATGGCAACAAGAAATTAACGTCAGGGAGTTTATTCAAAAAAACTATCTACCCTACGGAGGCGATGATAGCTTTTTGGAAGGTCCCACTGCCAGAACAAAAGGCCTTTGGCAGGAATGTTCTGAACTTTTGGCAAAAGAAATAGCTAACAACGGCGTCCTCAGCGTTGATCCTGACCGTGTTTCTACAATTACTTCTCATAAACCAGGTTACATTGACCGTTTTAAAGAAACAATCGTCGGATTACAAACTGACGAACCGCTTAAGAGAAGCGTTATCGTTAACAGTGGTGTCCGCATGGCTGAACAAGCTTGTGAAGCTTATGGCTACAAACTAAATCCCTTAATCAGCGAAATTTATAACAATCATAGAACAACCCATAATAGTGCGGTCTTCAATGTCTATACAGACGAAATGCTTTTGGCCAGAAAAATAGGAATCATCACTGGTCTGCCCGATGCTTATGGCCGCGGACGTATTATTGGTGATTATCGTCGTGTCGCTCTCTATGGCATAGATAAACTTATTGAAGCAAAAGAAAACGATTTAAAGGCTCTCGGTGAAATGTCCATGACGGAAGATGTTATTCGTACACGTGAAGAAATTGCTATGCAGATATCTTCACTGCGCGGCATTGAGGAAATGGCAGCGAGCTATGGTTTTGATGTTTCCAAACCTGCTGGAAATGCCAAAGAAGCTGTTCAATGGCTCTATTTCGGTTATCTGGCTGCAATAAAGGAACAAAACGGCGCCGCCATGTCACTTGGCCGCACGTCCACTTTCCTTGACATTTATCTCGAGCGTGATTTGGCAGCTGGCTTGATTACCGAATCCGAAGCACAAGAACTTATGGATCAGTTAGTTATTAAACTGCGTTTCGCCCGCCATCTCAGGACGCCTGAATACAATGATCTTTTTGCCGGTGATCCACTTTGGGTTACCGAAGTAATCGGCGGTATGGGTGAAGATGGTCGCACGCTTGTTACGAAAAATTCCTTCAGGATTCTTAATAGTCTCTACAATCTGGGTCCTGCTCCTGAACCGAACCTTACTGTTCTTTGGTCTGACAGCCTGCCCCAATTTTTCAAAAATTTCTGCGCCAAAGTCTCAATTGACACCAGCGCAATCCAATATGAGAACGACGAAGTAATGCGTCCTGCTTACGGTGATGACTATGGCATTGCCTGCTGCGTGTCAGCGATGAAACTCGGCAAACAAATGCAGTTCTTTGGCGCGCGTGTTAATTTAGCTAAAGCTCTCCTGATGTCCATTAACGGCGGCCGCGATGAAAAGGCAGGTGTCCAGATGGCACCACAATTGCCTTTACCTGAAGGCGAATATCTTGACTATGACGAGGTACGCAAAAACTACAGCACAGTTTTGGACTGGCTGGCTGAACTTTACGTAAATACTTTGAATATAATTCACCGTATGCATGATACTTATGCGTATGAAGCTGCCCAAATGGCCCTGCATGACAGCGAAGTCAACAGACTTATGGCTTTCGGCGTCGCAGGGTTATCCGTAGCGGTCGATTCGTTAAGCGCCATCCGTTACGCCAAGGTTAAACCAATACGTAATGCAGAAGGTATCACAGTTGATTTTGTTACCGAAGGAGATTTCCCTTGTTTCGGCAACAACGATGAAAGAGTCGATTCACTGGCCCATGAACTTACGCATGAATTTATTACAAACTTGCGCAAACACGCTGCTTATCGCCAGGCAA
>CAZCMY010000117.1:0-1835 GCA_964500055.1 uncultured Acidaminococcales bacterium | reverse complement strand
GAACTGTATCCTCAGCTGACAATCCGCGTGTCCGGCTATGCAGTTAACTTCATTAAACTAAGCCCTGATCATCAGAAAGAAGTCATAAGTCGTACTTTTTATGAGGCTATGTAAAAATCATGAAAGCTTACTACCATTCTATTAATACTTTCGGTACAGTTGATGGCCCTGGTATAAGATACCTCTTATTTCTCGCCGGCTGCAACTTAGGCTGCAGCTTTTGTCACAACCCTGATACCTGGGTAAGAACTGGTAAAACAATTTCCGTTGATGAAATTGTTGAAGAAATAAAAAAGTACCGCGTCTTTTATGATAAGTCCGGCGGCGGTATAACTGTAAGCGGCGGTGAGCCTCTCTTGCAGGCAGAATTTGTCAGTGAACTTTTCGCCAAATGCAAAGAACTAGGCATTCATACTGCACTGGATACCGGTGGTTTTTTTGCTCAGGCTGAGCTTGATAAAGTATTGCCACATACTGATCTTATTATGTTTTCGTTGAAAGCCGCTGATGAAGATGTACATCGTCAACTAACCGGCAAAGACAATGAGTTAATTCTGCAAAATTTATTCTATGCGGCTTCCCGAACCCAATTAATTCTGCGCTACGTTGTAATACCTGGCGTAAACGACTCTGAAAATGCTCTGTCAAAATTAGCTGATGTCATTAAGAAATTACCATCAGATACAAAAATCGATCTTTTACCTTACCACACGATGGGAAAAGCAAAATGGCAGATGCTCAAAATTCCCTATAAACTTAGCACTGTCCCTGATGCTAACAAAAGTGATATTCAAAGAGTAAAGGACTTTTTTGCCAAGTCAGGAATCAATAATGATTATGTAAGTTAAAAGCAGTAAGAAGCGAGTTTTCCGACTAGTTGGATTGCTCGCTTCTTTTATATAATAAAATTGCATATAAATATAATAAAATTACATAAAAAATTGTTGACACCAGGCTCTATATTGCGAATAATTAAGTATGACTTTACGTCAGAATATTATAGGGAGATGATAGTGCATGGACAAAAAAATTGTTCAATTTCTGCTGGCAATACTTGCCTTTGTTGCCGTAGGCTGGCTAATGCCAACTCCGCAAGGTTTACCGCAAGCAGGGAAGATGGCCTTAGCCGTTGGTGCCTTTGCCATTATTGTTTGGATGACCAGTTGTATTGAAGGCGCTCTTAGTGGTCTCATGATTGTATTTATGTTAGCAATAACCGGTGCGTCCACAGTCAATCAAGCCTTTTCCGGGTATGCAAACACATCACTTTGGTTGATTGTCATCGGTTTCTTGATGGCCGGCGTGATGGAGCACTCAGGATTATCCAAACGTATCGCCTTATACTTGGTTGCATTATCAAAAGGCGTCAGCTCCCGCATTTATTGGTCAATTGCAGCATCTATCGCTCTTATGACATTTTTTGTTCCATCAATCACTGCACGCACTCTTTTAATGCTCCCGATAATTCTTGGTATTGGTGAATCCTTCAATGCCAAAGAAGGCAAAAGCAACATAGTAAAAGCTCTTCTTCTGATTGTAGCCATGAGCGGCACCATGATGAGCATCGGTGTTCTCACTTCTCATGTCGCTAATCCTATAACTGTAGGCATGATACAGAGCGCTACTGGTAAGCTTATTACCTGGGGCGAATGGTTCCGTGTCGGTGGACCGCCTGCCTTCTTACTCGGTTTTATCTCCGTCTTCGTTATCAAATTATTGTATCCGCCTGAAATAGAAAACATCGGTGAAGGCGGTGCCTATGTAAAGAAAGAGCTTGCAGCCATGGGTCCAATCAGCAGTAAAGAAATTCGTACTCTTATTGTCTTCTTGGTAAC
>CAZCMY010000116.1:0-3874 GCA_964500055.1 uncultured Acidaminococcales bacterium | reverse complement strand
TCAGGCTTCTGGCTTATTCTCTCCAGGCGTCCTGGCCATTTAGTCAAAGCAACACCTTGATGCAGGGCCAGCTCGTTAATACGGCTGTCTTGTTTGGAGGCAAGCTTGGCAGCTACAACAGCAACTGCCGTATTCAAAATCTGGTGAGCTCCTGGCAATTTAACCTCGTAGTTGGAATGATAATCACCGGCACTGAGCGTAAAGGTCTGGCCTTCCATGCTGCTCGAAACTTCCTGTCCGGTGAAAGCTTTGCCGTAAATATATAGTGGTGCTTGTTTGAAGAGAGACATAGCCTGAATCGGGCCTAAAGCCTCTCCTTCTGCCGCCGTAACTACCGGTACGCCATCTTTAATGATGCCGGCTTTCTGCATCGCAATTTCTTCAACGGTTTTGCCGCAGCGGTCAGTATGGTCGAGGCTGACATTAGTAATTACAGAAACTACCGGCGTAATAACATTCGTAGAATCCCAAAGGCCGCCAAGACCAACTTCAATCACAGCGTAATCAAGCTTTTGCAGAGCAAAATGCAGAAAAGCTGCTGCCGTCAATACTTCAAACTGTGTCGGTTGGTCAGTTCCTTTTGCCATAACGCTTTCTACAGCGCGTTTGACAGCGGTAACTACCAAAGCAAAATC
The DNA here is from genome assembly GCA_964500055.1 of uncultured Acidaminococcales bacterium. GTDB lineage: Bacteria > Bacillota > Negativicutes > Acidaminococcales > Acidaminococcaceae > RZYP01. Next base: position 3,239 of record CAZCMY010000116.1, on the reverse strand, counting down.
TTCATCACTTATCTCTTTCCCATCCACTTCAATCCGTTCATTATATCTGACCAGATGGGGAGAAGTAAATTTTCCGACTTTCAAGCCGCTCACCAATAAGATATTGGTAATCATACTGGTTACCGAGCCTTTGCCATTGGTACCAGTGACATGAATTGTCCTGACTTTTTGTTCAGGATTGTTCAGTTCTTTTAAGAGGGCTTCTATCCTCTCCATGCCAAGGTTGATGCCAAATTTACCCAAGCTATCCAAGTAGGCTAATGTTTCATTGTAATTCATGGTTTTTCCTCCGCAATTAGCAAAATTGGCGCGGTTTAACGCGCCAATTGCTTTTTATTCCAGATTCTTCAAATAAGTCAGACGCTCTTGGATAGCTTGCATCTTAACAGCTATTTCCTGAGCTTTTGTCTTTTCTTTTTCAACAACTTCCGCTGGTGCTTTCGCCAGGAAGCCTTCATTATTTAATTTGCCTTCAATGCGTCCAATTTCTTTGGTCATGCCATCAAGCTCTTTGTTGAGGCGCTGTGTTTCTTTTTCAATATCTATCAAGCCTTTAAGTGGCAGGTAAACTTCAATTCCCTTGGTCACAGCAGCCATGGCATTTTCCGGTTTGTCGCCGCCAGCTGGCAATATGCTTAATTCGTCGACACTTGCCATCAGTTTTATATAGGACTGGTTATCAGCAACTACTTGCTGCAATTCATCAGCAACAAGCAATATAGCCGGAACTTTTTTGCCAGGCGCAACATTTACTTCTGCACGCATATTACGAATAGCTTTGATTGCTTCCATAATAGCATTCATAGCAGCTTCGGCTTCAGCATCAAACAAGTTCTCGTCGCTCTCAGGCCAAGCAGCTACCATGATGCTCTCGCCTTTATGCGGCAGACATTGCCAGATTTCTTCGGTGATGAAAGGCATATAAGGATGCAGTAGCTTCATGGAGGAGCTCAGAACTTCACAGATTACATGCTGAGCCGTTGCTCTCTCTTCTGCATTTTCTTTGTTGTAAAGACGTGGTTTGGCAAGTTCAATATACCAGTCACAGAATTCACCCCAGATGAATTCATAAACAAGCCTGCCGGCTTCGCCAAGTTCGAAACGTCCGAGTAAGTCGGTAACCTCTTTTTCAGTGTGTGCCAACCGTGACAAAATCCATTTGTCGGCCAAAGTATAAGGTGCTAATTTAGCCTCATGATCATAGCCTTCCATGTTCATCAGAACAAAACGGGAAGCATTCCAGATTTTATTGGCAAAGTTACGGGTTGCGTCCACACGTTCCCAATAGAAACGCATATCGTTACCAGGTGTATTACCGGTAATCAGCATGAAGCGCAAGGTATCAGCGCCGTATTTATCAATTACTTCCAACGGATCGATACCGTTGCCAAGAGATTTACTCATCTTTCTTCCCTGGCTATCGCGCACCAGACCATGAATGAAGACCTTCTCAAAAGGAATCTCCTTCATGAATTCCATGCCCATGATCAACATACGAGCGACCCAGAAGAAAATTATATCATAGCCGGTAACAAGCACGCTAGTTGGATAGAATTGCTCCAAAAGCTCAGTTTTCTTCGGCCAGCCCATGGTCGAAAATGGCCATAAAGCAGAGCTGAACCAAGTATCAAGAGCATCCTCATCCTGATGAACTTTGCCGCCGCATTTAGGGCAAACAGTAATATCCGTACGGGAAGCTATCACTTCGCCGCAGTCATCACAATACCAGACCGGTATTCTATGTCCCCACCAGATTTGGCGGGAAATACACCAATCGCGGATATTATCCATCCAGCCCGTATAGGTTTTGGTGAAACGTTCAGGCACAAACTGAGTGCGTCCATCTTCCACGCAGTCAACCGCAGCTTGAACAAGTGGTGCCATCTTAACAAACCATTGTTTGGAAACCAGCGGTTCCACAACAGTACGGCAGCGTTGGCAGTGTCCTACCGCATGATTGTGTTCCTCTACTTTTACTAAGAAGCCTTTTTCTTCAAGTTCACGTACAAGATTCTTGCGGCATTCATAGCGTTCTTGTCCAGCATATTTACCGGCTTCGGCTGTCATGTGTCCGTCCATGCCGATTACTACGATGCTTTCCAGGTTATGGCGCATGCCCATTTCAAAGTCGTTAGGGTCATGAGCAGGTGTAATTTTAACGGCGCCGGTTCCAAATTCAAGGTCTACGTAAGAATCAGCGATAATAGGAATAATCCTGTCCGTTAAAGGCAGGCGCAGTGTTTTACCGACAAGGTGTCCATAACGTTTATCTTCCGGGTTAACTGCTACAGCAGTATCGCCAAGCATTGTTTCCGGTCTGGTCGTGGCAATAGTTAAATAGGTACCTTCTTCTTCCACGACAGGATAACGGATATGCCATAAATGGCCTGCTTCATCCTCGTGTTCGACTTCGATATCAGACAGAGCGGTATTACAGTTTACGCACCAGTTAGTAATCCTGCTGCCTTGGTAAATAAGTCCTTTCTCATAAAGAGAAACAAATACTTCACGTACTGCTTCCGAACAGCCTTCATCCATAGTAAAACGTTTGCGCTCCCAATCGCAGGAAACGCCGAGGCATTTTAATTGGTTAATAATATGATCGCCATATTGGTCTTTCCAAGCCCAGACACGCTTCAAAAATTCTTCGCGCCCTAGATCATAACGTGTTTTTCCCTCTTCTTTTTTCAGTACTTCTTCAACTTTGATCTGTGTGGCAAGACCGGCGTGGTCATAACCAGGCATCCATAATGTATTGTGGCCCAGCATTCTGTGCCAACGAATCAAAATATCCTGCAGCGTATTATCCAAGGCATGGCCCATATGCAGTTGTCCGGTAATGTTTGGTGGTGGAATTACGATGCTGAAAGCTTCCTTATCCTTTTCAACTTCAGCATGAAAATAACCGTTTTTCTCCCAGTACTCATACCATTTCTTTTCGACACTGGCAGGGTCATAAACCTTTGGTATATTGTGTTCTTCTGACATTTTAAATCCTCCTTAAAATAATAAAAATCCTATGTCAAAGACATAGGACGAAAAAATAGTTTCCGCGGTACCACCCATATTCCCGGAAAAAATCCGGACAACTCAAACTGTTTAACGCACAGAAACGGGCAAACCTACTCTGTTCAGTCTGCCAGCTCACGGACGACTTCAAAGCCGCTGGTTCGGATATGTCTCAGCCTCGCATTTCCTCTCTGCTGAACCCGTACTTTTACTACTTCCGCTCATAGCTT
>CAZCMY010000115.1:2688-3877 GCA_964500055.1 uncultured Acidaminococcales bacterium | reverse complement strand
TGTTGACAAGGGTTTTGAAAATGTGTATAGTTACAACAATATCTATAATTCATATATGATTAATATGAAATGAGGAACGCAGTCATGCAGCAGCAATTAAAACGAGCAGTTTTTTTTAGACAAAAGAATGGGAGAAGTGAGCGATGTTACCTTTTTTCTTTAATAGGCTTTGACAAATAAAATTTAAAGAAATGAGGAATATCAATGCAAATAAAGAAAATAATAGCGGTTTTGGGAATAGGACTTCTGGCGGTAGGTGTTTTAGCCGGCTGCGGCAGTAATACGGACAAAACAGAGAAAAAGGCTAATGTCAAAAAAGTTAAAGTCGCATATGCCCAAAATTCCAAACCAATTAATTACACTGATGAAAATGGTAAACCGGCAGGTCATGATGTTGAGATCATGAAATTGGTAGATGGCTTACTCCCCCAATATGAATTTGAATTTATTCCAACGACTGACGATGATTTGCTGCTTGGCGTGGAGCAAGGTAAATATGATGTTGGCATTAAAAACACCTTCTATACCGAAGCCCGAGCTAAAAAATATATTTACCCCAAGGAATTTTTAGGACTCAGCAGTTTTGGCCTTGTTTTACGCAAAGATGATGCGAATATCAAAACACTTGCTGATTTTGCAAAAGCAGGTAAGACTTTGGCTCCGATTGCGGCTAATAACGCACAATACACAGTTATTGAAGAATTTAACCAAAAGAATCCTGATAATAAGGTTAAACTGGAAGCCGGTGATGCCTTTACCGTTAATGTTATTGAGTATGTCAGCGAAGGACGCTCTGATGGCGGCGCAATTATTGAAGGACAGTATGACCAAAAAGTACGCAGTGCCGATGGACCTTATTACGGCCTGAACGATAAGCTGGTTTACAATGAAGTTGATGTCATAAAAACCTGGCCGTTATTTAATAAGAAACAACAGGAACTGGCTGATGCCTACGACGGTGCCATTAAAAAATTGAAGGCTGAGAAAAAGACCAACGAGCTTAGTAAGCAATTCTATGGCAGAGATTTGTATGAGGTGCTGGCTAGGGTAAGCCGGTAGGGCCTGCAGAGGAGGAACTTAAAGTGCTGAAATTTGACTTCTTTTACTTGCTGGAGCAAATACCCAAGTTGGTTCCTTATCTGGATGTAACTTTTCTTGTTTTAATCCTGACTTTGTTCTTTGGAACAAT
>CAZCMY010000115.1:0-2588 GCA_964500055.1 uncultured Acidaminococcales bacterium | reverse complement strand
GTAGTTGCTTTGCCTAATATTATCAATTCCATCCTGACGCTGCTGAAGGAAGGTTCGCTTGCTTACACGATAGGGCTTATAGATGTTATGGGGAAGGCCAATCTTTTGATAGCTATGAATTATGAAGCCCATGCCCTTGAAACATTGTTGGCGCTTTCATTTATCTATTGGTCAATTTCTATCACTATTGAAAAAGCAAATGAATTGCTTGAACAAAAATTGAGCAAAGGGAGAACGTTTATCAAGACGGTCTAAGGTACAACGAAGATGCAGACACTAGACTTACATTTTATGTGGGAAGCTTTCTTTATTGCGCTGTCAGGGGCTCCGATAACTTTGCTGATTACAGTTGTTGCTTTGCTGATAAGTATACCGGTAGGTTTTTTCTTTTCGCTGGTAAGATTAAACGGCACGCCTATACTGGATCAATTGTGCAGGATTTATATATCGTTTGTCAGAGGAACGCCCCTGATTATACAGATATTTTTAATTTACAATGTCATGCCGATTCTGGTAGAACGATTCTTGCGCAGCACGCACAGCACCATGAGTATTTTTGATGTGAATCCTATCTGGTATGCTTTTATAGTTTTTTCCCTGCATACGATAGCAATTTTGACGGAAGTTTTTCGGTCAGCGCTGAAAACTGTGCAAAAGAGCCAGCTGGAAGCTGCTCATTCGGTGGGTTTATCAACTTTTGCGGCTTACAGACGCATCATCATTCCGCAAGCATTGGTGACTGCTTTGCCTAATCTGTGTAATGCGACTACCAATCTAATTAAGAACACATCACTTTGTTATGCGTTGTCTTTGCGGGAAATCACTTTACGTGCCAAAGTTGCCGCGAATCCTGGCTATAACTATATAGAAGCTTATATTGATATATTTTTGGTTTACCTTATTATTTGCAGCCTAGTTGAATATGGTTTCAAAAAGTATGAGAAAAAGTTAAAAGCATATCAGTGCATCAGCGCCTGATCTGCGGAAAGGACTATTATGCTTGAGGTTAGAGAGATTAGAAAAGCATTTGGCAATCAGGAAGTATTAAGCGGAATTAGTTTTTCCATCGAAAAAGGCGACGTTGCGGTCATCCTTGGCCCAAGCGGTTCGGGCAAAACGACGCTGCTGCGCTGCCTTGAGTTTTTTGAGCAGGCTGATTCAGGCGAAGTATTGTTTGATGATATTGATGTTGACCTGCGAAATGTTACTAAAGAGCAAATAAAGGCTATTCGCCAAAAAACGGCCTTTGTTTTTCAGAATTACAATTTGTTTAATAATAAAACAGCTTTGGAAAATGTTTTGGAAGGCTTGGTCATTGGTCGCAAAATTCCTAAAAAAGAAGCGGAAACTATTGCGAAGGAAGCGCTGGACAAAGTTGGGTTAAGTGATAAATATGACTACTATCCCAGCCAACTTTCAGGCGGCCAACAGCAAAGGGTGGGTATTGCCCGGGCAATAGCTTTATCACCGGAGATTATTTTTTTCGATGAACCTACATCAGCACTTGATCCTGAACTTATTGGTGAAGTTCTTGCTTCTATGAAAAAAATTGCGAAGGAAGGTACTACGATGCTCGTGGTAACTCATGAGATGAGTTTTGCTCAGGATGTTGCCAATAAGATAATTTTTATGGATGGCGGCAGTATAGTCGAGGAAGGTACACCAAGACAAATTTTTACAGAGCCAAAGGAAGAACGTACCAGACAATTCTTAAAGCGTATGCTGCCTGAATATACCTACTATATTTAAAAAAATGGAGGAATTAACATGACAACAAACAGAGAAAGACTTTTAAAGGTATTTAATAACGAAAGTGTGGACCGCGTGCCGGTTGGTTTTTGGTTCCACTTTTTGCCGGATGGTGATGAACGTTATGCGGGCCTGGAGAGACCGGAATTGATTGCTGAAAATATTGAGGGTCATAAAAAATATATTCAGGAATTTGATCCTGATTTCGTCAAAATTATGAGTGATGGTTATTTTGGACACCCCAGTCTGCGTGGCAAGAAGTTTGAAAAACCTGAAGACTTATTGGCGGTTGAACCATTGCCATCTGACCATCCTTGGATCGAAGGACAGGTTGCTTTAGTCAAAGAAGTTGTCAAAGCCGCCGGCAACGAGCGCAGTTCTTTTTATAATATTTTTTCTCCGCTGACTGTACTGCGCCAGGAACTTAGCAATGCCAAAGTCGGCGAATTCTTCAAAACAAATCCGGAAATCATTCAGAAGATTGTCAATGTTTTTGCTCAGGATCAGGCAGAGGTGGCCAGAAGAGTAATAACTGAAGGTGGTGCCGAAGGCATTTATCTAAGCGTACAAACTCCGGAGGACCAGATAATTTCAGGTGAAGATTATACGCAGTACATCCGTACCAGTGAGGATGTAGTTCTGGCTGCTGCCAATGCTCTCAGCCAATATAACATCTTGCATATTTGCGGCTATCGCGGGCATAAAAATGATGTCAAAATCTGGCAGGATGCTGAAGCTGCGGTCATTAACTGGGCGGTTACTTTCGAGCCGCTGAGCCTGGAAGAAGGTAAGAAGATTTTTGAAGGACGTGCTGTTATCGGCGGCTTTAACAATAACCC
>CAZCMY010000114.1:0-3880 GCA_964500055.1 uncultured Acidaminococcales bacterium | reverse complement strand
ATAAATATTGCAAAATTAAAAGCCAGAATTTATGAGGAGGATAAACATAAATGTCCGATAGTATTATAAAAGATATCACGCTTGCACCACTAGGCAAGCAAAAAATTAACTGGGTAAAGGAATACATGCCTTTATTAAATTTATTAAATGAAAAATATTCTCAAACTAAACCCTTTGCCGGAATTAATATGGTTGTTACAATCCATTTGGAGGCAAAAACTGCTTACCTTGCTAAAGTTTTAAAAAATGCTGGTGCCAATGTTTATGTTACAGGCAGCAATCCTCTTTCAACTCAGGATGAAATAGCGGCTGCACTTGTTGAAGAAGGTATTAGTGTATATGCTACGCATAATTGTACTTCAGAAGAATATGATCTGTTTTTAAGCAAAGCTCTTGATTGCAATCCTTCATTGATCATTGATGACGGAGGTGACCTCGTGAACATGCTTCACAAGGATAGAACCGATCTTATTTCTGGCCTGTTAGGCGGTTCAGAGGAAACAACAACTGGCGTGCATCGGTTAAAGGCACTTTCACGTTCCGGGAATCTTGCTTTTCCAATGATCGCAGTAAATGACGCCTATTGTAAATACCTTTTTGATAATCGTTATGGAACAGGCCAATCTTCCTGGGATGGCATCATGCGCACTACCAACCTGTCTATTGCTGGCAAAAATGTTGTTGTTGCTGGCTATGGCTGGTGTGGTAAGGGAGTAAGTATGCGTGCCAAAGGCCTTGGAGCAAATGTAATAGTAACAGAAGTTGACCCCATCAAAGCTATAGAAGCTGTTTTCGATGGTTTTCGCGTAATGCCAATGGAGCAGGCTGCTAAAGAGGGAGATTTCTTCGTAACAGTAACCGGCTGCAAAGACGTAATTACTAAAGAACATATAGAAGTAATGAAAGATGGGGCAGTGCTTTCCAATGCCGGCCATTTTGATGTAGAAATTAATATTCCTGATTTACAGGAACTTTCAATTGTAGAGCCTTATGAAGTCCGCAAAAATATCAGAACATATACAATGGCTGATGGACGTAAAATAAATTTACTTGGCGAAGGAAGATTAGTAAATTTAGCCTGTGGCGATGGCCATCCCGTGGAAATCATGGATCTTTCCTTTGCTATGCAATTTTTGGCAATGAAATATCTGCTCGATAACAAAGGTAAACTCTCGAACGAACTTTATACTCTTCCGGATGAATTGAACAATGAAATTGCAGCCTTAAAATTAGAATGCATGGGTGTAGGTATCGATAAACTTAGTGAGGAACAAAACTTTTATCTAAATCAGGAATAAAGGGGATGTATCAAAAAATGCTGGAAGTTCAGATTGCAGATGCGCGTCAATCAATTATTGAAATTGGTCTTAAGCTTCTTAATAAGAATTTAGTTGCCGGTTCCTGGGGCAACATAAGCATGAAAATTGACAAGGATAGTTATGCAATCACGCCATCAGGGAGGCCATATGATCTTCTCGCGGAAGATGATATCATCATTGTCAATTCTGCTGGCACTAAATTAGCAGGTGCTGGTATTCCTTCTTCAGAATTGCTCTTACATTTGGCTATTTATAAGAAATATCCAATGTTCAATGCAATAATCCACACTCACAGCATATACGCCAGCGCCTGTGCAGCGATGCATAGACAAATACCCCCATTGCTGGAAGATACGGCTCAGATTTCTGGTGGATCAATAAAAGTTGCAAGGTACGCATTAGCGGGCACAAACGAATTAGCAGATAATGCTGTTGATGCTATGGGCACATCAAATGCTGTATTATTGGCAAACCATGGAGCTGTAAGCTGTGGAAAAAGCCTTGATGAAGCATTGACTGTCGCCGAAATAGTGGAGAAGTCAGCGCATGTTTATTGCATAACAGCATCTGTAGGTGAAAGCTTTCCTTTGCCAAACAATGATATAAAATTATTACGTAATTTTTATATTGAACACTATAGTAAGAGGCAAGGAGGCGATGAATAAATAATGTCAGCAATTTTGATTAAAAATGTCGAAATTATTTCTCAAGAAAATAACGAAGTATTTAACATAGGCATCCGTGATCATGATATTTCTTATATAGGTAAAGAAATACCAAACGGGTATGATAATGCATATGTCATTGATGGTAAAGACTTCATTGCTGTACCAGGCATGGTTAATACACATACACATGCAGCAATGACACTTTTAAGAAGTTACGCCGATGACATGATTTTAATGGATTGGCTGCAGAACAAAATTTGGCCTGCAGAAGCTAATCTTACGGGTGAGGATGTTTATTGGGGAACAAAGCTTGCCATAATTGAAATGCTCAAGTCCGGTACCACAACTTTTGCAGATATGTATTTCTTTATGGATAGGGTTGCAGAAGCTGTTCAGGAAACTGGTATCAGGGCCTCACTTTCGCGTGGAATGATTGGCGTAGTGCCCGATGCTAATGAGAAAATTCAAGAAAGCATTGATTTGTATAATAACTGGCACGGTCAGGCTGATGGACGTATCAGCGTCATGTTTGGTCCTCACGCCCCTTACACGTGCCCAGTAGGTTATTTAAAACGAATTATAGCTGAAGCAGGCAAGCTTGGCGCTGAAATTCACATGCATTTAAGCGAAACTGCGTATGAAGTAGAAGAGTGCGAGCGAGAACACGGCATGACACCAATTGCTCTAATGAACAGCATTGGTTTGTTTGATTTGGGAACCCTCGCAGCACACTGCGTTCATGTTACGCCTGATGACATTAAGATAATGGCAGCTAAAAAAGTACGTGTTGCTCATAATCCTCAAAGCAATTTGAAACTTGCAAGTGGTATTGCCCCGGTCCCGGAAATGCTTGCTGCCGGCCTTATTGTTGGTCTTGGAACAGATGGAACTTCAAGCAATAACAATCTCGACATGTTGGAAGAAGCACGCTTGACGGCTATGCTGCACAAAAACAATAAAAGCGATCCTTTAATTATACCGGCAAAGCAAGCTCTAAATCTCGCTACAAAGCAAGGAGCGCTAGCTTTAGGGTATTCTGATGTAGGTGAGATAAAAGTTGGTCAAAAGGCAGATATAGTCCTTTATGATATGCATAAAGCTTATTGGTACCCACGCCATGACAGAACATCTCTTTTGGTTTATGCTGCAAACTCGTCTGACGCGGATACTGTCATTGTCAACGGCAAAATATTGATGGAACACGGAAATCTATTAACCATCGATGAAGAAAAAGTTTATGCGGAAGCTAACAAATGCGGCTTGCGCTTAACTAAATAAAAATCTAGGGGTGGAATAATTTGGCAAAAATCCTCAAAAAATCAAATTTGGCTCCACAAGTATATGAATTTATTGTGGATGCTCCTTTAGTTGCTCACAAATGCCAGCCTGGTCAGTTTGTCATTATTCGTACAGATGAAGATAGTGAAAGAATTCCTCTCACTATTGCTGATTTTGACCGTAAACAAGGCACAATTACCATGATAGTACAAGCAGTCGGTAATACAACAAAACATCTATGTGATTCTTTTAACGATAATGACGAAATATTGGATGTTGTCGGACCGCTTGGTATGCCATCCCATATAGAAAATTTCGGCACCGTGGTTTGCGTCGGTGGTGGTATCGGCGTAGCTCCGGTTTATCCTATAGCCAGAGCACTAAAGGAAGCTGGCAACAAAGTTATTTCAATAATAGGCGCCCGCAACAAAGATCTTATAATTTTCGAAGATAAAATGGCAGCTATAAGTGACGAACTTATCATAACAACAGATGACGGCACTGCTGGACAAAAAGGTTTCGTTACTGATCCTCTTAGAAAAATGCTTGAAAGTGGCAATATGCCTGGAATGGTGCTGGCAATCGGGCCGGTTATCATGATGAAAAATGTTGCTG
>CAZCMY010000113.1:0-3894 GCA_964500055.1 uncultured Acidaminococcales bacterium | reverse complement strand
ACGACCTCCCTTGCTCCGTACATGACAGCAAAAATTCTGCCGACAAGATAGGCCATCTCTTCGTTGACTTCAGAGGGCACTATGCCCCTGATATCATAAGCTTTAAACGCATTCTTATTCAACATTAAGCAAATCTCCTTATTCAATTCCCGATTTTTGTAAAAGACTGTCGTATTAGTTTCTACTTTTAAATACAAAAATCCTGCTAAGATAACAGGATTTTCATCTAACCTTTTCTTATCTATGATTTGTTCCGAGAAATAAATTCTGCTCTTTTTTTATTTTTTTGCCATAATCGTATATAATTGTAATTATCACATTTAAAAGGACTGATTACGTGAACATTTTTGTAACTTTGCTACTCGCAATGGCAGTCATTATAGTAATGTTAAGACGACGTTACCCTATTGGCCCAGCTATTCTTGCCGGCGGAATTTTTATCTGGCTTTTCCAGACGCACGACTTAAACAATCTCTGGACAGCCGCTTGGCAAACTGCCACCAAAGGGCGCACCTATGATCTTCTTCTCGCTCTTTATTTCGTAATGTGTTTGGAAATCGAATTAAGGACAAGCGGTACGCTTGATGGGATGATTGCCGCTCTGCAGCGCCTGTTTTCCAGTAAAAAAATTACCTTAGCCATTATGCCTGCTTTTCTTGGTCTTTTACCATCTCTGGGCGGAGCCCGCTTTTCGGCACCGATAGTAGAAATTGCCAGCAAAGGTTCGGATATTAATGTAGACGAAAAAGCCACCATCAACTTCTGGTTCCGTCATATTTTTGAATATGTTAATCCAATTAATCCAGGCATGATTGTCGCTTGCAGCATCGCCATGATTCCAATCAGTTCGTATATAATGCATATCGGCTGGCTGAGCGCCATTGCTCTGGCTCTTGGTTGGTTATTCTGCCTGCAGCCCTTGAAAATCAGTAAACACAATAAAGTAGAAACTTCACCGGAAGAAATCCGCAAAAATATCGCTGATGTTGTTTTGTCTCTTGCCCCTGTAATTGTTAACTTCATTCTTGTGGTTGCCTTCGATTATGGTGCAGCTTCTTCCATGGGTATTGTTGCAATTGGCATGATTTTCTTGCTGCGCAGTACCTATCGTGTTGTCAACGTTAAAGATGTCTTTCTTGGTGCCCTTGATAAAAAGATGATTTTGAATATCCTCTGTATCCTGTATTTTATTCAGTTGTTGACTGTCACCGGTACTCTTGACGCTGTCGTTACCGCATTTCAAGCCTCGCCGCTGCCTGTTCCTGCCGTAATTGCCTGTGTTTCGCTCGTAATCGGGATTCTGACTGGTCTTTCGCAAGGCCATGCAGCTATTGTCCTGCCAGTCGTCGCTGCCGTCGCACCTGGCGATCTTAGTCTGATAGGTGTTGCAATGGTTTTCGGTATCGCTGGGCAAATGATAACGCCTACCCATGTCTGTCTCACGGTTACGCTCGACTATTTCAAGGCTGATTTCTTTAAAACTCTGCGACCTGTCGTTGTCATGGAAATATTGTTACTCGCAGTTTTTGCCGTTAAAACATTCCTCTTCGGATAAAATTGTTTCAGGCACAAAAAAACCGCTTCTATAAGAAGCGGTTTTTTATTTTGTAATTATAGGTTTTTCTCAATGCGTTCCATTGCTTCGATCGTGCCTTCACGGCTGCCGAAAGCAGTAAGTCTCAGGTAGCCCTCACCCATTTTGCCGAAACCGGCACCCGGTGTACCAACGATAGCTAAGTTCTCTAACAGATAATCGAAGAATTCCCAGGAACCCATGCCATTCGGGCATTGCAGCCAGATGTATGGGGAATGAACACCACCATAGAATTTAATACCTTTTTTGGTTAAAGTATTCATCATGATTTTAGCATTTTCGCGATAGAATTCGAGCATTTCCTGACATTCTTTCTGTCCTTGTTCGCTGAAAACAGCTTCTGCACCACGCTGAATAATATAAGGAACGCCATTAAATTTGGTAGTTTGACGGCGCAGCCACATTTTATTTACAGACATTTCCTGCCCGTTACCAGCTTTTCTCTTCAAGGCCTGCGGAATGACAGTGTAGCCACAACGTGTGCCGGTAAAGCCTGCAGTTTTGGAAAGTGAGCAAAGTTCAATTGCGCATTCCTTAGCACCTTCAACAACATAAATGCTTCGAGGAATTGCAGGATCGGTAACAAAAGATTCATAAGCAGCATCATAGAGAATGACCGCATCATTTTTCAGTGCATAAGCAACCCAAGCCTCTAATTGCTCTTTAGTGTAAGCGGCACCGGTTGGATTATTAGGTGAGCAAAGATAAACGACGTCAGCTTTAATGCTGTCATCAGGCATCGGCAGGAAGTTATTTTCCGGTGTGCCATTGATATAGACGATATTACGTCCACACATGATATTAGTATCAACATAGACAGGGTAAACCGGATCCGGCACGAGAATCGTGTTGGAATTGTTGAAAATATCGGTGATATTGCCACAGTCACTTTTAGCACCATCGCTGATGAAAATTTCATCAGTAGCCAGCTCTACACCTTGTTTCTTATAATAACCAACTAAAGCTTCGTGCAGAAAATCGTAACCTTGTTCAGGACCATAACCACGGAAAGTCTCTTTGACGCCCATTTCTTCAACTGCTTTTTTCATAGCGTCAACAACTGCTGGAGCTAAAGGCAAAGTTACATCGCCAATACCCATGCGGATTACCTTTTTGTCCGGATTATTTGCCACAAAAGCTGTTACTTTTGCCGCAATCTGTGAGAACAAGTAGCTTTCTTTCAAATTACAATAGTTTTCATTCATTACTGCCATGTCGTAAATTCCCTCCAAAATAAAATATATAAATAAAATTTAAGCTAAATTCTTTGTGCTGATATTTTAACATATAATCTCTTTTTCTGTCTTAGCATTTAATAAAATCAACACAAAAAAGGAAACATACTTATTTGTTCAAAATTTCTTCAGGTATCTCAATTACACCGTCAAAAACGTGCGTTGCCGGCCCTTTCAGAAACACGTGGTTATCAGAACGATAAGTTACCTTTAATTTTCCACCTTTGACCAACACATTCAGTTCCTGATCCTTTTTGCCAGCTTTGCTAAGGAAAATGCAAGTGACAGTTACAGCACAAGCACCTGTGCCACAAGCCCAGGTTTCACCGCTGCCGCGTTCCCATACACGGAATTTGACAGTATTATCGTCAATAACCTGCACGAATTCAACATTTGTACGTTCCGGAAATAGCGGATGATTTTCGATGCGAGGTCCGATTTCTTCAAGTTTCACAGCGTCAACATCATCAACAAAAATAACGAAATGAGGATTACCCATAGATACCGCGGTACCATTGTAAACTGTATCATCGTCTATAACGAGGCCTTGGTCCATAAAGACATAATGGTCGCTGATCATCGGTATTTCTTTGGTCCTGAAAATAGGTTCACCCATATCGACAACTGCTTCAGTAACTTTGCCATCAACAACTGTCATGTCAATAGTCTTAATACCACCAAGGGTCTCCAAAGTTATGGTAGTCTTATCTGTCAGTCCGTTATCATAAACATATTTAGCAACGCAGCGTGTACCATTACCACACATCTTGCCTTCAGAAGCATCGGCATTAAACATCCTCATCCTGAAATCAGCCACTTTAGATGGCATAATGCAAATCAAACCATCTGAACCAATCCCAAAGCGACGATGACTAATGTATTCAGAAATAGCATTAGGATTAGGTAATTCTTTCTCCATGCAGTTAACATATACATAGTCATTACCGCATCCATGCATTTTGGAAAATTCCATTTTCATTTATAAAGTCCTCCTAATTATCATTCATCATTAAAACAAGATTATATCCATTATACCCGAATTTTGTATAAAAAGAAAATTTGTTT
>CAZCMY010000112.1:0-3928 GCA_964500055.1 uncultured Acidaminococcales bacterium | reverse complement strand
ATTCACTGCTCTTTTCTGTTGCTCTGGCTGTTGGTATAACACCGCAGATGCTGCCAGCAATCGTAAGCATTACACTTTCGAAAGGTTCACGCAATATGGCTAAGGAAGGCGTTATTGTCAGACGGCTGGAAGCTATTGAAAATTTCGGTAGTATGGACATTCTGTGCACTGATAAAACAGGTACGCTGACTGAAGGTGATATTCGTTTTGATGGGGCTGTGGATGTTGAGGGTGAAAAATCGGAAGATGTATTTCGACTGGCATATCTTAATGCCAGTCTGCAGGTAGGAATGGATAATTCTTTGGATGACACTATTGTAGCTTTCAAAAAAATAGATACCTCATCCGTAAAACGGCAAGGAGAAATACCACTTGATTTTACACGTGAACGGTTAAGCGTTATTGTTGAAGAAAATGGTCAATATACTATGATTACCAAAGGCGCGCTTAATCACGTACTTGGAATATGCACCTTTGTGCAACAGGAAGATAGTATCGGGATTATGGATTCAGTTAAGCTGGATGAGATAAATCAACGATACCTTGCATGGAGTAATCAGGGAATACGGGTTTTGGGTGTAGCCAAAAAGCTCGTTGAACCTAAGGAAAAATATTTTATTGAAGATGAGGAGCAAATGACATTTGTCGGCTTTCTTCTTCTTTTTGATCACCCAAAGGAGGATGTTGCACAAACTATTGCCGATCTTGCACACAATGGAATTGGTTTGAGGGTTATATCGGGAGACAATAAGTTGATAGCAATGCATACAGCTGGTTGTGTTGGCCTCAAAATCACGGGTGTAATTACAGGTTCCGAACTAATAAAGATGAGTGACCAAGTTCTTTGGAGCAAAATTGAAGATACCAATTTGTTTGCAGAGGTTGATCCGAATCAGAAAGAACGTATTATTCTTGCACTGAAAAAGAGGGGGCACGTTGTTGGCTATATGGGAGATGGTATTAATGATGTTCCAGCCTTACACGCTTCTGATGTAAGTATTTCGGTAGAAAATGCTGTCGATGTGGCGAAGGAATCGGCTGATTTCGTGCTTATAGAAAAGAGTTTGGAAGTGTTGAAACGCGGAGTAGAACTCGGTCGTATGACTTTTGCAAATACACTTAAGTATATTTTTGTTACGACAAGTTCTAATTTTGGCAATATGTTTAGTATGGCAGGTGCATCATTATTTATGCCTTTTTTGCCACTGCTTCCCAAACAAATACTATTGATTAACTTTTTAAGCGATTTTCCTGCACTAACAATTGCAAGCGACTCTGTTGATGCGGAAATATTGGAAAAGCCTCGCAGGTGGGACATCAAGTTGATTCGGAATTTTATGTTTACATTTGGATTTATAAGCTCCATTTTCGATTATGTGACTTTTGCGGTGCTGTTACTTGTTTTCAAAACACCAGAAGGGATTTTTCAAAGCAGCTGGTTTGTTTTATCGATTTTAACGGAATTATTGATATTGGTGGTTATGCGCACGCAGAGACCTTTTTTCAAAAGTAAACCGGCTTCAATATTATCATATACAGCTATAGGGGTGGGAATTATAACAGTTCTCATTCCGTATTTGTCATTTAGTTCAATTCTAAATATTGAACCTATTCCACCAATGATACTACTATCTATGTTTGCCATTGCGACGATGTATATCATTGCTACAGAAATTGCCAAGCATTATTTTTATAAAAAAAAGCAAAAAACTTAAGGTTAAGAAAAACCAGAACCTTAACTGAAAATTATATTTGCATAAGGTATAAAACTGTACAAAATGGTTTAATAGCTTTGCTATTGAATATAATCAATATATGTAGTAAAATAAAAAGATAGAATATTCAAATAATTTATTAAGAGTACTTAGCAAATCGAAGGACTAGTTGGTTTTATTGCTTTTGATGTCTTTTGCCAATGCTGCACGGATACGATTCTTAAGAGAATGGCTGGATGTGCCTTAATATTATTGCATAAAGCAAAGGAGCTGAAACCATGGAAGACAAACCTGTTTTAAAAAACATAGAAGCGCATCCGGCATGGGTGAGGTTAGAATATTTAATTGATTGGTACGTTGATAAGAGCGGTTCTAGCAAGAGATGGTATAAGACTCTTAAAGTTCTTCAAATCATTTTGGCTATTATGATTCCAGTTATAAGCCACTTAGAGAGAGAGTTTACAAAGTGGATTATCTCCATTTCTGGTGCCTTGATAGCTATATTTGAAAGCTTACAGTATATGAATCAATATGAGATTCGTTGGGTTAAACGTCGATCAACGGCAGAGAGACTAAAGCGTGAAAAGTTTCTCTTTTTATCCGAGGCAGGACCTTATAAGGGGTTGGGAGAGGACAAGAGTCTTGTATTATTGGCGGAACGTGTTGAAGATATTGTTTCCGCTGAACATATTAGTTGGATTAACGAAAAGAATTAAGTCATAATAACAACGACCTCCTGAATGTAAGGAGGTCGTTGTTATTTTTATGAACGAATTTTTGAGTGTATAACTTCCGATCTTTCTGACCGTAAAATTATTCTTTGCCTCAATCATCGTCTTCCACGAATTACTCTTAGCAAGAACACAATGACAGCAATTACGAGCAGGATATGTATGAATCCTCCCATTGTATAAGCGGTAATCATCCCGAAAAGCCATAAAACAATCATAATCAATGCTAAGGTCTCTAACATTTAAAATCACCTTCCATCTAAAAATGTTTTGCTAAGTATTTGGAAACTTTTACGTGTGCCGTTTCTTCATTTAAAACCGGTAAATTACGTAATGTTATCTAAAGTTTGTTTTTTAACCATCTATTTCGACAAATGGTACAGCGTTCTTTAAAATTAAAATAATAGGTTATTTTTTGAGAGATGATCAATGCTGCTGATTTACGCATTTTGATTATCTCTTTCCTGTTATTATAAAGTGGAGCGGGTTGAAATGGCTTTTATTTCACTACGTGTTTTTCCATAACTTCTTTATAAGCCTGTTCTGCTTTTTCCTTTGTATATCCATATTTTGTCTGTAAGATACCGGCCAATTTTTCTGTTTTGCCTTCAATCTCAACTAAATCATCATCAGTAAGCTCGCCCCACTGTTCTTTGATGGCACCTTTTATTTCGTTCCATTTTCCTTTTATAATATCTTCATTCATTATCTATAATCACTCCTTTGCCTTATCTTTGGTAATGTGCCCTCTCCACCAACAAACGATTAATAGAGGATTTATATTCTCCGCAAAAAACGGTTTATTATAAACAGTGCCAGAGGAAGTTAAAAGCACGATTGCCTTATAATAATAAGAATATTCTGCCAATTAATTTTAACATGCATCCGATTGTAAAACAAGAATTATAATTTTGAGAGTTATTAAATTTTTGATGAAAATACTATTATGGTCTTCAATCTCTTTAGAATAATGTGTCAAAGGGGCGCTTGATGAAGAAATAAGGCAGCCTATTCAAAAGGTTTATTAGAATCTTTTGTTAAGAAAATAATTAGCTGAGGTGGCATGTGACTAATTTTCCCAAGGGTTAGGAACAGGCAGGAGAACAGAGCTGCTTACAGAATTATAGGGAGGAAGAGATATTCTTAGCTGGACATTATTAAAAAACAAAAAAGGTGTGTAATTTTATGAAAAAAATGATATTAGTATTTTTGACTTTATTTTTTGTTATGACTAATAATGTAATGGCTAATTCTATTGTTAAAATTAATGAGCTGGATATGGATATAATTATGCCCCCTGATTACACTATTTTAACGAGGGACATGCCAGATAGCTCGGAAGCCATGAAAGCATTGAAAATTGATAAAAAAGAATTTGAATTTATGATGACAGAAAAGGAAGTATATCTCATTGCCTTGGATTCAAGCAGAACACATGAAGTCAACGTAGCAACAGATAAGAGTAATGACAAACTGGCAAAG
>CAZCMY010000111.1:0-3942 GCA_964500055.1 uncultured Acidaminococcales bacterium | reverse complement strand
TCAATATGACAAAATCTGCTATTTCTCATCAGCTGCGCATCTTGCGGGAAGCTAACCTGGTCCGTTCCAGGCGTGAAGGCAAAAATGTTTTTTACGCACTTGATGACGATCATGTCAAAGACATCTTTGGCAAAGCAGCCGAACATGTGGTTGAGAAGAAAAAATAAGTCCTCCTTCAGTCACTCCGTGACAGCTCCCCCGTCTGGAGGAACCTTGAAACGCAAAAAAGACGAGCCTGCGGCTCGTCTTTTTTTACGTATAGGTATTCTTTAGAAAGTAAAAGTGACTGTGCTCCACAATAATTGTGCACCATCATCATATATGTCACGAAGGTCTTTATTATTAATATGGTAATAAGCAACATTAGCTACGATGTTTTTTGCAAGCGTATACCCTGCGCCGATTTCAATACCCTTCATTCCTTCATACGGATATAAAAGGTTGTCCTCTAGCTCGCAAAGCGAATCAAGAATCACTGCTCCGGATTGGTCATAATATGTTGCGTATGCGCCCCAAGAACCTTTTTCGGCAGGCTTAGCGCCTTTATATGTTAATGTAGCTGCCCAGCCGTCATCACCAAATTCACCGCTTGGCCCCTCATATAGCGCTTCGGCAAAACTTTTATCAGCTTTTTGGTATTCGCCATATAAGCTGACATTTTTATCAAATTTATAACCAAGACCTAATGTATAAATTTGTTGTTCTTTCACATTGTTAGTTCCTTCTTGCGCATAAAAACCTGCTTCTGTATATAGTTTGTCGTTAAATGGATAATTAGCAACTAAACCATATACCGTAGCTTTGTCATTAATTCCATTATAAACTACGGAATCAAAACGCCCAGCAAAAGCCGTTGTTTTTAGTTTATTGCCAAAATCAACCTTAATTGCATCGCCTGTCAAGTCGGCAACATAGCCTTGTCCAATTGTGAAAGCTTGGCGGCCAGCTGTCACTGTAGCGCCACCAATATTACCTTTTACAAATGCACGGCGGAAACTAGTTGTAGATTCTTCTGCATTGGTGTCGAGGCTTTGTGTATTTTGAATCATTGCACCATATGACCAATCATCATTTACGGCTCCACTGAGATACAACCGAGTACGAAGTTCGGCGGAATGGAATTTGTATTTATCATAGCCGGCAAATTCATATCCTTCTTTTGCATAGCCATCTTTGTAACCGAAACGTGCTTGACCCGTAATTTTTACGTTGTCAGCTTTTTTCTCGAGTTTGGCAACACGAACGCCGAGGTTGTCAAGTTCGTCAGCGAATTCAGCCATCAATTTGTCGTCTGCACCGATTGCGCCTTTAGCGTAAGCTTTAGCAACGATTTGAGCCATTTCGTAACGAGTCATCAGGTTGTCGCCCTTGAAGGTGCCATCAGGATAACCGTTAACGATGCCGGCAGCAGCTAATTTGGCTACGGAAGCATAGGCCCAGTGGCCAGCAGGTACATCAGAGAACGGGTTGGCAGCAAAAGCTGTAGCGGATACGCCGAGAGCCATTGCCATTGCAAGTACTAAAGATTTTTTCATAATACTTTTCCTCCCTTTAGGAAATTTTTATTTTTATAAAAACCTAAAAAGAGAAAATCGTTTTCTCGCCGACTACGCAGTACGAGTTGCCGTGTTTCCTCTACCTTGTGTCATCAAGCAAGATTTTATCTTCTCCGTTAAGGCCTTATAAACAAACCCAGGACAGGAGCTGTAAGCGCTCTGTGTTTACTAATTAAATTATATTGTTAGTATATTGTAAACTTTCACTAAATTCAAGTGTTTTTTGTTTATGCAAAAGGACAGATACGGGCGTATGCCCCCATCTGTCCTTTTTGGATGTTGTTTAGAAATTAAAGGTTACCGAACTCCAAAGCATCTTGCCACCATAATCCTCTTCGTCAGACCAATCCTTATTATCAATATCATAATAGCTTACATTAGCTACAATATTTTTAGCCAACGTATAGCCAATGCCAATTTCATATCCTTTCATGCCTTCCGGGAAGAAGAAATAATCTTCAAATTCAGAGATTGAATCAAGTATAACAGCCGTTGATTGGTCATAATAGGTAGCATAGGCACCCCAGGAACCTTTTTGAGTTGATTTTGCTCCTTTATAACTTATTGTAGCAGCCCACCCATCATCACCAGCGCCTATTGTTGGCTGATAATAAAATTCATCCATGGTTTTGTTTGCCTTTTGATATTCGCCATAAATTTCCAAGTTTTTATCAAATTTATAACCAAGGCCAGCTGTATAAATTTGTTGTTCTCTATAACCGCCACCAGCATTGTTTTCATTACCTTCACGCGCATAGAAACCAAATTCAGTATACAGCTTATCATTAAATGGATAATCAGCAACCAATCCGTAGACAGTAGCTTTATCATTCACACCAGTAATTCCCCACCAGCCACCAGTATACATTACTGTATCAAAGCGACCTACAAAAGCACTAGCTTTTAATTTGTTTCCAAAATCAACCTTAAGTGCATCACCGGACAAATCAGCTACATATCCATGACCCACAGTAAAAGCTTGACGCCCTGCAGTAATTTTTGCATCTCCTATATTACCTGTAACAAAAGCACGGCGGAACTTGGTTGTGCTCTCTTCTGCATTGGTGTTCAAAATCTGTGAATTTTGAAGCATCGCCCCGTAGCTCCAATCATCGTTGATTGCTCCGCTCAAGTAAAGACGAGTGCGCAATTCCGATTCATTCCACTTGTACTTAACACCGTAGTCTCTCGACTCAATATCTTTGTAACCGAAGCGAGCTTGACCAGTGATTTTTACATTGTCAGCTTTTTTCTCGAGTTTGGCTACACGCACGCCAAGGTTGTCGAGTTCGTCAGCAAATTCAGCCATCAATTTGTCGTCTGCACCGATTGCGCCTTTAGCGTAAGCTTTAGCAACGATTTGAGCCATTTCGTAACGAGTCATCAGGTTGTCACCTTTGAAGGTACCATCAGGATAACCGTTAACGATGCCGGCAGCAGCCAATTTGGCTACGGAAGCATAGGCCCAGTGGCCAGCAGGTACATCAGAGAACGGGTTGGCAGCAAAAGCTGTGGCGGATACGCCGAGAGCCATTGCCATTGCGAGTACTAAAGATTTTTTCATAGTCTTTCCTCCTCAGAAAATTTATTTTTATAAAATCCGCGGAGAAATAATTCCTTTTATCAGATTCTCAATAAGAGTTGCCTTGTTTCCTCTATCTCGTCACTGCTAATTGGAAATTATCTCTTGCCGCAGGATATTATAAACCGGAGCAAGAACCTCATGAATATATCACTATTTTACGTATAACTAATTATGCATTTAGTATATTGCTAATTTTCGGTTAATTCAAGGGGTTTATGCGGTTTTTCCTTCTAATAACGTTCTAAAGGCTGAGATTTCTCGTCCTAGCGTCCTCGGAATGACAGAATAACTGGTGTATTTTCGCCGGCACAATTATTGTCGCAGCTGAGCAGAGTTACTAATTGGTGCTCAAATAAAAAAGAGACGAGCCTAAGCTCGTCTCTTTAAGTGTTTTGTTTTTTAGTCTTTATCAGATTCTAAAATTAGAATGTGAAGACTAAGCGGGACCAAATTCCATTATTGTCTGTGCTGCTAACTTCTTTATCTTCGTAGTCATAGTATGTTACGGAAGCGATAACGTTTTTAGCTAAAGCGTAGTCAGCACCAACGTCAAAGCCTTTAATTCCATGACCGCTGAAGTTTTTCCAGTCGCCAGCAAACTCGCTCATATGATCGATAATAGTAGCGCCAGCTTGATCATAGTAGGAAGCATTCAAGCCCCAAGTATTAGCTTTAGCAGCTTTAGCGCCTTTGTAGGTCAAAGTTGCTGCCCAGCCATCATCAGAATATGCAGGATTTATTACTGGGTCAGAAGCTTTCATGTATTCGCCATAAATGCTGGTGTTCTTGTCAAATTTGTAG
>CAZCMY010000110.1:0-4033 GCA_964500055.1 uncultured Acidaminococcales bacterium | reverse complement strand
ATAACTTTGCTGGAAATAAGCAAAGACTTTTCTGAATATCATTCAACACCTATAGTAGCCGCCATTTTAAATAACGATATTAAGGATATGTCTACGACGGTTCTGGAAGACTGTTCTATTAACTTTTTTGATTTATCGACAGAAGTTGGGTTTAAAGTATATCAGCGCAGCTTGATTTTTATAATGCTTTTAGCAGCCAGAGAGCTTTTTCCTGCTGGCAAAGTTATTGTGGAGCACTCTTTGAGTAAGGGATTATATTGTGAATTTCATTTAGATTATCCACTAAGCGCACAAGATGTTAAAGCTGTTGAAAGTCGTATGCGGGAAATTGTTGCCGAAAATTTGCCTATTATCAAAAAGACCGTATCTTTAGAAGAAGCAATCCAACTTTTTGAATCAATAGGTGAAAATGAAAAAGTAAAGTTGATGCAACAGATGAATAGAAAATACGTGAATGTGTACTATTGTGGTGACGGATATGATTACCTTTACCGTACCATGGTTCCAAGTACTGGCTATCTAAAGACTTTTGAACTCATATATTATGAGCCAGGCATGATACTTAGATATCCGCTTCAAGAGAAGCCTAATGAATTGCCGGAATTTGTAGAGATGCCTAAGTTGGGTAAGGTATTTTTAGAGGCTGAACGTTGGGCCGAGATTGTAGAATGTGATTTTATAGGGCGCTTAAATGAGTATGTAGTTGATGGAGCAATAAACAATGTTATTTTAGTGGCAGAAGCTTTGCATGAGAAGAAAATTGCCGAAATCGCCGACTATATAGTGGGAGGCATTAATCGCTTTAAAATTATACTTGTAGCCGGTCCATCTTCATCGGGTAAAACAACATTTATTCAAAGGCTGAGTATACAGCTTAAGGTGTTGGGCATTAACACGGTTAGAATTTCATTGGATGATTATTTTTTGGATCGTGAAAAAATGTCTAAGTTGAAAGACAAAGTTGATTTTGAATCCCTTGATGTCTTAGACGTAGAACTTTTTAATGAGAATCTGAAACATATGATGGCTGGCGAAGAAATTGAGCTGCCACATTTTGATTTCCACACCGGCAAACAAGTACCATCAGGAAGAAAGGCTCAGATAGGTAAAAGAAAGGTAGTTTTGATTGAAGGAATTCATGCGCTTAATGAAAAGCTTACAACTAGCGTGCCAAGACATAACAAAGTTAAAATACATATAAGTGCAATGACGCAAATAGCTATTGATGAACATAATCGTATTCCAACAACAGACGCGCGTCTTATTCGCAGGATTGTGAGGGACAGTCAGTTCAGAAGTCGTGATGCCCGCAAAACTTTGCACATGTGGCCTTCGGTAATGAGGGGGGAAGAAAAAAATATTTTCCCATATACCGAGGACGCCGATATTATGTTCAATTCCGCACTAATTTATGAACTAGCAGTACTTAGAAATTTTGCGGTACCTTTGCTTGAGGCAATTGGTCCTGAATATCCTGAACATATGGAAGCTCGTCGTTTGATCAGGTTGTTGTCATATTTCCATCCTGTAACTGATGCGGAAATACCTCTGAATTCGATATTAAGAGAATTTATAGGAAAGTCCTGCTTCTTTTATTAGTTTTTTTGCAAAATTGTTACTTACATTTTAATAAGCAAAGGAGAATAATACATGGCAATATTTATACCACAAGGTGTATGCTCACACGAAATTGATTTCGAAATTCACGATGATTTGGTTTTTAATGTTAAATTTATTGGAGGATGCCCTGGTAATTTGGTGGCAATAAGCCGTTTAGTAGATGGGATGCCTGTAAATAAAGTAGTAGAACTACTTAAGGGTGTTAAATGTGGATCCAAATTAACTTCCTGCAGTGATCAGCTTGCTTTAGCATTGGAAAATGAAAGCAAAACGGGGAAAGCCTGACGG
The DNA here is from genome assembly GCA_964500055.1 of uncultured Acidaminococcales bacterium. Taxonomy (GTDB): domain Bacteria; phylum Bacillota; class Negativicutes; order Acidaminococcales; family Acidaminococcaceae; genus RZYP01. The sequence continues at coordinate 2,125 of CAZCMY010000110.1, read as the reverse complement.
AAGAAAAATTTAATCTGAAATAAAATAATTTTCAAATAAATAAAAAAGACTATTGTTTTTTTATTTATTGTATAGTATAATGAAAACCTAGAAAGTAAGATACAACGAAATTAGCCCTTCTCAAGATGTGTTTATACACGGGAAGATCTTATGATTGTTCGATTGAATCGAAAATTTCTGATTAATACATTTGAGGAGGCTATATTATAATGGCACAAGACAAAACTTTAACATGTCGCGATTGCGGCGCAGACTTCATTTTTTCAGCATCAGAACAAGATTTCTATGCAGAAAAAGGTTTCACCAACGAACCAGGCCGTTGCCCTGAATGCAGAGCAGCAAAAAAACAACAAAGAAACGGTAGCAATGGCGGATATCAACAACGTCAACAACGCGAAATGTTCAATGTAACATGCGCAGGTTGCGGTTGCGAGACCCAAGTTCCTTTCCGTCCAAGCAACGATCGTCCTGTATATTGCAGAGATTGTTTCCAAGCTAACAAACGCTAATTAGCATGAAAGTCCCAGTCAAATGACTGGGACTTTTTTTATGTCAAAATAGCTGGCAATATATAACATAGACAAGATATCAGCCTGTGAAAAAATTTGTGAATTTTCTGCGTATTAAAGGACAAGGAAATAAAATGACGAATATAAGCATAAAGTAGCAATGAAAAAATGATATTTTAGGGAGGGCTTTAAACTTTATAGCTTGTATAAAATTAAAACTAATTTGCTTGTTTATGAATTAACAACAAGTTAGAACGGAAACATTATTATAAATAGCGGAGGTGAATTAATTGAAGATTATAGGTATTGCTGGTGGTTCAGGAGCTGGAAAAACAACAGTAGCACGAACAATTGCAGAAAAGTTAGGCAAAGAAAATGTAGCATACCTATCGCAAGACTGGTATTATATGGATCGTTCACAAATGACCTTCGAAGAACGGGAGAAGGAGAACCTGGATCACCCTAATGCCTTCGATAGCCAGTTGTTGATATCACATTTAAATCAGCTGCGCAATGGATTAACAATTGAGGTGCCCGTTTATGATTACAGCATCCATAACCGTACTTCATGTACCAGGACAATGTCACCTAAATCGGTTGCTATCCTCGAAGGCATCCTGGTTCTCGCAATCGAAGAAGTACGTTCAATGCTAGATTTTAAAATTTTTGTTGATGCAGACCCGGATATTCGTTTGATACGTCGTATACAAAGAGATATTCGTGAACGCGGCAGCACTCTCGATAATACAATCAAACGTTATCTGGCCACAGTAAAACCAATGCATGATGCATTTGTGGAACCTTCTAAGAGGTTTGCGGACATCGTTATACCACGAGGTGGTCAAAATGAAATGGCGACTGAACTGTTGGAAAATTTAGTTGAGCATTACATCCTTCATAAATAGTATATTATTAATTTCTAAATATATCATTTGTTTGAACCATTGATAAGTGAAGATGCTAAATAGAGTTAATAGAGGAGGTTTATTTTATGGAGAGTAAGAAAATTGCTGTTTTTGTGGGGAGTCTTCGCAAAGAATCATATACTAGAAAAGTTGCGAGGGCTTTGATGTTAGAGACATCTGATAATTTTACAACTGAGGAAGTTGCCATAGGAGACCTTGCCATATACAATCAGGATTTTGATGACGAAGGTAATGTACCTTCATCATGGAGTGTTTTCCGCGAAAAAGTTAAAGAATTTGATGCAGTCTTGTTTGTGACACCAGAATACAATCGATCTGTTCCTGCAGTGCTTAAAAATGCCCTTGATGTGGGGTCGCGCCCATATGGCAAAAGCGTATGGGATGGTAAGCCAGGAGCTGTTGTTAGTGTTTCACCGGGTGGGCTAAGTGCATTTGGCGCTAACCATCACCTGAGACAATCACTGGTTTTTCTAAATGTACCGACAATGCAGCAGCCTGAGGCTTATATAGGCAATGCCGCATCTCTTTTTGATGCTAGCGGCAATCTTATTAATGAAGACACACGAAAATTTTTGCATAAAATTATGAGCTCATTTGCGGAGTGGATTAATCGTAATGCACTTTAGTATGAATATGCAAAATAATTAAGTCGCTAGTACTCAAATGAGTATTAGCGACTTTTTGCTTAAT
>CAZCMY010000109.1:2570-4094 GCA_964500055.1 uncultured Acidaminococcales bacterium | reverse complement strand
CCGCCGACATTTCTTGTAACTTTAAAGCCTGCTTTTTCCAGTTGTTCAGCCAGATAAGCGGAAGTTTTTACTTCTTCCAGGCCGACTTCCGGAATTGTGTGTAAATATCCATAATGCTTGAGAACGTTTGACAAAATTATCACCTCATTATAGTACGGACTGTCTCAGTGCTATAAATTAAGACATTAACAGCCTCACTATGTAATTGTATACAATTAGAACAGGTTTTTCAAGGAAGGTTACAGTATTTTGCAAAGAGAGTATCTCTGAAAAAAATAAAAAATTGCCGAAGTTGACACGCTAAATGGCAAAATCGTATAATTGTGAATGTGTTCTATCATAATTAAACTAGTACAATAAAGGAGGATGTTTTATGGAGCAGGAAAAAAATCAAAGTAAAGTTGGCATCGGCGCCTACATTGCTTTGGCAGTAGCAATTTTATTTTTCTCAGGCCTCTTCATGAAAGTTGAAGGCATGAAATGGTTAAGTGCATTCGATTTTACAACTTTGGGCGGAACTTTTGGTACAATGAAAGATCCAGCCAAAAATACTTTTATTGGTGCGGGCGGTGTAAGTGCGAAGGCCGGTTTCCTTTTTGCTTTATCCTTGGCGCCAACGGTTATGTTGGCTCTTGGCTGTCTGGAAGTACTTACTCATTATGGTGCAATTCGTGCTGCTCACAAATTATTGACTCCGCTCTTGCATCCACTGCTCAGCTTGCCTGGTAAAACAGGTCTTGCCCTGATTACTGACTTGCAAAGTACTGATGCTGGTGCCGCTTTGACTAAGGAATTATATGATGAAGGCGAAATTAATAAAAAAGAATTGACGATCATGGGTGCCTGGCAGTATTCCGGTGCTGGTCTGATCAACAACTATTTCGCGATTGGCTCTGCGCTGTTCTCCGTCTTAAAGCTGCCGATCATTCTGCCTCTCTTGTTGATGTTCGGTTTGAAATTTGCCGGCGGTATGTTTGTACGTTTCGTACTGAATACGGTCTATAAGGAGGATTTCAAAGATGAGCAATAATACCAATAAAACAAACAATAATCCTTTTGATATTTTTGTTATCGGTGCACGCAAAGGTTTTACCGTTGCTACGCAAAATCTTCTGCCAAACGTGCTGATGGCTTACACCCTTTCTGAAATTCTGAACCTTTTGGGCGTAATGAAAATGATCGGTGCGATTTTCGGACCGGCTATGGGCTTGTTCGGCCTGCCTGGTGAAGCGGTAACTGTTTTGCTGACTGCCTGGCTTTCTTCTTCTGCAGGTACCGGTATTGCTGTAAGCTTACTAAGCAATGGCACAATCAACGGTACGCATGCAACGATTTTGATTCCTGCTATTTTCCTCCTGGGTTCCCAGATCCAATACATGGGCCGTTTGCTCGGTGTAGCCGATGTTCCTAAGAAATACTGGCCGCTTTTGATGCTGACCAGTATTCTGAATGCTTGCATCGCCATGGTCATCATGAATATCTTAGTTTAATAATTTATACTTTTTCAATTAGGCGCAAGGACAA
>CAZCMY010000109.1:0-2470 GCA_964500055.1 uncultured Acidaminococcales bacterium | reverse complement strand
ACGAAAAGACTTTGCAGGTCAAGCTGCACGACGGCTCTTTTTCGGAAGAAATGACGGCGGAGAAAATCATTATCGATGTCGGCGCACGAACTAACCTGCCGGAAGTTCCCGGTCGGGAAGAAACCGGTTATATCTGTTCGGAAACCTTGTTTGGTGATAAATATCCAAAGCAACCTTATAAGAGCCTGATTATTGTCGGCGGCGGCCCGATTGGCTGTGAATTTTCCCATATTTTTTCAGCGGCCGGTACACAGGTAACTATTGTTCAGCATAGTAACAGACTGCTGTCAAAAGCAGACGAAGAAATTTCGGAGCAAATTCGCCAAAATATGGAAAGCTTCGGGATTAAGACCTATCTGAATGCCGATTTGCTGCAAGTTAAAAAAGCAGACGGACAAAAAACTCTTGCTTTTGAAGACAGGGAAATAGGCGAAAAAATTGAAATCGCAGCAGAAGAAATAATGTACGCGACCGGCATCAAACCTGTCAGCAAAGAACTAAAGATAGAAAACACCTCCATAGAGACGGACGAAAGAGGCTGGATAAAAACCAATGAGTTCTTGGAAACGAGTGTCAACGGTATCTGGGCAATTGGCGATATCAATGGGCAACCGGCTTTTCGTCACAAGGCTAATTATGAAGCCGATATTCTGGCACACAATTTGTACGGCGGCAATGAACCAGGCAAGTGGCGCTGGGCGCGTTACGATATCGTGCCAGCCGTTACTTTTACCTATCCACAGGTCGCGCAGGTTGGCCTGACAGAAAAGGAAGCTCGCGAGAAAGGCTATGAGATAAAGATAGGTAAGCAATTCTATCATAATACTGCTAAAGGGTACGCGCTTGGCTTTACCTCGGGTGATGGAATGGACGGCTTTGTGAAGCTGATTGTGGACGGAGCAACGAACAATATTCTGGGCGTACACGTTATTGGTGCACAGGCCTCGCTTCTGATTCAGCCTTTCATCAACATGCTGAATATGGGGACGGTTACGCTTAAACCTATCAATGAAGCAATCGGGTCGGAAACTGCGAAAGAGCTGCGTAAGTCAGGCTTAACCAGAACGCTTGATCCTCACTCGGTAATCAGCGTTGGCGAAACGATGACACCTCATCCTTCTTTGGCGGAAGTCATCATGTGGACGCAGTATTATTTCGAAGGTAAGTGAAAATTTCACAAAAAGATAACGAGTTTGTTTACTTAAAAGAATCGGCGTTTCAACCGTTTCTGATATAATGATTATGTAAGCTAAATTAAAGGAGAGTGATTTTATGAACAAGAAAATGCAAGCGGCAATCAATGACCAGATTCAAAAGGAGTTCTATTCAGCCTATCTATATTTGGCTATGTCAGCTTATTGCACAGAAAGCAATTTGCCTGGCTTTGCCAAATGGCTTAAAGTACAGTACAGGGAAGAAACTGAGCATGGCATGAAATTGCTCCATCATCTCCTGGAAAGAGGCGCAAAGGTTCAATTAGGCAAAATTGAAGCACCGGCAGCTGAATTTGGTTCGCCAAAAGCTATGTTCGAAGAAGTGCTGAAACATGAGCAATTTATCACAGCAAGCATCAACAAACTTTATGAACTTGCTGTTGATGAAAAAGACTATCCTGCACAAATTTTGCTGCAGTGGTATATTTCTGAGCAGGTTGAAGAGGAAAATAATGCCACCGCTATTCTGGAAAGCCTGAAGATGGTTGGCGAAAAAGGCGCTCCGCTCATGTATATCGATAAAGAACTCGGCAAACGCGAGTAGAATAAATTGCTTTTCAGTGCGGCCAAAGGGGACTGTCCCCTTTGGCTGTTTTTTTCGTTGGCGGCAGGCAGGAAGAAACAGTTTAAACGTCGAAGTTAGCTATGTTTATGATGACTGCCACAGGCGAAAAAGGGGCGGATTACTGGATGAAGCTGTATGTTGGGATAATTGACTTTGACCTGTTTCAGACGCTGAAGGAAGCAAAATGCTCCGAGGTTAATTTTTGGCGTCCGAGCGGTAATACTAACTTCAAAGCTTTGAACAGGGGCGAATTGTTCTTGTTCAAACTGCATAGTCCCTATAACTGCATTGTCGGCGGTGGTTTTTTCCAGGCTTTTAAGCTCTTGCCAACATCGCTGGCTTGGGAAGCATTTGGTGTAGCTAATGGTGCGGACAGCTGCGCGGCTATGCTGGAGCGTATCTATAAATATCGTAAAACTGACAGTATTGCTGAACCTGATCCGGAAATTGGCTGTGTCATCCTTTCTTCGGTATTTTATTTTGATGAGGGTGATGAAATCCCGGTACCTGAAGACTGGAGCAGCAAGATTGTCCAGGGCAAACTATACAGCAGGACGGAGCCAATAGGAGCAGCACTTTATGAACAGGCACAAACGAGGCTCAATAAGCAGGAGTGCCGTTATTATCAGGATACACTGTTGTCACCGGAGATAGGGTTCGGTCATTTTAAGTTACTTGTAATTGAGGCTTA
>CAZCMY010000108.1:2041-4110 GCA_964500055.1 uncultured Acidaminococcales bacterium | reverse complement strand
CGGAATTCCGGCAAATTAAGGTCTTTGCCCTTTATGGAGATTATTGCAAATTGACTATTATTCCATTCACCATCAATATTCAGAATAGCTTGACCTATTTTCCCTTTAAAGCCGATGCCAAGATCCGGATACTCATGGAAATCGATTGTTCCGCTCGCCTCATCTAAGGTCTTTGACATCAAAAGTACTTTTCCATATATCTTAGCTGATACAATTTGCAATTTTCCTTGAAATTTATTTTCTTTGCTCTGATCCTCTTTGATAAAATTTTCCCAATTCCAATGACTTTTTTCTTCCTGCACCCAAATTTCCGCACCTTCTGCTGTTATGGTTTCAATATGTGATATTCCAAAGTTAGTCTTTAACAAATCAGACCAACTATACTGCAGCTTTACAATCGGAACACGGGCCAACAAATCTCCTTGTTTGGAATAGAGTGATACATCTTTAATTTGAGCCCAACCATAGAGAGACAAATCAACAGTTCCAACTTGAACTCGCCCGTTTACTTCTTGGCTGTAGCGTTCAACTAAGTAATCCTGCAATGCCTGTCCAACCCTTGCCGAAAACAGAGACCAAGAAAAAATAAATATTCCGATTAATACAAATACAATCGTCACTAATCTCCTATGCTGAATTAACCATTCTCTCATATTTTCACCTCCACACTTAAACCAGCAATTTGCATGAAGTTACATCAAATGAACCGCTTTTTCCACATAAAAAACAAACGACCGCTAGAACGAACGAAATAAATCAGTTGCGTTCTGCAGTCGTGAGCCTAGTTCCCGCGGCTTTCAGGCTCACGGCTTTGCCTCCTCGCCTTTCGGTGAGTTTGCTGAATAGTACCCATCAAAAAACACTTTTGTGTTTACATTTTATCATAAAGAATGTCGACCTTCAATTTTTAAGAACAATTGTTGTTTTTTCTATAGATTGCCTTTGATCATATTTAGCGGCAAAACGCCACATCCCACGCCCTCATGCTACGCAAATCTTGTTAATGAAATAGCTGTTGCCAAATTCACAAATCACTCTAACTAAGTTATAATTAGTTAAAATCTGGAAATAATATGAGGGGAATGATTCAGTGGCTTCTGCATTAATGTTTGTTTTCTTTTTCTGTTCGCTGCTGTTCAGTCTCTACGTGAGGATTTCTCTGATATACCCGCTGCTTTTGGGACTGGCAGGCTTTGTAATGTTGGCGTTTATCCGGGGTCATTCGTTGCCAAGCTTGTTTTCTATGATGCTTAATGGTTCAAAAAAGTCACTGCTCGTTATTCGGATTTTTGTCTTGATCGGCATCATCACTGCGGTTTGGCGTGCTTGCGGAACAATTCCCTTTATCGTTTATTATGGCATCTCATATTTAAGCGAACAGTTTTTTGTGCTGTCCGCTTTTATTCTGAGTTCCATCATGTCTTTCCTGCTAGGTTCCTCCTTCGGCACTGCAGGAACCATGGGAGTAATCCTCATGGTCCTGGCGAAAAGCGGGCATGTGGACGTCAATGTTGCGGCCGGAGCAATCATTGCCGGTGCATATTTTGGCGACCGCTGTTCACCGATGTCCTCAAGTGCTAACCTGGTAGCTGTTCTGACGCAAACCCGCCTGTACATTAACCTGGAAAACATGTTTAAAACCTCCGTTTTGCCTTTCATTTTGACTTGTGCCGGCTATGTTTTTTTCTCGCTGACACATCCGCTGATTGGTTTAGATAACCCTATTATCACCGCTATACCACAGTCGTTCAATCTCAATCCGGTAGTTCTGGTGCCGGCTATCCTGATTCTGGCGCTGGCTGCTGTACAAGTCGATGTGAAAATATCCATGGGCCTCAGCAGTCTGACTGGCATAGCAATCGCCTTATTTATTCAACAGGTTAGCCTGTCTGATTTGATGTGGTATATATTTACTGGCTACCGCCTGCCACAGCCTGGTCCTTTATCTGATGTCATCCAGGGTGGTGGCTTACTTTCAATGCTTCAGGTTTCGCTGATAGTACTGATTTCATCAGCATATTCTGGTCTTTTCGCCGGCACAGGTCTGCTGCGGGACATTGAACACGCGT
>CAZCMY010000108.1:0-1941 GCA_964500055.1 uncultured Acidaminococcales bacterium | reverse complement strand
GCATATTCTGGTCTTTTCGCCGGCACAGGTCTGCTGCGGGACATTGAACACGCGTATGAGCAAATAAGCAAAAAAACCAGCATTTATTTTGGCACTTTGGTTACCAGCTTTGCCACTGCTGCTTTCGGCTGCAACCAAACTTTGGCGGTCATGCTCACCCATCAACTGACTCATGAGGTCTATGAGAAAAAACACCTGAATCGATACCGTCTGGCGCTTGATCTGGAAAATACTGTAATTGTTATTTCGGCTATAGTTCCCTGGAACATTGCTGGAGCCGTTCCTGCTGCGGTACTTTCTGCGGATTCAGGCTTTATTCCTTACGCGCTGTACCTGTTTTTTGTTCCGTTGACCTATTTCTTTACGCGCAAAGCCCCAATCAAAGCTGAAAAGTAAACTTTGCATTATAATGCTCTTTATACGTTAATTTTCTTAACTCAATAAATATATGAAACTGCAAGAACCTTCATGTTAGCTAAAAGGTTGCCGTGCTATGAGTTTATAAGCACGGCAACCTTTTCCTATTTTTTCTAAGTTATGCCAGAGTTCAATTGCTCCTCTCTTAAACTCATAAACTAATATTTCCCTCTTTAAAAAGAAAATTCGCCTGAACTACAAGTCCAGGCGAACAAAAATACGTGAATGTTTTTCAATAATTGAAAGGAAAACGGTTACTAGCAAAAACTATCTTTAATCACGCAAGGTGGTTAATATCGCTTTCGAGATTCAGCGTATGAAGCACGCAATGCGCTTTACCGCTGATTTTTGCCTTGTAGAGAGCGCTGTCGCTTTTGCGCAAAAGTTCATCGAATTGAACAGGACTAGTGACTGTCATTTTTGCAATGCCTATGCTGACAGAAAGTGCCTGCAGCTCCGAAGTTCCCGGGTAATGGCATTTGAATTTCCGGATGAGCTGTTCCGCTCTCTCTTGCAACTCTTCGATTCGGTGTTTGCCTAAAATGACGATGACAAACTCATCGCCTCCCATACGGATGCAAGCATCATTAGGAAAAAGCTCCTTCATTATTCGTCCTGAATTTTTCAGAACCATGTCTCCGTAATGGTGGCCTAAAGTATCATTAATCAGCTTGAAATTATCCAAATCAATGTAAAGCATACTGATGTCTGAATCTATCATCTTTTCTCTGATATCTTCGAATAAATAGCGTCGAGTAAATAGACCGGTTAACTGATCTCTATAAGCAATTTGTTTGAGTTGGGCCTGTAATCCACGCTCCATGGTTACATCGCGAAAAACATTAAGCATGCCAACAAAATTGCCGAAAAAATCATTAATCGGTTCAGTATGAAAATCTAAAATCCGCTCTTTTCCGTTACATAACAAGCCAATACCGCTTTTCTGGTCACAGTAAAGCAAATTCGGAGGATTGGCGGAGGCATCGGCAGATGCTTCTCTAATAGGATATGATTTTCCAACCAAGTCTTCAGATGATACTTGAAAATACTCTTCAAATTTTTGATTAACCATAAGCACATTATTTGCTGAGTCGGTAATCATAACGGCAAACGGCATGGTGCTAAGGATCAGATCCAGTTTAGTGTCAGTATTCTTCAACTCAGTTACATCCTGTGCAACGCCAACCGTGCCAATCAGTTCGCCGCAATCGTCAAATATTGGCGATTTGTAAGTTTTTAATTGACGCATTCCTTGCGGTTCTGCTACTGATTCATCAAAAACTCCGGGCTTTTTTGATTGGATTACGATAGAATCCGTATCCAAGCAGACATAGTCACTGTTTTCATATATCTCCTTTGGGATACTCCATATGTGATAATGATCATGGCCTTCAACATCTTGACGCTCTTTTTGTACGGTTGAACAAAAACTATCGTTAACCTTGACATGTATGCCATCTAACCTTTTGAACCAGATTAGATCCGGCACACTATTGATTAGTGTATCAAGATAAGTTTGGTTCA
>CAZCMY010000107.1:0-4124 GCA_964500055.1 uncultured Acidaminococcales bacterium | reverse complement strand
TAGATCTGAATTCGTTAAAAGCCCTGGTAGAGAAGTACAGAAAGAGAGCTGGGTGTATATTAATGGCGGCAAAAATACTATTAATCAACGAATCAACAGAAGAATGTGTAAATATTAAAGAAATTTTGAATGATTTTGATGTTTTATCCGTAAATAGTACTGTAGAAGCTTTGAAGATATTAACAACTGATGAGAAAATTGAATTAGCGCTTATTGATTTGGCACTGCCTAATGAAGATGCCTTTAAGATAATTGCTGAAATTAAAGAAAATCACATCAATCAGAGGATAAGGATTGTTATTTTAACACAGAACGAACAAATTGGTGAAGAGGCTAAAGCTCTTCGCTGCGGCGCAGGTGACTATGTCAGGAAGCCTTTTAGTCCTGCAGGATTACGCGCACGTTTGCATGTCCAGCTGGAGGTTTTGCGTCAGCAGAAGCATTCAGACTTTGAGATAGAGGAAAGGGATTCCATCTTTAAGATGCTCTTTGAACAAGCTCCTATAGGTATAGTGGTATCACGCAGTGCGAAAGCCATTGCGCAAGTAAGTGATTTTACTTCTGATGTTAACCCTATGTACGAAAAAATTACTGGCCGCACACAAAAAGAAATCAATGAAGTCGGTTGGCCAAGTTTTACCCATCCAGAGGATCGTTTAGCTGGCCTTAGAAAAATGCAGCTGCTGCAAGAAGGAAAAATTGGCGGCTATGAACAAGAAAAGCGTTATATCAGGCCAGATGGCAGTATTATCTGGGCAAATATTTCTGTTAGCGCTATTAAGCTTGATGGTAGAGAAAATAATGAACATATTTGTCTCGTGCAGGATATCACAGAGAGAAAAGCAGCGGAAGCTGCATTGGCAGAAAGTGAGCGAAGCAAATCTGTTTTGTTGTCACATCTGCCTGGTATGGCTTATCGCTGCAGTTATGACCGTGAGTGGACGATGAAATTTGTGTCCGAAGGCTGCTATGAGCTGACAGGATACAGTCCGGAAAGTCTGCTCAATAATAAGGAACTATCATTTAATGATATTATCGCGCCAGAATACAGGGAAGTGCTTTGGCAGCAGTGGGTTAATAACTTACAGGCAAAACAATCATTTAAGTATGAATATGAAATAGTTGCTGCAAATGGCGAACGAAAATGGGTTCTGGAAATGGGCCAGGGTATATATGATGATTCAGGTAATGTAGAGGCTCTTGAAGGCATCATCATTGATATTACTGATAGAAAAAAATATGAATTGGAACTGGCATATACTGGTGGGCATGACATGTCAACGGGATTGTACAATTATTGTTCATTGCAGAGTTTTATGGAAATTGACAAATTAAAAAATGAGCGCTCAAAAAAAGCACTTATCTTACTGAAACTTAATAAAATAAGTGCTATTTATGCAACATATGGCTATAGTTTTACTGAAAAAATCATCAAAGATATTGCCGATAAATTATCCGCCTTTGTTTCAGAAAGTAGATTACTATTTAGGATTTTTGCTGATAAACTTGTTTTTTATGATACTGACTATGGCAGCAGGCGGGAACTTGCAACTTTTTGTGAATCGCTGATTGCTGTATTAAATAAAACACAAATCATGCAGGTCATAGGCTGCGGCATTGGGGTCGCAGAATTGGATAAATACGACTTTGATACTAATAATGCAATTATAAATGCCTCAGAGGCAGCAAAACGTGCAAACGAAAACTCTGTATTTGGCTATTATTTCGTTGATGATAAGTTAATAGAATCTATTAACCGAGCTGCGGAAATACAGAACAATTTGATTGCAATTGCGAATGAAACTGGTAAAAACAATATTTTTTTGGAGTATCAGCCGATACTGGGTCTCAAGGAAAATACGATAGATGGGTTTGAAGCACTTGCACGTATGCAGAGTGAAAAATTGGGCAGGGTGTCGCCGCTTGAATTCATATCTTCGGCCGAAAAAATGCAGTTGATTGTGCCAATAGGTTTACAAATTATGCGCAAGGCCTGCACTTTTCTCAGAAGATTGCAGTTGTCCGGATATAGCAAGACTACGGTAGGTGTCAATATATCGGCAATCCAGTTCTTCCGTGCGGAATTTATCGATGATATTATCAGGATCATCAATGAAACGGAGGTAGATACATCTAGATTATGCATCGAAATCACAGAGTCTGTGTTTCTGGGTAACTATGAAGACATTAATGCTAAATTAGCTGTTTTGCAAAAAATGGGTATAAAAGTTGCTATTGATGATTTTGGTGTAGGCTATTCTTCTTTAGGACGTGAAGGAGAACTTAATATTGACTACTTGAAAATAGATAAAGTGTTTATTGACAAATTACTGAGAGTAACACCTGACAAGGCAATTGCCGGAGATATCATTGCCATAGCACATAGACGCGGATATCGTGTTGTTGCCGAGGGCGTTGAGCATGAGCTGCAAGTACAATATCTTGCTAAGCATCATTGCGACTATGTACAAGGTTTTCTTTTCAGCAAACCTCTTGCAGAAGAAGATGCCCTTGCTTTGTTGACAAAAACTAACCGTGCCCATTGTTAACAGGAGAAATTTTACGAGAACGGCGGGAATACAATGAAGGAAAATGAAAGGAGAACGAACCTTTCAATTAAGTTCATATTGGGTATTGTCTCTTTTTTGACATTATCTATTACTATGAGTTGTATTGTTTATTTGGTTTTTTCTAATTGGACTGCATCGGCCGAGAATGTTACGCAAAAACTGGCACAGGATATGGCAAAGGATGTCTATTGGAAGATTGACGCATTTTTGCATAAACCAGAGCATATCAATGAGCTGAACTATAAACTGATTCAAAACGGTATTTTAGATATGAGTAACGAACGGCAAAGGGAAAAGTTCTTTGTCGGTGTTTTGCAATCCTATGATAAGGAAATATATAGCTTCAGCTACGGTACTGCTGCCGGGGAATATTACGGAGCACGGAGAAATGAAGCTGGTAATATTGAAATAATGCGAAACAATGCCTCTACGGGTGGTCATTCCTGGTACTATCAGGCTAATGGCGATTTAACTGCCGGCAGCCGTGTTCTGGATGCAGGGGTATTTGACCCTCGTGAGCGTTATTGGTATCAGATCGCGGAGAAAGCACACGCACCAATCTTTTCACCGGTATACAAACATTTTGTGATGGATGATCTCGCTATCTCTGCTGCCTACCCGGTTTATAATGAGAAGAATGAATTGCAGGGAGTCCTGGGGACGCATATGTTGATTACCAGGATAGGGGACTATCTGGCAGAAATTGTTAATCAAAAAAGTGGTTATGTGGCAATTTTGGATAAAACCAGCAACAGGATAATATCCAGTTCCTGGGAGGGTAACCGGAACGGCATCAGCCAGACAAATGCCGCCGCAGCAACTGCTTTCAGCAGTATTGATCAAGATGTCCTCGGGCAAATTTATCAAAAACATCTTTCTGCTAAGCAGAATTCATTTATTTATACCATTGATAACAAAAAAATGTTTATAGGTGTCGAGCAGTATCGGCAAAACGGCTTGGATTGGATCATTATTTCGGCCATGCCCACAAGTGTGCTTGTCGCTGAAGTATCACAAAATATTAAGCAGACCGTCTTTCTTTTAGTTTTAGCTGTTGCTTTGCTCGTTCTATTCAATTATTTTGTCACGCGTAAACTGCTTAGCCCAATGAACAACTTACTGGATGCTGCAGAAAAATTATCAGCAGGTGACTTGCAGCCGCGTGCGGAAATAGTACGCAAAGATGAGATTGGCAGGATTGCTGAAGCATTTAACAAAGTTGCTGATAAAATGATTAGTCTGATCAACAATTTGGAAAATATGGTTGAAGCACGTACAGAAGAATTAAATAGAATAAATGAAAGTCTGGAAGAAAGCAAAAAGCGACTGCAAGTGATTCTTGATTCAACAGCCGAAGCAATATATGGTATCGATTTGGAAGGTAATTGTATCTTCTGTAATGCTAGCTGCCTGAAACTTTTAAAATATTCTTCACAGGAAGAGTTGCTTGGCAAAAACATGCATTGGCAAATTCATCATAGCCGGATTGATGGGACTCAGTTTCCTATTGAGGAATGCAGTATTTCTCAAAGCTTAGGAAAAGGAGAAGGCGTT
>CAZCMY010000106.1:0-4134 GCA_964500055.1 uncultured Acidaminococcales bacterium | reverse complement strand
CCGGTAGATTCAACAACAATATCCACGCCAAGCTCTCCCCAAGGAAGTTTTGCAGGATCAGTCTGTGCCAATACTTTTACTTTTTTGCCGTTTACTACCAGGTTATCACCGTCAACAGTCACATCCGCATCAAAAGTACCATGAATAGAATCGTATTTTAAGAGATGTGCCAAGGTAGCCGCATCTGTGAGGTCATTAACTGCTATGATTTCAATTTCCGGGTTGTTTAATGCTGCACGAAATACGTTTCTACCTATTCTTCCAAACCCATTAATACCAACCTTTGCTACATTTGCCATAATACAAAAACCTCCTTGAAAATATCTGCATTTTTATTAACCAATGTTCTTAAAGCTCTTCTGTAATAATTTTGGTTATATCCTTAGCCGCAGCTTCATCGGTAATAAGGATATCCTGTCGTGATGCTCTGATAACTGCCAGGATAGCGGCAGCTTTTGACTTGCCTCCGCCGATACCTATTACTTTCCTGATGTGCATTAAATCGTTAACCATCAGACCGGCGTTATTTGTAACATAAACAACCTTACCGTCCAGGCTACAATATTGACCTATGGCTTCACCAACAGCGCCTTCGTTTTCCAATTTCTGTAAAACATCCGGTGCCAGACCGCGGCGCCTTGCCATCGTATCAGCTCTTCCCATACCATGTACAAGAATATCAGCATTTCTGATAATTTCAACTACCGATTTGACTGTTGTGTCCTCAGCCAAAATACTGTTCAAAATCTCTTCGCTGACACCATCCGGTACATAAAGCTGTTTGTACCTTGCTCCAAATTTTCGCGCTAAAACTGAAGCAATCGTATTAGCCTGGTCTTCAACATTATCGCCAAGCCCGCCACGAGCCGGAACGACAACTGTTTTTGGTGCACTGCCGCTGACATTAGCAGCCAAAGCAGCCATTGTAGTTCCTCCGCTTACTGCGACGATATGCTCTTCACCGTCACTAAGCAGATTGATAAGTATGCCTGCTGCAGCACGTCCGATTTCTCTTTTTACTACATCCTCCTGGTCGCAATCTCCAGGAATAATTACTACCCTGGCAATATTAAGTTTTTCACTAAGCAGATTTTCTAAAGATGAAAGATCCTGCAATTTGCGTACATAATCTGCAAGTTCCTTAAGAATTTCTTCCCCTTCATCCGTAACGTACATCCCCAAAGGTGAAAAATTCAAAAGTCCGCAGTTCTTCAGAAAATCGACCTGTGCGCGCAAAACTCGTTCGCTAAGGCCCAAACGATTGGCTAGTGCTCTTCTGCCAATAGGTGATTCGTGACTTACTTGGCGAAGTACCTGGTACCTTAATACCAACAATTCGCTGAGTTCAGGCACAATTTTCTTCTGTAAATTGATAATATTGTCCATTTGAACTCCTCAAGCACTAGACTTTTGTCCCTCGCGGAACTTTTTGAGTCCCACAAAACACAAAAATCCCCTTATTTTTAAATACATGCCTATTGTAGCACAGTAATCAAAAAAAGAGAAGTCTAATCAAATTTTCTTGAACAAACAAAAACCACGTCTCTTTTTCTAAACAAACACTTTGCCTTTGCTGCCTGATGTTTGTTTAAAATATAACGTGGTTTTAATTCATTATTTGCGATAGTTTACAGTTTCGGGATTCATATCGTGGAAATGCAAGCGCTCTTTTGCGGTTGCCTCCCACTCGGTTCCCTTCTTGCCATGATTGCAATAAGGATCAATGCTCAGACCACCGCGTGGCGTAAACTTGCCCAATACTTCTATATACTTGGGATCCAACAATTTGATAAGGTCCTTCATAATAATATTCACACAGTCTTCATGAAAATCGCCATGATTGCGGAAACTAAACAAATAGAGTTTCAAAGCTTTACTTTCCACAAGTTTTTCATCCGGCACATAAGATATGTAAATAGTTGCGAAATCCGGTTGGCCAGTCATTGGGCAAAGACTGGTAAATTCCGGGCAATTGAATTTCACGAAGTAATCATTGCCAGGATGCTTGTTTGGGAAAGATTCCAGTACTTCCGGTGCATAGTCCATGAGATACTTCGTATTCTGATTGCCTAATAATGTAACGCCTGCCAAATCTTTCTTATCTCTTCCAGCCATATTTGTCTCCTACCTTTTATCAATTATTTCTGTCAAAACTTCCTTCTTCTCCAAAGCGGTCACGAACGCAGCGCCAACAATGCCAGAAATAAGCTGGCCTAAAATTATTGAAGAAGCCAATACCCAGTATGGTATTCCAAGCAGCAAAGAAAGCCAGATAGGCACACCCAAGCCAGGAATCAGTGTAATTGCCAAAGCAATTAAATAATTTGGCAGGTCTTTGCTTTTTAACCAGACTATCACTGCGCTGGTTGCTGAACCAACCAAAGCTCCTCCCAGCATGTCCAGTGGTCCCAACCCACCCATAATTGAATTGCTTACAAAATTAGCAAGGCCAAACGGCACAACCAAAAATGGGAAAATGGCACTCAAAGCATAGAGGGCCGTTGCGATACGTATCTGGTACTGACCAAAGGCAAAGCTTTGCGTACACATCATTACTACTACATATAAAGCAATGCATAGTGCAGAAATAGTTAATTTCCTGGTTTTGGTAAATTCCTTGTTAAACATGTTTTCTCTCCCTTTTGCAAACACTTTGACAGACAAATAAAAAGAGGCCTAACGGCCTCTAAAATAAACAACAAAGCACTGCCTGTCAGCAGTATCGCCCATAGTTTTATTTAGAGACAGGATGGTTACGAACTGTCTATTATGAAAATAGGAGTGGTGAGTTTTCCTCAACCACTCCAAATATTATAGCTTATTCTTTAATTAAAGGCAAGTATCAAACAATTGCCTTATCCGGTTTAACAAAGATCCAGGCAATAACGCCAATTATACCGGAAAACGCTGTTGCCAGAAGTGCTGCATCCCAGCTATAAGCAGTAGCAATCCACGCTGTAAGGGTCGGTGCTATAACTCCACCAACATTGCCCCAGAAATTCATCCACCCGGAAACTGAGCCGGCAAATTTACCTCCCAGATTGATAGCGCAAGCCCATGAGGCATTAAAGGTAAGACCAAGAGAACCCAGTGACAAGGACAGCCACATAACATTCAGTGCTGGATTATGTGTTAAAGTTGCCATATATAATGCTATTGAGCAGAGTACTATGCCGGAAGCACCCGTAAGAGTTCTAATCCAGTATTGAGAACCACCAGCGGCAATAGCCTTGTCACAAACATAGCCAGCACCAAAAGTTATGACGATTAGTGTCAGCCATGGTAAAGCTGCCCACATACCCATCTTTGCCAAAGAAAAACCATGTGCTTCCATTAAATATAATGGGAGCCAGGATAAGAATACGAACATGACATAGTCAGTGATGAAATATTGGATGCCGATTGCCCAGAACTGCGTCGAACGGAAAAGTTTTCCCCAAGGTGCAACTTCCTTCTTGGTATCGGCAGTGCCACGTCCTTCCTGAATAAAAGCAAGTTCTTCTTTATTAACATAAGGGCTGTCAGCCGGATTTTCTGGTACGTACTTATACCAGAAATAAGCCATTACAAAGCCAACTAAACCGAAAAGAATAAAAACCATGTGCCAGCCAAATATTGAAAGCAAGGCAACTGTCGCAGCTGGTCCGATTACCGGTCCCAAGAAAGAACCAGTCAAAAGGAAAGAACTGGCATTACCTTTTTCCTTTACATTAAACCAACGATAAATAGCTATGCCAAAAGCAGGATAAACAGGACCTTCACCCATACCAAACAAGAAACGAATTGCGGCAAAGCTAAACTTCCCTTTAGCACAAGCTGTCAGAACAGTAAACACTGACCACCAGATAACAGCCAAAGAACCTGTAATGCGATGACCAAATTTTTCGGCCATCATACCGCCAGGAACTTGCATAAGCGCATAACCAGCGAAGAAGAAGGTCTGAATTAACCCCATATCAACCTTATCAAAGCCATACTCCTTCATAATAACCGGCGTTGCTACTGAGAGATTAACACGATCCATGTAAGAAACAAAACTGAGGATAAAAATAAGCCAAGCAACTTTCCACCTGAAATTAGTCATTTTTAATATAATCCTCCCACGTGAATAAAAATATAACAATACGTACAATA